>JANPHP010000327.1:0-28255 GCA_031424495.1 Bacteroidota bacterium | reverse complement strand
TGGCCTATCATCACAATCTCCATACCTGCTTTACGCATTTTAGCGACTTCAATATGTAATCCCGAAGGCCGCCGCGCCCTTGTGCGCGTAGACTTCAACGTGCCGCTGGACGACGCT
Source organism: Bacteroidota bacterium (assembly GCA_031424495.1). Lineage (GTDB taxonomy): Bacteria > Bacteroidota > Bacteroidia > J057 > JADKCL01 > JADKCL01. Next base: position 28,138 of record JANPHP010000327.1, on the reverse strand, counting down.
GGTAACATCACCGACGACATTCGCATCGCGGGTGCATTGCCCACGATCAATTTCATCTTGGATGGCGGTGGTTCCGTGGTGCTCATGTCGCACATGGGCCGCCCCAAAAAGGAAGGCCGCGAGCCCAATACCCTCAAGCGCGTGGTCGACCACCTGAGCAAATTGCTCGGTCGCCCCGTGCAGTTTGCAGATGATTGCATCAGCGATGCGGCATTTGCGGCCTCGGCTGCGCTCAAGCCAGGCGAGGTGCTGCTGCTCGAAAACCTGCGCTACTACGACGAGGAAGAAAAGGGCGACGTCGCCTTTGCAGAGAAACTCAGCAAGCATGGCGACTATTATGTGAACGACGCCTTTGGCGCCGCGCACCGCGCCCATGCAAGCACATCGGTGATTGCGCAATTCTTCAAGGAAAAATACGCAGGTTTCCTCATGGCCCGCGAGGTCGAGACGGCCCACAAGGTCATGGACAATCCCGAGCGCCCATTTACCGCCATCATGGGCGGTGCCAAGGTGAGCGACAAGATCCAAATGATTCAACGCCTGCTCGACAAGGTCGACAACCTGCTCATCGGCGGCGGCATGGCCTACACCTTCCTCAAAGCCAAAGGCCACGAGGTCGGCAACTCCCTCGTCGAGCTCGACAAGGTGCCCCTCGCAGCAGCCATCTTGAAGGCAGCACGCGGCAAAAATGTCACGATCATCATTCCCGTCGACAGTGTCGTCGCCGACAAGTTTGCGGTGGACGCCAAGACGGCCATCGTGCAAAACAATCAGATACCCAAAGACATGATGGGCTTGGACATCGGTCCCGAGACCTTCAAGGTGTTTTACGACATCATCATGGACAGCAAGACCATCTTGTGGAACGGCCCGATGGGCGTCTTTGAGATGGAGCCCTTTGCGCAAGGCACGATCGCGGTGGCCAAGGCCCTCGCCGAGGCGACAGCAGCCGGCGCCTTCACGCTCGTAGGCGGAGGTGACTCGGCGGCGGCGGTGAAGCACGCTGGCTTGGATGATGAGGTCAGCTACGTCTCCACCGGGGGCGGTGCCCTCCTGGAGCTGCTCGAAGGCAAGGAATTGCCGGGGATTGTGGCGCTGGGGTGAGCATTCCCATTGGGAGGGATAGATGCTCACTTGCTCCAAATTCATGACCTTCTTATGGGCACCTCAAGCGGGCCATCACAAGCTGCGCTTGCGCTTGCTGCGTTGCCCTGATCTGTTAATCGCCTCATTTGCAAGAGTAAACATCGACCCAAAAAATCAGGGCGCCTTGTCTACTGGGTAATTAGAGATTCCGTTATACACCTAACCCAACCATTTGTCTTGGATTCCAATAGACTTGGCACATTCCAACTTTGGATGAAATCATCTCCGTGGCCAATCCTCAAGCTTCTGAAAATTGGAACCCTATTGCGAGGATGCAAACTGCCGCCTCGTCGTTCCGCTACTCTTATGGAATATGGGGCGATCATCCTGAGATCACATCCGGCAATACGTTTGGCCATCCGGTAGATTTTTCATACGTTTACTACGAAGGGATTTGAGAAGAAGTGAGAAAGCACTTTCTGATCGCCCCAATAGGTTTTCCTATTTATACAGCTCTATTTTTTTGATCTGCCATTTCCACCAAGGTCTTTTCTCAATTGAATTTTTGCCAAATATGAGAAATCGTATTGTGTTGATGTTTTTGCTCGTTTTTGCTTTTCAATCGTCCATGGCTCAACAGCTTTCGTTGGATTGGGTAGGGCAATTCACGGGGTCGATGCTGAGCATGTCACACGATATCGATTTCGGAGGGAATGTGATTACCGTTGGGAACTACAGTGGCGGCGGCGATATCGACCCCAGCATCACGGGTGTGCGTATCGCGACAGGCAACGGGGCGTATGTGACCAAGCAGGATTCTTTGGGAAACGTGGTCTGGACAGGGGCGATTGAAGCGCCGACGAGCGATGTGCGGATCTGGCAAGTGGCTGTGGATGGCTTAGGACGCATCTATGTAACCGGCTACCTCTATGGCACGGCTGATTTTGATCTCATGCAAGGCGGAATCGCCAATTATTCCAGCGGCAGTTTGGAGGCGCGTTTTGTCGCAAGATATGGGCCTTATGGATACTTGCATTATGTCAAGGTATTTCCTGGCTACGGATTGCAGGAGGTCGACAACCCACTCGCAGTGAATGCGCAAGGTGACGTCTATATGAGTGGGAGCTTTTTTGGCACTGTGGACTTGGATCCGGGAGTTGCAGTGGCGAGTTATACATCCGTGAATGCTTGGAGAGATGCTTATGTGGTGAAATTGGATACGCAGGGAGATTTTGTATGGGCAAAACAGTTTTCAGGCGCCAAAAACGATGATTGGACTTCCGTATGCACTAGTCCATCGGGCGATATCTACATTGCTGGAAGATATTCCGATTCCATCGATGTCGATCCAGGCCCAGGTGTGGTGCAACTCATCTCCAACACCTTCGCGGGAAACTTCCTTTGCAAATTGGATGCAAACGGCAACTTGCTCTGGGGGACACAATTTCTAGGTTCAGGATATTGCTTTCCCTCTGCCATCGAAACCACTCCCACTGGGGATATTGTGGTCGTAGGGGGCTTTGCAGGTGGGACAATGGACTTTGACCCATCTCCCGGAGGGGCACAAACCTTTTCGGCAAGCAACCTGCAAGGATTTTTGGTCAAGTTGGATGGCGCGGGCAATTATATCTGGGCACGCGCCATGGATGCCGATGCCTATTCCCAGATCAGTGCAATGGATGTGAATGGGCTAGGGGAGGTCTATTATGCTGCTGACATTGCTGGCGATTGTGACGTCGATCTTGGACCCGGCGTGAATATGCACCTGCAGATGGGGTCAATGATCTCAAAATTGGATGTGAACGGAAATTATGTCTGGGCTGGATTTCAGATGATTTATGGCGGTCACCAAATCGAAGACCTTGCTGCCTTCCCCACAGGGAATGTCGTGGGTGGCGGCAATTTTTACAATGCCTTCCAAGCAGCGCCGCTCCCGCCCAACCAATGGCTCGCCGGGGTTGCGGGATCTGTTTTCAAATGGCTCGAAGGGCCATGCGCATCGGTGGTCATGACCCTAGATAGTGTGCGGAATATTGGATGTGGCACACTGGGTTATGCCGCTGCGCAAATGAGCAATGGTACGCCGCCCTACAGCTATCAATGGTCCACAACTCCAATCAGCAACTTGCAGGCAATCGTGCTGGATAGCACGGGGTACTATCAAGTGACGGCGACCGATGCTGCGGGTTGTACCGATGTACGCAGCCTCATCATGGAGGCACCTGTGAGCCAAACGGCTTATGATCTGAAAGGGTATATTGTCGCCTCGCATTTCAGGCAGGGCGTTTCCCAAACAATGCAGATTGAGGCATTGAATGATGGTTGCCTCGCGACCAATGCAGATCTGAGCCTCACACTCGACAGTCAACTCACTTTTTTGTCGTCAAACCCAAGCCCGACCTCCATTTCCGGGCAGACAATTTCTTGGAATCTAGGATCGATCGACTATTTTTCACCACATTTCCTCTCGGATGTCACCGTCGTGCTTGACACCAATGCGACGGGCAATCTCGTCTGCTCAGACCTGCTGATCTTGCCGCAATCCATGGATTTTAATCCAAGCAACAATGCCTTCCATGATTGCGAGTCGATCGTAGGTGCGTTTGACCCCAATGATATTAGGGTATTTCCGCAGGGCGCTTGCAACAGCAACTACATTACTTCAGACCAGACATTGACCTATTTCATTCGGTTCCAAAATGTAGGCAACGCAGATGCCATCAATATCAGGGTGCAAGCTATGTTAAGTCCATATTTGGATGTGAACACCTTGCATCTCGTCGGAGGCAGCCATTTGCCCCTGCGCACCGAGATTGGATTGGCGGGTAGCTTGAACTTCATTTTCGACAACATCCACCTGCCTGACAGTACCACAGATGAAGCTGCAAGTCATGGATATGTGGTTTTCGAGATCAAGCCCCTTCCGCAGTTGCCCATAGGCACAGGAATCGGCGCAGGGGCAGCAATCTATTTTGATTACAATGCACCGGTATTGACGAATGTTGTTTCCAACACCATCACGAGCTCGATCAACGCGCCCAATACTGCCGTCACCTACATCACCAATGGATTGCGGGCAAGTGCCGCCAATGCGAGCTATCAATGGCTGGACTGTGACAACAGTAATGCACCAATCTCTGGGGAAACCAATCAGTCCATCACCCTTTTCAGTGCCGGCCACTATGCAGTCATCGTCACGGAAGGGGCCTGCGTCGACACCAGTGCATGCATCGCATTCCCGTTTGTTGTTGCGCAGCCCGATGCACAACAGCCAACTTTGTCGGCACGTGCCTACCCCAATCCTAATCACAGCGGTACCTTGCACATCGCATTGGGCGACCTGCAACGCAATCTACAAGTTGAGGTAGTGAACATGCTGGGCACGGTGGTACACCATGAAAATTTTGTCTATGCCGAGCGCATCGAACTCACGCTGCCTGCACAAGCGGGTATGTATTTCCTGCGTTTGCGTGGCGATGGAGGCAAGTTGACGACCATGAAGGTGGTGCGTGAATGAGTCGCAGCAATCCGGTGGCTTGGCTTGAATGGGTTGTTGTGCCCTGGATTTCTCTTGCCTGAACACAGCCGAAGGCGGTGCCTTGCTAGAGCTGCTCGAAGGCCAGGAATTGCAAGGATTTGAAGAAATTCTCAGGCGAATCGAAGACTGATTGGGTACCCAACAAAAACAGCATTCACCCACTGAGGAAAATCCCAATGGATGAATGCTGCATTTTCTGGTGTGGAAATGCTCCTGTCGCGATCAGTTCGCCACAATCGTATTGCCGGCCAAGGTAATTGTACCTGTTCTTGCAAGTGCGCGACCATCCAAGGATGCGCCGGTGTTGAAGGTGATCGATTGCATGGCCATCACGGTGCCTTTGAAGACAGAGGTTGTGCCAAATGTTGCCGAACTTCCGACCTGCCAAAAGATATTGGAGGCCTTTGCGGAACCTGCGAGGATCACCTTCCTGCCCGATGTGGTCGTGAGCGAAGATGCAATTTGGATGATGAACACCGCATTGGCATCGCCCTGCGCATCAAAAGTCAAGTCGTCGGATGAAATGGATAGGGAAGAGGTGGACTTGTAAAGCCCCGGTGTGAGCGTGAGTCCGCCGAGATTGCCTGATAAGGTCACAATTTGGGTACTTGTGCGTCCAGCGGCATCATTGTACGCTGCGGTCAAATCCAATTTTGCTTGTGTTGCGACGACGTCATTGATATGCAGTACGCCGTTCAAGATTGCGGGAGGAAATCCGCCAACAGACGAACCCGGGCTCAGACCCAAATCACCCGTGATCACGGTTGCACCCGTACTTGTGACGGCAGTGCCGGCAAGCACCGCCAACGTTGAATTGCTGCCCAGCGCAATCGTGGTTTGCCCAATGGTTTGCACGGGAATGATCTGATCTTTTTTACAGCCCAACATCGAAAGCGAGGCTGCAAGGAGGAAGAAGAATACGTATTTCATGTTTTTCATCATCTGAATTTTGTGTGGAGCAACGAATGCATTCTCCAGCGGTGCAAAATTGGTGGCAATCAGGCTCGGAATCATAACAGAACTCCAGCGATGATTTGCAAAAGTCACAGGTTTGGGCCCCTCGCTGCAAGTCGATCAAATTGCGATTCCCCTTATCTTGCAACAACGATGCCACTGCGCCGCAGTTCCACTTCGTCCAAATCCTGCATTCAGCCACGATGCAGGAAGTGCTTGTCCTGACGCATGACAACGTGTTGCAATGTTGGGATATTTGTGACGGGGACTGCAAGCTGGTGCAAGAGGTAAGCTTTCAGGCAAGAATTAAACTGGTACAGCTGACGACGAACGATTCATTGTGCTCGTTGTCAATGAGCAGTTGGTTCAAATTCGGTCTTGGTACATGATCGACCTGTTGCAGGAATTTGAGTTGCCGATGGAAAAGGTCGATTACGTCTGGGATGCGTTTTATCTGCTGCGGCATCAAGTTGTATTGGCTGGAGGGGGCCACAATCCCTACTTTTTCATTGACCTTCGATCTGGAGTGCTCACGCCGGCATTCGAAGAAGGCATGGAACCCAACGATTTTGCTGATTTTCTCGCTTGCAATGATGACGAGTCCTAGGTGGTGCATTCAAATACCGATCAGGACCACTATTTTCTTGTTCATGCGATCGATTGGCCCAATTTGAAACTGCGATTCCTGCATCGTTTCGATGGCAGCTTGCGTTACCACCGGGATGTTTTGGTTTGGCGTCCGGGCAGAGACCAATTGATCGATGTGGCCATCAACGAGGTCATCACCTATTCCGTGACTGCCACGTCTTTCAAAAAAGTAAGCCAACTGCCTCATCGCGTCTTGGACACGAAGGAGGAAGTAGAGGACAAGCGCTCTGGCGCCCAATTTTTTGAGGATGTTTTGAATGTCGCTTCAGGAAGAATCCTTGCGCAAATCGTCGATTCACAGATTCAAAGGCAATGGGATTTGCCGGCCATTGCACAGGATCTAGCCATTGATCCCGAAGGCAGAATCGCCTACGTCGCCATGAAAAGCGGATTCCTCGGTATTGCGATTTGAGTTTTGTAGGTGCGTGTAGCCGGGAATGCAGCTGAAGTTTTGCCACGCAGTAAGCGCGTCAACTTGGTGCCTTGGTGGCAAAAGCCAAAGTCAACCGATTCAAAAGAAAAACCTAAATTCCCCCATGGAAATCGATGACTACGAAAGACTAGCCCTGGAACCCGAGCAAGCGTTTGAAGGCCATCCACCGTTTCAGTTCAAGGAATCTTTTGCTTGGTGGGAACGCATGCGGTGGATTTATAACCTTGCGATCGGCCTCGTAGGTGGGGCTGCGTTGCTTTTTTTTGCGCCAAAATTTGGATTTGGAGAAGTGGTCGGGTTGATCGCTTACGGATTGTTTGCGAACCTCTTCTACCTGCTCGGGTTTTGGGTGGAGATGGCCGATCAGCATTATTTGCGGGGCGGCATTGGATTGTACCGCTTGCGCATATCGCTGTTCCTTCTGGGCACGATTGGGTCGATGCTGCTGACCTTTTGGATGGTTTGGGTGTATTACATGCCGGTGATCATTTGACCTGCAGCTAGAGCCCATGCCCTGCCTCGCAGGAGCACCGATGATCTATCCCGGCAAGGATGCCATCGATTCGCTGCCTTTTGTGTACAAAAAACTAGGCTTGCGAGAGCCCTGAGCCGCTCGCGACTCGCCGTCAAAATTCAATACCTCCCGCAGCCATCCGCTAGGAATGCAGTCCCAGCAGCCTGAACAAAAGCGCGAATGGCAATATTCCCGTCTCGAATTTTCCTAAATTTGCTCCCAACAAATCGGCTGTCTCACCACCATCCGGCTACTTACACAACCTAAAAATCGATAGCTTTATTCCATGAATGACGGCCCTCAAAACGCTCCACCGCAAGCCGCGATGACATTGGTTGGCTTTGTGACGCAATTGCTCCAAGCGGGCAGCGTGGTGCTGAGCCCCGTTTTGGTGCCATTTGGAATGGAAGATCTGACGGCGACAGGGGATTTGCTGGAAAAATACCATCGCTGGGATGCGATGAACATGCCCCTGCAAGCGCCCGATTTTGATGCACGGGCAGCGGTTTGGGCTGCCCAATACCTCTGCCGCGCCCTGCAATTTGTGATGGTGCGCAACCTGGGCGAGGAGCTGATGCAGGATCACCTGAAGGCCTACGATCGGCCCATCGATGCCGCAGCCGCCTACAGCGCCGACCTCTGTCTGCGCTACATGCCCACCGTTTTCAACCTCGCTAAGGGCCTGTCGCCCACCGATCCGCTCGTCACTGATATGACCAAAAACGCCGAAATGTGGCCGTTTTCCACCATCGGCATCCAGCATGCAGCGGAATTTGCCATCGATCATCCCTCTTTGAAGTTGGCTTACGCCGACCGCATCCTCGCAGCCATGGACCGCAAGCGCTCGCGGCAGCCCGTCGCCAACCTGCATCTCCAAGCCGCCCTGGGCGCGCACGCAAAGCGCCTTTGGCCCGATTTTGAACCCCTTAATGCTGAAGAAATAGACAATGCAAGATCAATTGAACACTGAGATGCCGCTCATCGACAAGCTGAATGCTGTCTTGCGCTACCTCAAGGCCACTTTTGTCGGCAAAGACGACATCATCGACCTCATGGGCATTTGCCTCGTTGGTCGCGAAAACCTCTTTTTGCTCGGCCCTCCCGGCACCGCCAAAAGCGCCATGGTCCACGCCCTCGGCGGCTTGATCGAAGGCAAGACCTTCGAATACCTCCTCACGCGCTTCACCGAACCCAACGAGCTTTTTGGCCCATTCGACATCCGTCGCCTGCGCGAGGGCGACCTCGTCACCAATACCGAAGGCATGCTGCCCGAGGCGAATCTAATCTTCCTTGACGAGTTGCTCAATGCGAATTCTGCCATCTTAAATAGCTTGTTGATGGTGTTGAATGAGCGGGTGTTTCGGCGCGGCCGCGAGACGCGCGCCCTGCCTGCGCTCATGATCGTGGGCGCGAGCAATCACCTGCCCGAAGACGAGAGCTTGCAAGCCCTCTTCGACCGCTTCCTCATCCGCGCTGAGTGCGCCAATGTCGATCCTGCCGACCTTGAAAAAGTCCTCAATGCAGGTTGGCTCCTTGAGCAGCGCAATGGCTTGGAGGCACCCAGCATCTCGGCCGCCGAGATCAAGGAAATGCAAGGCATGATAGCCGAAGTCGAGCTTGCCGGCGTTCGCCCAGCCTACATCAGCCTCATCCAAAAATTGCGGAATTCGGGACTCGCTGTGAGCGACCGCCGCGCGGTGAAATTGCAGCGCCTCATGGCAGCGAGTGCGCTGATCTGCAAGCGCAAGCATGTGATTCAGAGCGATATGTGGGTGCTGCGCTACATCTGGGACACTCACGAACAGCGCGAAGTCATCGGCAGCATCGTGCATGCCGCCGTGGAGGCCGACCCTGAAAAACACAATCAGCACCCCCGCGCCAACCTCAGCGCCGCACCCGACGCAGAGGAAATCTACCGCGAGATCACCCAAATGGCCGAGCAGTGGGATCAGCCCGCCACCTCGATCGCCGACAAGTCGCTCATCAAAGACCGCCTGCGCTACCTCAACGGCCGCGCCGAGTGGATCGTGAACGACACGCAACGCATTTACGTGCAAAAACCCATCAACGCACTCTGGGAAAAAATCCTCAAAAGCGCATGAACGAGCAGGTGATCGTCTTGTCCAACGCTGACCGTGCCTTGCTCGGCGCCTTGCGTTGCATGCCCCATTTGATGGTCGGGCAGCAAGGCGAGCGCCTGTGGTTGCGTGGCATTCCATTGGTGGCGGAATCGGAGGGAACCTTCATGAAATTGCCGGCTTTGGAGCGTTATCAGCTCGGCGCGGACAACTTGCTTTTCCTGCCCGGCGCGATGACACCCCTTGCCTATTTGCCATCTTTGCCTTGGAAACCAATTGCTGAATTTGTAGTTCCCGAGATGCCATTGGCGGCTTATGGAGGCATTTTGGCAGAAACTATTTTAGTGGAATTGGTTTCTGGTGAAAAAATGGTGGAGGAGCGGGCGCTCATTTGCACTCTTGATCACCTCCAAGCTTGGGTTGAAGATGCCGCCGAAGTGCGTATTCAAGCCTTGCATTTTGCCGTTGCGGCGGGAGGCGATGTGCTTGTGATCGGCGACCCTTTGCCCACCTTGCCGGGGCAGGCCCTCTGGGATTGCAATGGTCTCTGGTTGCCTGCGGGCAGGCAATTGAAATACGGCATGCTCGCAAGCACGATCCGCAAGCAGCGCGATCCCGAAGAGATACATTTCATCATTTTGCATGCGGATGGAGGATGGGAGCGCATCCCGAAAAGCAATTTTGTACAAGCCACCCGCAGCGGCATTCGACAAACAAAAGCAACGGTATCGACGTGAATGCAGACGAAAATATGAAGCAAATGGCGGCCTACTTTCAGGCCCCGCTCGGTCATTTCTGGCGGTGGGGCGATGGTGGCCGCGTCTTGGAGGATGGTCGTGGAAAAACCATCTGTTTCCGTGAGGAACTGGAGAAATACCTGGAGCTCTTCGAACCAGGCCATCTGCCGCCTTTTTTGTCGCTAGTGGTGATCATCGCCGCTTGCAAGGACAACTACCGTGAGTTTGAACTGAGTAGCGGATGGGTGGACACTGACGAATTCGGGAAGAAAACCCCATTTGAGTATGGGGATAATTATGAATCAGATTTCTATTCGGAAGTATGGGCCTTTCTTGGGCATGTGCGTTGCCTGCCAAAAGAGCATCGCCGAAGCCCAGGGATGCATCACCTGCTGCATTTCGTCTTTCCCAAAGAAAGAATAGATAAGCCCACGCCCATCGACCTCTTGACTTACTTCAAGAATGGTTCGCTCGACACCCTGATCTTGCAGCCATGGCAGGGCAATTTCTATGCCTATAGCGGAGATCTCAAGCCATTGCAGGATTGTAGTCTTGATTACCCTACGGTGGAAAAGTTAGTGCTGGCGCTGCTGACAGGTGTTCAGGAGCTGCCCACGCCTGCCGAGATCGAGATTTCAGAATTGCAGCCGCAAGATGAGCCGGCGAGCGACTACCTCAACGAGTTGATGCAAGACCCGCGCACCTGCGGACTCGCCTCCCTCGCGCGCCACATTGTGGCCGCGCTCAACATCCCCATGCAGGCGCGCGGCAGCAACGACTTGCCCCTCGGCGGCGTCAGCGACATCACCAACCGCGGCAACTTCGACCGCTTGCTCCTGAGCGAGCTCGCCAACGACGACACGACCCTCATGGCCCGCCTCGCCAACAATGAAGCGCTGTTTCTGCGCCGCGAGGAGCCTCCGATCAAAATCGAGAAGGAGCGCATTGTGCTCGTCGACACGACGATCAAACTCTGGGGCATGACCCGCGCATTCGCCATCTCGGCCGCACTTGCCTGCCAAGAGCGCAACCCCATCGGCAATACGCTGCGGGCCTTCGCCCTGGGCGGCAACCGCTATGTCGATGCCGACCTCAGCGATGTCGAGGGCGTCGTGAAGCTGATGCAACGCCTCGACGCAAGCCTGCACGCTGCCGAAGGCCTGGAGAAATGCCTCAAGTCCCTGCCCACGAGCAGCCAAGAGGTGATCCTGGTTACCAGTGTCGAGCTGCTCGACGACATGGCCTTTGCCCGCGCATTGCAGGAACTGCTGCCACAAATCGACTATCTCGTGACAGTGTCCCGCGACGGCAAGATGAAACTCATCGAGATTTTCAATGGCCATCGCCGTGTGCTCTCCGAGAGTCAGTTTGACCTGCGCGATCTGCTGTCTCGCTTGCCGAGCAAGCGCAACAAGCCTCGCAAAATTGAGGAGGGCGACTTGCCAGCTTTTTTCAGCGAAAAACCATTGCCGCTGCTTTTTCCCGCCAACAGCATCCGCTTAAAGCCCGGCAACACCAAGATTTTTTCAACGAATCGCCTTCTCGTCATCACCGAAAACGACCGTGCACTCTATTGGCAATCAGGCCAAATGGGTGGCATTGAGCTATTTCCCTTTATCGAGCAAGGCAGCGAAACCGATATGCAGCTCTTTGAGGAGAATTATATCGTGATTGCCGTGAAGTCGAGTGTACGCAGTGAGTACAAGGTTCATCTCTATGATCTAGCAAGGCAAATGTCGTGGGTCATCACATTGCAGACCAATAACCGCTACCTGTATTTCCATGAAGGCAATGTATATTATCACAGCGCCTACAGCTCTACCAATCCGCACACGGAATTTCGGTGCTGGAACTGCAACACGGGCATCGATCTGCCTGCCCCGCTTGGAGCATTGACCAAGCCAGAATGGGCTATCCATCAATCTGGGCAAACGTTCATTCGTCCAAGCCAAATGAAAAAGGTCATCAATCCTGGCTACAGCACGCTGCAAAGCGTGAAATATGTGCGCATCTGCCAAGATGGCGAGCTGAATGTCGAGGGCCGATCACTGCGAATGGGAAATGATGGACAATTCACGTTTGAATTCGAAAGTGCCAAGCCATCAGCCTTCAATACTGCCGTGCGCGTAGAAGATGCTTTTGCAGGCATTCCATTTCCCGACAATCCCAAACTGCGCTTGCGTCGCATGCAATGGAAAGACGGCACTACTGGATATATCGATCCCCGCGGATTATTGCATTTGCGCAGCAGCGATCCCAAATTGCCCGAAATCACAATCGTGCTCCTCCTCGACGCGCCGACCGCGATATGGGCCAGCAATGGTGACTGTACCGGAAGTGCCTATTTCCTCGGCGTTTCCAATCCGCAGCGCAAGCCTGCCAAAGAATTCGCCCAAAAGTACCTGCAACCAATCCTTCAAAGAATCCTCAGCAACGCATGAAAGTCCAGCTCAACTATCAGCCACAGGCCCAAGGCCAAGCGCAAGCAGCGTTTTTGCGCGGGGGCGGAATCATGGATTGGCTACCCGAAATGGAGCGTTGGGGCGTCGCTGTCGAGCGCCTGAAGTGCTTTGTCGTGCCGCAATCGCTCGCCGATCGCAGCCCTGCCGGACTCTTGGTGATATTTCCCGACAACAAAATCGACCTGCAAAATGGGGCCGCGATACCCTGCTACCTGCTGGCAAATCGGCTGGTTTTGCCCCTGCAAGCCGAGCTGACGCCGGTCATTTCCGCTGCTGAACTGGATCGTCTGCTGCTTTTTCCGCTGCAATTTCTGCACCCCAGCCTCGGTATGGTGGGTTGGGAGGCAAATGAGCAGCTCGATTTTGGCAAATTGCTGGAGGCTGGTGCTGAAAAATCGCGCGCCTGGGACCTCGCGCATCCCGGCAATGCGCCCATGCCACCCCTGCACGATGCCAAGGTGCCTCAACCCACGATGGAAGAGGCCCTTGCCCAGCTGATGGATGGCATCGATCCGCAACCGCTGAGCGACCTTGCCGATAAGAAGAAACCTGAGGAAGACGACAGCCCTTTTGGCCGCTTCATGGCGGGCTTATTCAAAGGCGGCCTCTCGATGACCAATGGCATCATGGATCAGTTGCCAACAGGCGAAGGCCCTCCTGGCGAAGGATTTATGGCGCTTTCCAAGCTCGCAGGCTGGTTGGCTGGCAAGGCCGGAGGTGGAGTAGGTGGTGGATCAGGCGGAGGTCGAGAGAGTTTGGAAGGGCAGCGTGACAGCGCCCTCGACAAATTGTTGGACATGTTTGACAATGATTTTGAGCAAGCGCTGCGTTATGCGATCCCGCTCGACGATCCCTACCAAAAGCGCGGCATGGGATCAGCAGGCGGCAGCCTCAGCGAAAAAGACGCGCGTTTTAATCTCGGAAGGATCGGCGGTGGTGTCGGTGGCAACACCTGGAACATTGAGCCGAACCGCTATCAAATCTTGCGGGAGCGCTACCTCAAAGCAGCCAATGAGGCGATCGCACGCGGCGACTTTGAAAAAGCCGCCTACATCTACGCCCACTTGCTCCATGATCTTAATGGCGCCGCCAACGTCTTGCAGCAAGGCAAAATGTACCGGGAGGCGGCCGCCATTTACAAGGAGCACCTCAAAAATCTCGACAAAGCCGCCGAATGCCTCGAAAAAGGAGGGCTGATCCTCGACGCCATTGACCTTTACATCGAATTGCAACGCTGGGAAAAGGCGGGTGATCTTTATGCAACCATCGGCAACAAGGCGAAAGCCGAATTGCAATACGAGCGTTGCGTCGATGCCGCCATGGCCAAGGGCGATTACCTCGAAGCCTGCCGCTTCATGCAGGAAAAGCTTGGTCAACAAGACCGTGCGCTCGTGACCATGCTGCAAGGCTGGCACGACAACAAACAAGACGTGGCCTGTCTCAGGCGTTATTTGCAGACGGTCTGTCGCCTGCCCGAGATCGACATGGCGCAACAGCTTGAGATGCTGTACACGCAACACACGCCCGAGACCAAGCAGAGCGCATTTTTGTCGACGGTCGTCGTCAATCTGGACTTGCTGGAAACCGACGAGGCGCGTGCCAAGGCCCGCTCGATCGCATACGAAATCCTCAGCAGTAAATCCGCACGCGGAGACAACAACCAATTGGGGCTGCTGCACCACTTGATCCCAGAGGACAACATGGTCGGCAGCGACGTGAGCCGCTTCAATTCGGGGTTGAAACAACCGGGCAAGGAGCCTGTGAAGGTGCCGCAGCTCAACAAAAACATCGAATGGTTGGGTTGCAAGACCCTCGGTGTGCAAATGCTCGCCTACGGGCGCGAGGGCAATCATTTGTGGTTGGCGCGTTTCAATTTTCAGGGGAATGTCGAGTATTACCATTGGCCAGAACATTTGGAGCAAGGTGTCGACATCACGCTCATCACGCCACGGGGCCACGATGGCGCGGCCTACCTGTATGCAGGCGAGCAGGCGACATTCAGCAAAAAATTCCTGCCCATCAATGAGCGCTTCTCGACAGCATTGGAGGTGAGCTCACCCAATTGGTTGCAGGATGATTTCAATCAGTTGCTAGGTATTTGTTTGCGATCAGGCGGCGATATCTCTACTTTGGTCACAGGCGGAAGCTACACGACTTTGAAGCGCTACAGCGCTGCTGGTGAGTTGCGCTCAGAAATGCATCTGAAAACGCCAGAAGGCGGTTTTTTCCAAATGCATTCCGATGCAGAATTTCAGCCGGTGTGTGAGGTAAGCGGCAACCTTGTGACTTTCGAATACGAAACACTGTTGCTGATAGATTCACAAGGGATCGTGCAAACATTTCCAGCTGCTGACGTGATACAAGGCATTTCACTGAGCCATGCGTCCAGTTCACGAAGCTTATGCGCGATATCCACCCATTCACAAGCCTGGCATTTGCTGGATTTGACCGCTCCCTTCCAATTGCAGACGCTCAAACTCTCTGGCTCAATCATCGGGGAGATGTGTTTCCTGCCGGGGAATTTGTTTGCAATGACGGTCTCAGATCGGCATGCTCCCGACTCCAACGATCAAGTACTTGTCTATGCTGTCGGTGGCGAGACTCCCACATTGGAAATGAAAGTCGATCTCGATTTCAAACCCGTTGCGATCATCGTGGGGCCGCGTCGTGGCAGTTTCTGCCTCATCGGCAAAGATGGCAAAGTCGTCGCCTACGAAGTCGAAGACAAGCTGGACGACTGGAACTGAGGCTCCCGCATACCCCAAAACAAAAACGCCCGAGAGAGCTAGTCCCTCGGGCGTTTTTCATTGCTGAGACAACCCAGACTAGCGTGCCATCAGCTTCTTGCTGAGGACCTTGCCATTGTCGAGCGTGATCTGCAACATGTACACACCTGCTGCGAGTTCAGGCTGTTGCAGCGTGAAATCGGTGCGCTGCTTGAAATCACCATTGGCGATCGTCTTGCCATTGATGTCCATGATTGCATAGCTGCCTGAGCGGCGCACGCCTCCAAAGTCGACATGCGTCACATCCTCCAAAGGATTGGGATAAACCTCAAAACGATAGGGATCGATAATGGCTGCAGGAATGCCACCCACCGACACGACTTCATGCTTGTTCACATACAAGTATGTGGAGAGCTGCATTTCGTCATTGGTCGTGAGGCCGAAGGTCACAATGTTGCCCGAGGTATTCGCGTAGCGGGTCCTGAAGATCAGTCCCTCGCTAGCATGCACGGTGTACAAGGAGTCAAAAATCCTGATCGCAGGGTGAGCCCAGTCATAATAGCCTTGGTTGAAGGTGTAATCGCGGTTGTAATAACCCTCATAGATCTGTGGGCCAAGGTTACCGTTGGTCGAGTCGCGGACGTAGATGTCGAAGTCTGCGCCAAACTTGTGGGTATGCGATGAAATCTGCCAGATTTCGCGGTCATCGCCACCCCAAGTGTCCTCCATGTTTACGGTATTGCTACCAGGCAGCAAAAACAAGGCGCCGTTGTTCACCAATTGGGCGCGCATCTCGCGGGCACCCGAGCCACGCGGCTGCGTGTACACATTCACATACAAGTCGGCTGGCAAGATGTCGGTCGAACTGTAGTTCTTCAAATGGTAGTTCAGGTCCAAAACATCGCGCTTGTCATAATAGAAAGCCGTGCCAGCAGGCAAGTCTGCCGTGTGGTCAAACTGCCACGAGCCTTGAAGCTGTTTGCTGCCATCGGTCGCGCCATTAAAAATATTCACCACCCTCAGGCCTTGATCGTACTGTGTCGCAGCGATCGAGTCATCATACATAAACAGCAAAAAGTGGTGCGACATCGGGTTCAGGTCGGCCGTGATGCGATAGACTTCCTTGTCTGCATCCAACTTGAGCTGCTCTTTCTTCACATACTCGATCTCGTTGCCAGTGTTGCCGAGGGTAGGCAGGAAGAGTGGCCCTAGGCGCACTTGAAATCCTGTACCTGGAGCAGGGGCTGGAGGAGCTGCCTCAAAAGGCTGTCCACCGTTTGTGTAATAGGTTTTGATGAGGGCGGTGTCCACGACATTGCCGGTCTGCTGAGCACCCGCTTGAATCCATTGACGGATGATCTCAGCATCGTAGGCGCTCAGCGACGGCGCACCACCTTGCGGCATGGGATTGCCCTCGGCTGGCATGTCTAGGTTGAAATACCCATCCAGGTTGGCACCGATCTTCTTGAGCAAAAAGCTGTTGTAGGGATGCCCGGGGTCCACACGCTTGTGGCCTTTGGCCGCAGCAGATGGATTGAGGGGCGTCACGCCCACCAAGGCAGCATACGTTTGCGCCTCAGTCGTGCCCAAGTCATAGGCAATTGGATTGCTACCGCCATGACAGCCAGCACAATTCGTTTGCAAGATCTGGAACACACGTGTAAAGGTCGATTGCGCAGGTGTCATTCCCACGCTAGCAATGCAAAAAGCAGCCATCAAGGCTAGGATCTTGGTCGATTTCATATCAAATTTTCATTCCCGCTATTAGACAACACTTCCGAATAGACCCACCTTCATCCTAAAGGTTTAGTCTGCCTACCAATTCGAGAGGGAAGTTCGGCGATTTTGCGGAGGAACGCAATTTTTGATGAGAATAATGTGGATGCTGCCTTGGCGGGATGTTGTTGTAGGGCATGATTTGTAGGAGTATTGGACTTTTTGTAAATTTGAAACATGGGTTACGCAGAGAAAAAAGCGAAGTCAACCGTCGAGGAATATTTCACCTATCTTGAAAGCATTGAGGGTAAGGCGGAATATCTGGACGGCGTGATCTATGATATGGCCGGCAGCAGCCCCAATCACAGTTTGATCACGATGAACTGCGGCATCGCCATTGGCAAACAGCTGGATGTCAATACTTGCAGGGTATATTCCAATGACCTTCATGTGGGTATCGACCTCGCCAATTCTTATGTATTTCCTGATCTCACCGTTGCTTGTGGCGATTTGGAACTCAGCACATCCAACCCGAATATTGCCAAGAATCCGCAGGTCATTGTTGAAGTCCTCTCGGCCTCCACGCTCGACATCGACCGCACGAGCAAATTGATTCGTTACATGCAGATCCCTACGTTGCGCGAGTATATGCTCGTGGAGCAAGACAAGCCACAGGTGGATGTCTGCTTCATCAACGCGCAAGGCGTGTGGGATTTTGAACGCATCGAGGGTCTTGAAGGCGAAATTCAGATACGATCATTGTCCATTTCGGTCTCGATGTCTGAGATCTACGGATTTGTTCGGTTTGGGAAATGAGAGACGGTTTGCATTCCACAGGTGGATGCTCCACGTCGCCATTGCTTGTCCACTCAAAACAAATCGCCAATTTGCCCGACGATGAAAACGCGATTTCAACACAGTGCGTACTTGGCCCTGATCATTTGGGCAATGGGCTTGCTGTCGGCTTGCTCCCTCAGCAGTGACAAGTGGGACATCCATCCCGACGCCCAAAAGAACGATTTCCATCAGCAATTTCTGGCCTCCGCTCCCGCCACGCATGCAACCAATCCGCCCAATATCGTGCTCATCCTCGCCGACGACCTCGGCAAGACCGACATTTCAATTTATGGCGGGCAGCATCAACAGACGCCTCACATCGATGCGATCGGTAAAAATGGCGTAACCTTCACCGAGGGATATATCACCTCGCCGATTTGCAGCCCCTCGCGTGCAGGCATGCTCACGGGGCGCTATCAGCAGCGATTTGGGTATGAATATCAGCCGCACGATCGTTATCCGCGGAACGAGTTGGAGTATTTTATTTATCAAAATTTCCTCGATACCCACGATTGGAACCTCACACAAGACAAAACCTTTCCCGATTTTGAAGCGATTTTGCAGCAGGGGCTGCCCATGCAAGAGTTTACGCTCGCGGAACTACTGAAAAAACAGGGCTATGCGACCGGCATCGTGGGCAAGTGGCACCTAGGCGTGGAGGAACATTGTTGGCCCAACAAGCGTGGCTTCGACTACCAATATGGATTTTATGAGGCCTATTCCTTGTATCAGCCAGATACAAGCAGCCCTGAGATCATCAACCAAAGGCACGATGATTTCTCAGATGCCCATATCTGGAAAGGTGCCCGCAAGGGAAATTGCGCCTTGCGTTGTAACAATGTGGTTGTGGAGGATTCGGTTTACCTCACGCAAAAGTTGGCCGATGAAGCGACAGGATTCATTCAGCAGCATCAAAAGGAGCCCTTTTTCCTCTATGTTCCCTTCTCCGCACCACATACGCCGTTTCAGGCACTCAAGAAATATTACGATCAATTTCCCCATGTGCAAGACCGCAACAAGCGCGTCTATTATGCCATGATCGCCTCGCTTGACGATGGCGTGGGGCAAATCATGCAAGCGCTGAAGGATGCAGGACTTGAAGAAAATACCATGGTATGGTTTCTGAGTGACAATGGCGGTGCGACCTATACCCGTGCGACCGACAACTATCCGCTCAAAGGAGGCAAATTCACCAATTTTGAAGGTGGGTTGAATGTGCCCTTCTTGCTGCAATGGAAGGGAAAGATTCCAGCGGGGACCCAATATGCGCAACCCGTGGTTTCGATGGACATCTTTCAAACCACGGCAGAATTGGCGGAGATTTCCTTGCCACAAGACCGTAAATATGATGGCGCAAACCTCATGCCCTACGTGTTGAGAGACAGCCTATCACCGCCGCACAAAGCGCTGTTTTGGCGCAGCAACTATACCTGGGCCGTGCGACAAGGGCCATGGAAGCTCATCGTGGATCAGCTCAGCGGCCACCATGTGCTTTACAACCTCGATGCCGACAAGGTCGAGCAGCACAATCTTTATGCGCAATCGCCCGATATTGTACACATGTTGGAAGCCGCCTACGGCGACTGGGAAATTACCGTGATCCCTCCGCTATGGCAACGTGTGATGGAGTATCGTTTTGATACAGAGGATGGCGCGTTTTATTTTCCTTTGTAAAAAAGCTGTGTAATAAAAGAAGTACTGCCTGCCAAGCCTTTGAGTTGCAAATTGCATCTCAATAAGCCGAGCAGGCAGCATCTTGGTCACAAGTCTTACAAGATTAGGGCCTTGGGCCGACCGATGACCTTTTCAGTCCTGAAGTGAAAATGTCTTCGGCAATGGTGAGGCCCAAATCCACCCCGCCGATCCTCACATCGTGCACAGGCGCACCTGAGAGGTTGGTTCTGAAGGCATCAAACGACCAGTGGACACCGAGGTACACTCGGCTGAGGCCGTTTTCAAGGATCATTTGCCAGAGTCCGCCATCAAACTTGCGAATGTGGGCCGGCCGCGTGGTGCCATCATTGTCTTTGGTGACGCCGTTGAATTCGTCGGAGACCATGTCGCAACCCGCAAACAGGGTGTCGTTGGCGCGATTGAGATTGGGGACGCCATAAAACCTGCGCGCAATATGCAAGGCTGCTGCACCAAAAGTCGCATGGCCAGATGGATAAGCTGGGAAGTCTGGCGTGAAGTTTTTGTTGCCGTCGGCATTGGATTTGGGGGCGCCAAGCGGCAGCCACAGTGGATCACAATCGTCGTCGATGTCATTGGCAGGAATGCCAGTGGATCCCATGGACTTGTCGTGCTCGCGAATGCCCACGACAGGGCGCCAGAAATTGTGAATGTACTTTTGGTCCCAAGCCAAGATGCCGGCATCGGCCATGGCAGCATTCACCAACGCAAACAGGCGCACATTTTGTTCCAGCGTATTGCTGCGCGCAATAGCCAAAGTGCGGATGATTTGATTGTACAATCGCGGCGGCGTCCCAATGCCATTGGCACCATCATAAGCCCAGAAAATGCCTGCAAGCGTTTGGTCCACATTGCGTTTCACGGCGGTGGTAGGCAGCGTGCCCATGAGCTCGGGCGCAATGCCGAGGCCACGCACTTGTTTCTCTGCACGCACGTATTCAGGATCGTAAGTGACCGTCGCAGGATTGGTCAAAAATGGCGGAGGCAGCAAATCAAAACGGGTGCGCGCGGCAAACAGCTTGGATTTTGCACCATAGAAAGGAGCCAAAACACCCTGCGGATTGGAGGGGTCCGGTTTGTGGTATCCACGTCCCGTTTGCGCAATATAGCCTGCATCTGAATTGGTAGGGTCTGCCTTGCGGTCTTCCAAGATCAGGGCCGCAATCTTGCAACCATAACGATGCCCCAACTCTGCCCCACTGATGATGTGTGTGATCGAGTTGAGTTTGGCGTCAAAAAAGGCTTTTTGTTTGGGGTAAAGTGCGACCAGTGCGGTGTGTGCTGCCCCTGCAATTGCTGCAATGAAAGGCGCGCCAGCAGGCGGCGTAGGCAGTGTAGGCAGGTAGCTGCCAAAGGTGCCCGTTCCAGATGCACCTACATAAGCATCGTGCATCGCCAAGTGCACGATGGCCAGGGCGCGTGAACTCAAGGTGGGTCCACCTTGCTCACGTTTTTCAGCGTCAGTAAAACTGATGCGGTTGGCCTCCAGGGCTACCTCATTCCAATACAGTACTTGATCCATAATATGGGAAACGAATAAAATTGATTCAACGCCTACTCTCGCAGTTTTCGGCAACCCTGCCTTACTCTATTGTGGATTTTCAGGACTTTCCATTTCTCATCGGCAATCACTTAGTGCTTTTTTTGCGCACTTTTTTCGTGAATGATGCGATTATCAATGAGACTGACAACATGGATCGATTCCACAATTCTGTGCCAAATCTTTTTTGAGGGAGTGGCGTCTACCTCAAAAGAGGGGTGCGAAAAACTTGTAATGCTGGGATTTGTATGTCGATAAAAATCACAATCCATAGTTCCCTACCTTTGCAACATGAATTCCAAGGACCCCAAGGTCGTGCAGGCGCTCGATCACCTCAATATCCTCTCGCTCGAATTGCATGAGGCCCAAATCGAGACCAGCTTTGAGTTGACTGAGGCAGATCAGCAGGCGATTGCCGAAGGCAGAAAAGATGTTGCCGAGGGGCGCATCCATACGCTTGATGAATTCCGCCAATTCTTTAGCAAGTATGAAGCTTGAGGTGTAGCTGAATTACCCGTTTCCGCTGTCTTGCAAGCACCTGTGAGATGAAAAGCAAAGTTCGCAAAGAACGCAGAGCTTAGATTGTTCTTTGCGTTCTCTTCGATCTCTGCGGTTCTTTTTGTCAGGACCACATTTCCACGAATAGTGATGGCGACGAGCCATAGTTCCCTACCTTTGCAACATGAATTCCAAGGACCCCAAAGTCGTGCAGGCGCTCGATCACCTCAATATCCTCCAGCTCAATCCGATGCAGGAGGCGGCCATAGTGGCCATGCAGGCCCACAAAGACCTGATTTTGCTGTCGCCGACCGGCTCAGGCAAGACCCTTGCCTTCCTGTTGCCCCTGCTTGCACGCCTGCGCGCAGACGTCAAGCAAGTGCAGGCGCTCGTGCTCGTGCCCTCCCGCGAACTCGCTTTGCAGATTGAAGATGTCTTCAAAAAGATGCAGACCGGCTTCAAAGTCAATTGCTGCTACGGCGGCCACAATATCCTCACCGAGATCAACAATCTCTCTGAGCCGCCCGCCCTGCTCGTGGGCACGCCCGGCCGCGTGATCGACCACTTGGATCGTGGCTCGCTCGACCTGAGCGCGGCGCATACCGTGATTTTGGACGAATTTGACAAGTCGCTGGAGTTTGGATTTCATCCGCAGATGGAATACGCCATCAGCAAAATGTCGGCCTTGCAGCAGCGCATTCTCACATCGGCCACCGACCTCGCCGAGATCCCCAGTTTTGTCGGGCTGCATGCACCGCAGCACCTCAATTTCCTCGCGCACCGCGACTCGGTGGAGCAGCTGCAAATCAAAAAAGTTATTTCGCCCGATGCCGACAAACTTGAGACTTTGCTGCAATTGATCTGCAAATTGGGAGATCAGGCCATGCTCATATTTCTGAACCACCGCGACGCCGTCGAGCGCGTGAGCCAATATTTGGATGAGCAGGGTGTGCTCCACGACTATTTCCATGGCGGGCTGGACCAAAATATGCGGGAGCGCACGCTCACAAAATTTCGGAATGGGAGCAGCCGCATTTTGGTGACGACCGACTTGGCCGCGCGCGGATTGGACATTCCTGAGATTGCGGCCGTCGTGCATTACCACTTGCCGATCAATGAAGATGCATTCACCCACCGCAATGGGCGCACTGCCCGCATGCATGCCGAGGGCGCAGCCTATATCATCATCGGCCCGGGCGAAAAATGGCCCTATTATGTCGATGCCGACATTCCGGTAGAGAAATTGCCCACGACCATCCAACTGCCCGCACAGCCGATTTGGGCCACGCTTTACATCAGCAAGGGCAAAAAAGCCAAGATCAACAAAATCGATATTGTGGGATTTCTGTCCAAAAAAGGCGGCTTGGAAAAAGACGACCTCGGATTGATTATGGTCAAGGATGATTGCGCTTATGCAGCCGTGAAGCGCGACAAAATTCGTGATGTGATCCGCAAGACCAGGGATGAAAAGTTGAAGGGCATCAAGGTCATTTTGGAATTGGCGAAGTAATATTGCGGACTGTATTGTTGTGAGGTAAAACAACAGTTGGCGCAAAGGGCGCAGAGTCATAGTTGCTCTCTGCGCCCTTTACGGTTAGTTTATTCCTCAAAACCCATGCAAATCCAGCTCATTCGTCCAGATCATCGGCACGCGCTTGCCCATTTTTTTCTGGATGACCTTAAAATGTGGGATGTCGGTCGGGCAAATCAATGAAATCGCCTGTCCCTCGGCGTCGGCCCTGCCTGTGCGCCCGATGCGATGCACGTAATCTTGCGGTGAACGCGGCAGCTCATAATTGATCACCACGGGCAAGCCCTGAATGTCGATGCCGCGCCCGGCGAGATCGGTCGCCACCAAGACGCGCACCTGCCCAGCCTTGAAGCGCCGCAAGGATTCCGTGCGGCTGCCTTGGCTCTTGTCGCCATGAAAGGCGAGTGCGTCGATGCCATTTTTGCGCAATTTCTCAGCGACATTGTCGCCCGTTCGCACCGAACTCACAAACACCAATACTTGCTGCCACTCGCCGCGCTGAATGAGGTAGCGCAATAAGGGACCCTTGCGCTCAGGCTCCACATGGTAAGCCAATTGCGCGATCGACACGGGGGCCAATCCTTCCTCACCCTTGACCTCCACGCGCACCGGTTCATGCAGCATTTTGCCCATCACAGCCTGCACATCTTCGCCCAAAGTGGCCGAGAAGAGCAGGTTTTGCCGCCGCTTGGGGAGCAATGCAAAAATGCGGTCCAATTCCTCTTTGAAGCCGAGATTCAGGATTTTGTCTGCCTCATCCAAGACCAAAATCTCGACTTCGCTCAAATTCAAGGCATTGTTGGAGACCAGGTCGAGTAAGCGACCGGGCGTCGCGACGAGGATTTCCACGCCCCGCATTTGGATCATCTGCGGATTGATCGAGACGCCGCCATAAACCGCCAGGGTCTTGGGCCGATGCGGCATTTTATTCGCCAATTGCTTGAAAACCTCCTCGATTTGGGCAGCGAGCTCACGCGTAGGCGCGAGCACAAGTGCCCAAATGTAGCGGTTGCGCAGGGGCGGCCGGTGCACAAGCCGCTCCAAGATCGGCAGCACAAAAGCAGCCGTCTTGCCCGAGCCCGTGGGCGCGAGCGCCAGCAAGTCCTTGCCCGCCATCACCACCGGAATCGCCTCCTTCTGAATCGGATAAGCTTCGGTGTATTGCTGATCGGCAAGCGCTTGCAGCAGTGGGGCAGAGAGACCGAAAGTGGAAAATGGCATTTCTTAATCTACGTTTGCCGCATACTTACAACCAAATCAGGGGTTTTGCAAACAAGACAGTTCACTTCGCGCTTGAAGCAAGCCCAGAATCCCTGCGGACTTGGCATCGCATGAAATGGATATCACTTGTTTTTCAGGCCGCGCGCTGCTTGGATTTTTCGCCCCTCACTCCAAAAAAATCTTCCGCACTAGGCGCCCCTCGGGCCGCCGCACCGAGGCGAGCTGCAAGCAGTAAGCCCCAGCAGGCAAATCCCCAAAATCTGCTTCCAAACCATGCAAACGTGTATAAACCTCCCTGCCCTGCAAGTCAAAGAGCCGAATGTCGATCAACAATCCGCTAGTCCCAGTCACTTCCAACTTCCGGCCATGCAGTGTGTAGCTGAAATCGGTGACTGCTGGAGATGACACCGCAACCGGAAACTCAGCTCCTCGGTACAGGGTGATGCTGTCGATGCCCATGCGCACACCGTGATTGTCACGGACGATGGTATCGTCGTCGCGGGGCATGAATTTGATCACATGGATCGGCATCGAGGCCACAAAAGAAACGCCCCTGCGAAACCAAGGATGATTGCTCCCTGCAATCGCGGTGGTGTCCACGCAAGGAGCTGTGACGCCGATCAGTGTGTTTTCAACGTAAACTGCCCAAGACCCGCTGCTGTCGCTCATGTTTGACTGCCGAGTCACGTTCTGGAAAAAGGAAATGGAATACACTTGGCCCACCGTGAAATCGTTTACTACCTGTTGAATGCCCTCGTCATAAGGGAAGCCACCTGGGTCGACCACACGCAAGCCGCTCATGTAGGCATTGCCCTCATAGGGATTCCCCGCGATCACATTGATGATGGGAGCATTGATCCCCGTCACATCTGGCGTGTCACCGCCCTGTCCATGAGATTGACAGACAGGATCGGCGTAGTCGACGGCCGTCCATCCGGGCGGCAAAAGGGTATCTCCCCAAGCCCCACCCTCAAGCCCGCCGTTGTAAAATGATTGCGCTTGAAGCACATAGCCGAATGAGACAAGGGCAAGGAAAATTAGAATTCGTGAAGTGCGCATATTTGAAGGATAGATTCGAAGATAATGGCGATTCAATTCAAATACAATTCCAACCAAACCAGACAAGCAAACATACTCCAAAGGCACCACTACAAATCCCAATTGCCCACAGCCATACCGATGCAGGTTTCCCAATTCCTAATTTCTAATTCCTCATTCCCCAATCCCATCAAGGCCCCTCACGCAGCCCCTCCATAAACGAGGAGCCCATCTCGTCGAGCGTGAGCGAATAGAAGAGAAATCCAATAAACACCGAGAGGGCAATGATCCCGGCAAGGATCGTGATGAGCGCTTGTCGTCGATTGGCAACTGGGTCTTGCCGCCAAAAAATGATGGCGATGAGGATGCCGCCCGCAGCCATAAAAAGGAAGACCACAAAAACCGTTGCAATCACTCCGAGTGTTTCCTCGCTGATTTCAAGGTCATCCATGTAGAATGCGGGCACAGAAAGCGCCTCCAACATGAGGCAGATGAGGTTGATGGTCATCGCCACGAGGAGCGGGGTGACCTTGGTGGGCGGCTTTGGAGCAACAGGCGGGGTCGTGGGAGGAATGTTTTCCATCAAGGTGCGAAGAGTAAGAAGAGAATAGCCGCAACGACGTTCACCAAGCCGGCGATGATCGCAATCTTCGCTTGGCGCTTGTGGCTCTCTGGTCCCTTGAACCAATGATAAATCGCAATACCTGAGCAGATCAACACCAAAATCCACAATTTGCCTTGCAAGCGGCCGATAGCATATTCCTGCCCAGGTGCAAAATGGATGCTTTCCGAAGTCAACACAATGAAGCCAAGAGCATTCAGCGCGATTGCGATGAGGTTCACAACCATCGGCCCCGTCAACAATAGGGGATCGAATTTGCGTGGTGGTTTTGCAGGCTGATTTTCTGGATTTTCAATGGGTGGTGTTTCCATGATCAGTTGGTAAATGGGTGAATGATCGATCGTTTTGGGATGCGGATGCGTCCTCTTGTTTCCTCCACTTCACGTGCGGCTCCAGCATTTGCCCTATATAATTTTTGGACATCGGCTCGTCGATGCCGATGTGCTCGGGCTTGTGGTCGGGGCATTTGTAGGTTCCAATCTTCAAAACCCAGTTGCTGCGCTTCATGGCGGTTGCTTTCATTTACAATGTCTAAAAGTCGGAAGGAACTGGTGAATATGCAAGGCGCTAGGGGCTGCGCGATCCCGTCCCTTGCAACCTCCACCCACCATCCAACTGAAAAAATATGCGCAGCACCTTTCCTTCGTCAAATCGAAGCGCTATATTGTAGTCTATTTCTAATTGCCAAAAGTCATGAGTCATGAAACCGAAAAGCGGCAGGCGCAGCCTGACCAAAGTAGCCTTGCTGCTCCAGTAGAGAGCGGCAGGTTCATGTCCCCACCTGCATTTCAGCTAAAAACCGGAGATGAATCCACGGAAGGTGCCGCGTTGGAAACTGCGGCGGTCGGCCCCGAAGCCGCAGCACAACAACAAGAACAAGTCGCCGTGCTCACCACTGCTGAGCCTGAGCCCGCGCCTGAAGAGACCCGCGAGCAACGCGTCGCGAGGTTATTGCAGGCCTATTACGATGGCTTCTCTGCGATCAGCGTCAACGTCCCCAACCCCGATCCAGCTGCTGAAGTGAGGACACTGCCTTGCGAGGTAAGGCCTCCCTACATGATCAATACCACTACGCGCCGCACCAATGCCGAGGCCAATCGCAGGGCTGCACCTCGTGTGAACCGCATCATCAATACATTCCCTTGGGGTTTCCGCTACGGCAAAGCCTCGGCTTCACAAATCCAAAGCTTTTTGCAGCAGGCGATCGATGCACAATTGACCACCGTCAATACAAGCGTCGGCTTGCGCGCATTTCTAGATACCTACGGCATCGGCGTCGATTGTTCGGGTTTTACCTCGCAAGGCTACAATAGTTTGATTGGCGACATGGGCCTCGATCATACTGCGATGAATGTCAATGATACCGGTTCGGGCAGTTTCCGTGATGCCAGCACCAGTTTCACGGCTGTTGCAAGCCCTGCCGACCTCAAGCCTGGCGACGCCATGTTCTTGGAAAACGGTACCATCGACCACATTCGCCTCGTGCAAAATGTGACGCTGACCGAAACGGGCGTCGATTTTGTCACGATCGAGAGCCGAGGAGGCCAAGGTCCTGACCAGCGGCATTGGCGCTATACCAGCCAGACTGCGTTCACCGGTTTGCAGCGTTCCAGCGACGGCGGCACGACCTACGAAGCTGTGACCGAGCAACCTGAATTCAACCGCTTTGACGCACTCTACCCAGCTGCCGAGGCACCTGCCGCAGATGCACCCGCGACCGGGCCCCAATAAGGGCTATCGCCCATCACAAAATCAAAGCGCGAAAGCCCCCCGGTTTTCGCGCTTTTTATTGGTCCTGCAAAAATCAGCTATGTAATCTGGTGGGCACGCGATACATCGCGTGCCTACCAGATTACAACCCAACCCTCAAAAACGCACCGATGCATCTCTCGGCAATCACGAAGCACGCGACGCATCTTAATCATCATGAAGCAGGCGATACATCTATTGGCCATCACGAATAGCCCTGCCCAGCAGGGCTACTAACCACCCCAATAGCCCTGCAAGGGCGCAAGCAGTCAGCATAGGGCAAAGCCCTATGCTCCAAAGCACACATAAAATATCCAAGCCCTGCAAGGGCGCAAGCATACAACGCAACGCACATCAACCCTCCACGAAACCGCCAATATTTTCCTGAATTGTTCAATAACTCAAGTTTCGCACCTCAAAACTATGCAGTTTGAGGGCTGATTATGCATAATAAAAAAGTGGTGTTTCATAGGCTAATTTATTAACTTAGAGGCTCTTACATCTTCAAGTCCAAATCA
>JANPHP010000326.1:0-11352 GCA_031424495.1 Bacteroidota bacterium | reverse complement strand
GGACATTGTTTGTCCGCAACCAAAAACCTTCGACAAAGAGCAATGTGGAAAATCCAAAGCCACACCATTGCGGTTGCAAAATTATCAACACCCATCAGTTATGCCAAGGACAACTATTGAGACCTTAACTTGATGACATTGCGCTGCCGCATCCGGCTACCGAAAGTCGGCCCCTCTGGGGCGAAAACATGATGCTTGTAAGGTGCTCATTTTCAGCAACTATAGAGCTAGTTGTATAGTAGATCGCGGAGAACGCAAAGATTAGAATTGACTCTGCGCGCTTTGCGATCTTTGCGGTTTTCGTTTTGCTCTCTTGCTTTTCATTGCGCTGGGATGGCGTATCTATTCTCGACGCCCACGCATCCACCGCAACAAAAACAGCAGACCCGCAAAAAGCACGATCCCTACCGAGCTGTTGAGCAAAATCGTAGCCCACTGAATCGGCTTCCAAATCTCCCAACTGACTGCATATTCGGCCGCAATGCGCCTTGAAATCGCCTGCTCCATCAAGTGCACGGCGAGTACATCCAGCACCAGAAGCACCAAGAGGAGGTTGAATGCCCAGGAAAGGCGCAAGCGCCTCACCCACAATAGCTGCGTGCAGGCTGTAAGGACGATGACCTCCAGCCAAATCAGCGGCCAATAGGGGCCAAAGTATATATTCGCGACCACAAAATTCCCTGAGCTGAGCAAACCCGCCCAAGCCTGCTGCATCCAGATGAGCGAGAATACCAAGCCGGCGATGCGCACCAGCAAGGTGGCGTCGGGAAGCGATGCTTGCGTTAGCGTTGCAAGCTTGCTATCAGGCGACAGCCGCGACAAGACACCGACCAGAATGAAGGTCATATATCCCCAAAACAACCATCCGTTGAACATATTGATCATGTGCATGGCTCTTTAGCGTTGCGATGATGGTGCTTTTTGGAGGATGAAACTTTGGCTCTTCATGGCATATTCTGCTTCTTTTTTGGGGTACATTGGTGTGAGGATGAGCGTATTGCCTCGTCACTTCCCAGATCAATCCTCCACATCGGTGCGGCGCAATATGGTGACCTGCCCATAATACTCAGCCAAATAAATCTTGCCGTTGCGGCAAAACAGATCTTGCAAGCCCTCGCTTGTGCGGCCCTTGAAGTCCAAGCCCGTGCGGTAATAACCTGTGGTCTCAAATTTGTTTTTGTCGAGGGCGTAGATGCCATAAGATTCGTAGCCGAGGTACAATCCCTTGGCATCCAGCACCATTTTTTGTGGATTGTACTGCGGAAGCTTCCAGACGAGGTCTTCTTTGAGGGTGGAGAATCCATTTTTGTCTTTGAAGATCTTGAAGCGGATGAGCCCACGCTTGCTGGAGCAGACGTAAATGATGCCCGCCTCACCTGTGGCGGCACCAAAACCCTCGCCCCACTTGGAATACGTCACCAAATCCACCAATCCGCCGAGGCCCATGTCGTAGATGCGCACGTTGTGCTCAGTGGTCACGATGAGCTTGCCGAGATCATCCATGCCCAAATTGTTGAAATTGAGCAGCACGCTCTGTTCTTTTTTGCACTTGGCGGGCGTGTGCAGGTTCAGGATGTCGAATCCTGTATGGTCCTCGCGGGCACAGACAAAGCGGTCTCGCCACTGCACAACCAAGTGGTGCCCGTAGGCGCCACTCACGCTGCCGACGACCTTGCCATCGTCGAGCCGCACGACGACGACAGAGTCGCCCACGGCAGCCCTCACCCAGCAAGCTGCATGCAGACCATCCTCCAAAAAGCGCACCTGATCAATGCTGCCTAAGTCGGAATAAGTATGGGTCGCAATGGTCTTGCGGTCTTGAATGAGGTGCATTGTGAAGCCTGCCTCGCCGTCGGCGGTCAGCAATTTGTCGCCCATCGCATCCGCGCCGGTGCAAAAGCCACCCGTCGAGCGGCTGCGGGCAACTGCTGTTGGGGCAATGCAGCCCTGCAACTTGCGCGATGCCCAGTCATAGCTCACGATGCCCACCGCGCCAGCTGCAACATGCAGCCGATTGCCTGCACAAGCCACCTCCAATGCTGGATGCGTCAGCGGAATCTGCCCCAATAGCCGCAAATGGGCTGGATCTTTGATGCTGTAAACGGCGATGCCAGCGTTGCTAGCTTCGCAGTCGGGCCCGAGCTTACCAGCAAAAGGTACCAATAGCGTATCCCCGATCAAAAACCCGCCTTGCACGGATGCCAAACCACGCGCGCCCCGCACGGTGTCACAGAGGTAAAGCGCCGGGTGGGCTGGATCCGCAACATTGAGCCCCATCAAATGGCTCTGTGTTGCGAAGGTCGGTCCGCCAAACACGAGGAGGCGGTGCGCAGACGCCAGCAGCAAGAGCTTGCCGGGCTCGGCGCTGTCGTAATGGTGGAAATTGAGACGCGCTTCTGGCTCGATGCGGTAGGTGTGAATGCCTTGCCCCACGCCACGGTCCTTACCAACCACTGCGGCGGCGTAATAATTGCCCATCACGGTACCACAACCGATGCGGCCATAGCCCTCAACCTGCTCGGCGATGCGCCCCACGCGGTCGAAGCCCTGCACCATACCTGTGCGTTCCCGTAGCAAGAGCACACTGGAGCTTGCAGCGAGCACGACGGTGTCGCCTTTGAAGTCGATGCTCTGTATCGCGGTCACAAAGTCGGTGGGCTTGTACTCGGCCACCAAGGCTGGCTTGATGGGGATGTTGATGTCCCATTTGGAAAGGCCGTCATAATTTGCAGCGATGTAGAGAAATCCGCCATGCAGCACCATGTCGGTGATGGGACTGGCAAAGCGCCGCTCAAAACTGCGTTGGTAGACAGCCTCGCGCGTGTCGTACACGACTAGGCTGCTGCCCTCGGCCGCGAAAAGAAATCCTCCCTTGGCCAAGACATGGTGCACGCCACCTCCCCTACTGGTAGAGTATGCTTCCAAAACCCCTGGGTTGGTCTGGGCCTGCAAGGCGATCGGAAACAACAGGAGTAGCCATAAGCGTTTGAGCAAGGGCATCATGGCGGCAAGTTACGATGGATCAGGAGCCAAGGAGAATTGGGTTTTACACAACAACAGCTGCGGCATTGCCTTCTGACTCAGGATTGAATTCGTCGACCTCCATAAAGCTAGGCAGACTCAGGGTAAATGTCGTGCCAATGCCGAGCTCTGATGTGACCTTGATGGTGCCGCCCAGCTTCTGAATCGCATTGTGCGTGATGTAGAGGCCCAATCCCGTACCTGATGCCTGCACCGAAGCCCGGAAAAAGAGGTCAAACACTTTTTCCAAATGCTCATCACGGATGCCCAAACCGTTGTCCGCAAAAATGCATTCGGCACGTGAATCGTCGACCTGAATCGAGATCTTCAATGTGGATTTCTCCTTTTTCAGGTCTTGGTATTTGATGGCATTGGACAGCATATTGGAGATCACAATCCCTAGGCGCACCGGATCTGAAAAAAACTGGCCTCGCTGATCGACCTGCAGGTCGATGTCGAGCCTTGCGGCATGGTCCATGTACTTGAGATCGGCGATGATCTCCTCGATCAATGGCCTGAATTCAATGGATTTGCGCAC
Organism: Bacteroidota bacterium; assembly: GCA_031424495.1. GTDB lineage: Bacteria > Bacteroidota > Bacteroidia > J057 > JADKCL01 > JADKCL01. Next base: position 7,793 of record JANPHP010000326.1, on the reverse strand, counting down.
GACGTTGATCCGAGCGTCTTGTGAAAACTGTGTGAGTTGCTTGATGAAGTCATCGAGCTTTTTCACACTGCGATCCATCATCGTGATATAGCTGAGGATGGGGTCCAGCTCTTTTTCTTCGCGAATGAGGGAAATCAGGCCCATGATGGAATTGAGAGGGGCTTTGAGATCGTGCGAAGCACGGTACACAAAGCTGTCCAACTCAAAATTGCGATTGATCAGCTCATTTTCTTTGCGTTTGCGGTCGGTGATGTCGAGGTAAAACCATACGCGCCCCTTTACCTCTTCTCCTACTTCAATCGCCTTGGAATAGCGCTCGACAAATCTGCCGTCGTGAAACTCCATGATGCCCGCATACTCCATCCCAGGTCTCACCTTCAACTTCTCCAATCCCTCCTCATAAGCGGTTGAGTTTTTCAGCTGTGAGAGACAATAGTCGACGATCGTTTTGTAGGGGTTTGCCTCTACAAAGCCTGCTGGCATTTTCCAGACCTTTAGATACAATTCATTGTAATTGAGGATATTGTGCTCACTATCCTCCACAATGATACCTGTCTCTGAAAGGTCAAAAATGGCTTGCAAGATCGCGATGGAATTGTTCAATCGGTCTTGTGCCTGCTGTTTTTCCTGCGATGCCAGCGAAATCGAGACGAGGTCGGCAAGCGAACCGGCATAGTGCTGCTCCTCGGTTGTCCAGACACGCTCAGCCTCAGCGCATTCAAAACTCAATACGCCGATGCATTCTCCGCGTGCGCGAATCTGGGCATGCATGAGCGCAACCGCCTTGCCAGAATAGCGTCCCTCTATAAAACCTGCGGTACTCTCATGCTTTAGCGTATTGGCCACTGAAAAAACCCTGCTCTTGAACAGCGCTGCAAAATACTGCGGATGATCGACGAGCATGACCTTGGCGCCGCTGATGAAGGCCTTGGTACTCAGATCATACTGCAATTGCATCTGCATCGACTCCTTGTTGCGGTCAAAAAACCAAACCCCAACAGTATCTACATTGAGCAACTCGGTGGAAACGCTTGTGATTTCCTTGAATGCCGCATCGAGGTTCCCGGCATCCACCGAAAAGCTCGAAGCAAACTCCATGAGCATCTCATTTTGGTGGCGCAGTTGTTTTTCCGAGGCAATGAGCGATTTCTCTCGATTCCAACGGCGTGTCACGTCTCTGAAAAACCACAAGCGCCCGATCAGCTCATCTTGATTGATCATTGGCCGCCAATACAGCTCGATCATGCGACCGTCCTTGAACTCGACCTGCCGCAATTCACCGATGCCCAAACCGCCCTCTTGATGGGACCAGATTTCGCGCAATCCATCGGGATCCACGGCTAGGCTCAGGGCATGTTCCTCGGTTTCTCGCTGCCTGTTCTCTGCAATGTGCTGCTGAGTCGGCCCCCACATTTTGAGAAATGCAGAATTGGCTTTGATATAGTTTCCTTCTTGATCCACCAGCAAGATCGCGTCGGTATTGCTCTCGATCGCTGCCTCTTGGATCGTGAGCGACCTGCTCAAGTCGATCTCCATCTTCGTGCTCCGATTCACCTTGCTAGCGACGACCAAGTTGCCGATCAGGAAAATAGTGAGGCTCAAGGTCACAAAAGCCCAAAGCGCATCGGGCGGCTGCACGCAGCATACCGCTGAAATTACGAGGCTTGCACCCGCCAAGATGGTGAACCAAGCCATCATGCGCCTGGTTTCAAACAACATGACCGATGCCACCGACAAGATGGTATACCCCGAAGTGTACTCTGCAAAAAAATTGTTTCCCCACAGCAAATAGGCCATCCAAACAGCGACGATCACAATGCCAATGCCGAAGAATTGGTTGAGATTGGCCTTGGCCTTGTTCGTAAAAAAGCTAGCTCCCACAACCAAGCCAAAATAGCCTCCCACCATGCAACGCAGCCACAGCGGGTCGTAAGCCCCCTGCATCGTGACCATCCACTTCAGCCCTACCACCAAAATACCTGCTGCGAGACCATACAAGCGCATCGTGTTTACACCACTAGCATGCATTGATCGATCGGTGCGCAGATATGAATTTTCAGTACTCAATTGGAATTGCAAATCTTTGATGCCTTCAAATTTATCAGAATTTGACCACCTTTATGAATGCAATGCATAATTGTTGCGGATTTTAATCTGGCATCGGCCTCAAAAGCCGATTGGCCCCTTTTTTTCAGTATTTTCATCGCTTCAAAAAAAGCATTTTCACGATTATTGTTATGAATACAGCATCCCGATTGCAGGCCCTGCGGCAAGCCATGCAAAGTTCTGGATTGACAGCCTTGATCATTCCGAGCCAAGATCCCCATCAGAGTGAATATGTTGCGCCACGGTGGAAGGCAAGGGAATGGATATCAGGGTTTACGGGCTCGGCGGGCACCGTCGTCGTGACCATGGACCATGCAGGCCTTTGGACGGATTCACGCTATTTTCTCCAAGCGGCCCAAGAACTGGCAGACAGCGAATTTGTGCTGCACAAGCAGGTGGTTCCTGGCGCACCTGAATACATCGATTGGCTCAAAACCACACTCCTTGAGGGGAATGAGGTGGGCATAGACGGCGCTCTTATGAGCGTGGAAGGCAATCGCTCACTGACCAAGGCATTTGAAGGCAGCGGCATCGGGCTCCTGACACACTTGGATCCAGTAGGAATGGCTTGGATAAACCGCCCCGGCTTGCCGACAGCGCCTATCTTGGAACATGATGTGGCTTTTGCTGGCCGCTCGCGCTCCCAGAAACTTGCCGACATTCGTAGCCAAATGACGCAACACGAGGCAGTCGGCCATCTCCTCGTGACCCTCGATGATATCGCTTGGACATTCAACTTGCGCGGCAGCGACGTCGACTACAACCCTGTCTTCTATGCCTATGCGCTCATCGGCTTGAATGCCGCCACGCTGTTTGTCGGCAAGGGCAAGCTCTCTGCCGACCTGATCGCCACCTTGGCCCAAGATGGCATCGCTGTCCAAGACTATGCTGAAATAGGTGAGGTATTGATGCAACTTGAGGGCAGGCTGTTGATGGATGCGGGGCAAGTCTCGTTGCAATTGGTGGAATTTCTGAGTTCTGAATGCAAAGTAGTCGAAGGCGCATCGCCATCGACCTTGCTCAAGGCCTGCAAAAATGAAGTGGAGCTCGCCCACACACGCGCAGCCATGATCAAGGATGGTGTGGCCCTCCTGCGGCTCGTGCGCTGGCTCGAAGGCGAGCTTGCCAGCGGCAATTCGGTAACCGAATATGCCGTTTCCGAGCGCCTTGCGGCTTTTAGGGCCCAGCAAAAATTCTATTTTGGAGAAAGTTTTCCTGCTATTGCAGGCTATGCCGGCAATGGAGCGATTGTACATTACCGGCCCGACGCAAACGATTCGGCGCAGATAAAGGCCAAGGGCGTCTTTTTGCTCGACTCCGGCGGCCAATACCAAGACGGCACGACGGACATCACGCGCACATTTGCGATGGGTACCGTCCCTGATACCGCAAAACAAGCCTATACAATGGTTTTGAAGGGCCATATCGCACTGGCAAGGGCTGTTTTCCCAAAGGGGACAGGCGGCTATCAGTTGGATCCGCTCGCCCGGCAATTTTTGTGGTCATTGGGCCTCAATTATGGGCATGGCACAGGCCATGGCGTCGGCTTTTTCTTGAACGTGCATGAAGGTCCGATGGGCATCAGCCCAGCGGCAAATGCGCGCAGCAAACAAGCCATCTTGCCGGGCATGATCATTTCCAATGAGCCCGGGTATTATGAGGAGGGTGAATGGGGCATTCGCATTGAGAATCTTGTAGCCTGTGTCGAGCATTCCATCACCAGCAGCGGGCAGTTTTATGCTTTTGAAACCTTGAGTTTGTTTCCAATTGATGATCGGCTCATCGTTTGGGAGAATTTGAACAGCTTTGAACGCGCTTGGCTGCGGGAATATCACCAAAAGGTAAATGAGGCGCTGTCACCAGCCTTGGAGCGTGACGAACAGGAATGGCTGAGGGCTAAATGCGCGCCTTACCTGGGGTGAGGTTGGGATTGGAAATCAATTTAAAAAGCAGCCAATTCCGCAGGAATGGTAGATTCGTTACAGTTTGTGCTCTGTAGACGCAGGGCATCCCGCTGCCGCAGCGCGGACGTGATGCCCTTTGTCTACCTAGGTGGCTGAAGCGAATCGGCTGCGGATTGCGTATCGCATTGCTTTGCGAGAAATTCAGCGGCTTTGGTGAATCCTGATTCTACAGCTTGCCGCATAAGCTTGCAGCCCTCTTCCTTTTGGCCCATTTGCTGCAAAATGCGGCCATTTACAAATAGGAACTCCAGTTCTTGGGGTTGCAGTTCTCGCGCCCGCGAGATGTCTGCAAGCGCGAGGTCGGGCTGTCCCGTCATGGCGTAAGCGGCCGCACGGTTGCTCAGGGCCTGCACATGCGTGGGCCTCAGGCTCAAAGCTTGCGAAAAATCGGCGATGGCTCCCTGTATGTCATGCATTTTGGCTTTGATGGCCCCCCTCGAAAACCAAGCTTCTTCGGCCAGCGGATCAAAGGCCAAGGCACGGTTGAGGGCGGCGATGCCATTGGGGTAGTCGCCCGCGCCAGCATAGGCGCGGCCGAGGTTGTACCAAGCGCTCGGAAACCGTGGGGCGAGCGCCACCGCGTTGTTCAAACTGTTGGTAGCCTCTTGGAAACGTGTCAGATTCAGGAGCGCGTAACCGTGCCCAAACCAGAGATCGGGGTCATTTTTCACGGAACGCAGGGCAAATTCAAAAAGGGCAAGCGCCTCCTCAAATCGCCGCACGGCCAGCAGCCGGAAGCTGCGGGCTACGATGGCTGGGAGAAACTTGGGATTTGCGTCGGCAAAGGTGCTGGAGGTGATTTCTTGCTGCTGCGGATCGGTACCAACCTTTTCCAGCATCAAGACAGCCTCGCCGCGGTTGGCGAAGCCGATGCGCAGCAACTCTACATATTCGGGATGATCGACGAGGTACTGCGGGCTCACGTCGCCCGCGAGCCGTGTCGAATAGTGCAGATCCCAGATAATGATGGTGCCGGGCTTTGCTGCCTCCATATTTGCGACGGTGACCTGCCCAAAACGTGGCGTGTGCGGATTCTCACCGAGGACCCAAAAAAACCAGTTGTTATTCACCAAGGCAGGACGGTCTCGAAGGGCCGACTGCGCATAAAAATCAGCGACAATGCCGACGGCCTGCCTTTCATTGTTGTTGCTCGCTAGTGGTGGTTCTTGGTAGAGCGCGTAGCCGATGGTGAATGTTGAGACGGTGAGCGAAGCGAATTGCACAGCCTTGGGACCGATGCCCTGCGCGGATTTGCTGATGATGCAAAGCACAAGCGTGCCGAGAGCGAGGCAGGCTAGTACGATCAAGCGGCTGTAATCGGCGGCAGGCACCAACAATTGATGCAATTCCAATCGTTTGGAAAAGAATGCAGCTCCCAACAGCAGCGTCACGCCGCTGGCAATCGCCATCAGGATCAGGTGTTTTCGTCGGAGGGAGGCTTGCCCGGGCTGCGGTTCATTCCACGCATTCCCCAAAAGGGTCGCTAAACCTGCATTGTAGCCATCCAGCGCAATGAGTGCAGCGAAGGGCACGAGCGGAACGAGATTTCGCAGAAATCCTGCTGCATTTCCCATGCTCATTTGCCAACTAAACAGGACATATAGCAGCAAACCAAACAGCATCTGGCCATCGATCCAGGCTACAAGCCCGCGGCGAAGGCCGCGAAACAGCATGCCTTGGATCAAAAACCAAAAAACCACGGGGCCAGTCACCCACATCGAACGCTGGAAATAATGAAGAAAAGTGGTATTGCCATAGCGATTTTTGCCAGCATCCGCCCCAAAGGTTTCGCTCCATACATACATGAAATCGCCCACGATGATGCCTGCGGCAAGGTTCCAAGCCAGCAAAGGCAGGGCAAGGATGGGCATGGACTTCCATTGCTTGGCTTGCACCAATGGCCAAGCCCAAAATAATAGTAGTACAGAAAGCTCCAACCGCGCAAGCGGCAACAATCCGCCCATTAAAGCATACCAGAACCATTTCTTATTCACCAAAAAATAGAAGCCAGCACAGATCAAAATGGCTGCAAGTGGCTCCGTGAGTGCAACGCGTGAGGTGCCAAAGAAAAACGGTTGAAATGTCAGGAAGGGGATGGCCAACCAAGCATTTGGGACTTTGAGCGTGCGCAGCCCCTGCCACAACAGCCATGCTCCAAAGGCTGACAAGGCTGTCATCAATAGGGTGATGGCCTCCTTGCCGAGCTGGGCTGGCAAGGCAAACAGCAAAACAAAGAGTGGGCGGTTCCAAATCGAAACAAAATTGGCGGGATCACGCAAGGCGTCTTGGGTATTGAAGTAGCGCGTCGGGCAATCGTCGTCCCAAGGCGCATCTGCTCCCAATCCCCAAAGCAAACTGATGAGCACATAGATTCCCAAGGCAATGTATGCCCACATGCGATCCCGTTGCGCCTCGCGCTCAGTGGTTTTCCAGCCTAGGTTCTCAAGGTTGTTGAGCATTAAAATCGATTTCTTTAGCTGCCAACGAATTAGCAAACGAAATTCGGGATATAAAAATGGATGTGCGCGCTAGTTGCTCATGTCGCGTCAAAGGCTGAGACATAAACTGGGCGCGACTTCAAGTCTGCAACCTGCTCGGCAGTAAGGTTGTAAGCACGCATCGCCACCGAGGCGGAAACATCCTTTTTGAGGGATTGCAGCAGCCCCCACCGAATATTTTTATGCAAAAGCCTGTACATTTCCGCTTGCGGACTCATCCAAAGCAGTGCAGCATAAGTGCCTTGCGATGCAAGCACGCCAGCAAGCAAACCTTGGAGGCTTCGCTCCTGCCCTGGCGTGCAAAACAGGCCCTCTATCCCTGAAAAATTGAATTTGCGTGGATTGAAGAGGCGATTCAGCAATGGAAGGTGGGGCAAAATGCGCATCATGAGCTTGCCTGCGAGTCCCGGTATCTCCACCACCTGCCAATGCACGGGTTGCGATTGGCAGCCGGCAACGATTTCGCCATTGATTTCGAGCACAAAAAATTCACCTTGGTAGAAAAGACCATGGTCCTCAAAAAAGGCATGATCGGCATAGGCAGCGGCGACACGTTGGCGCAACGCGACATATTCCTCAGGCCGCGCGCGACGTATCTGTGGGTTTTTGCGCGGGAATAGCCGACTGAAAATGAGTGTATTGAATTGCCCGCAGGTTTCTAGGCCCATTTGGCTCACCATGTCACGGCTGCGCGCATTTTCCATTTCCACAAAGGCATAAAATACCGCGCTGGAGGTGCCTGCTGCCGCCAGCAAAGCCTCCGGCTTTTCAAAGAATTGGCTGGAAAATCGCTTGAAAATGCCTTGCCCACGCGAAGCCGTTGCTTCGCCGCTGCCGACCGCTACACCTCTGCGACGCATGCTTTCAGCAAATGAAAAGTAGCGAATGTAAAATGAATCGAGCGTGCCTGCCTTGCGCTGATCGAGGCATAGCACCCCAACGGCCTCCTCATCCTTCTCCAAAAACAAAAACCAAGGGCCACGCAAGTCGTGAATCTTGCTTGCAGTGTCCAAATGCTGATAGCGCATCCCGCCTGGCGTGCCCCAAACGGTGTCGCAGAGCAAGGCCACAACCGAAGGACTCGCCTGCCGCCCCAATTTCAAGCAGAGGTTGCGCATTTGCAGCAACTGAATCTCGCCTTCCTTCGCATTCATACTTCCAAGTTGTGCAAAATGGTAGAAACAAAAAAGCCGCACTTTTCGGGCGGCTCACAGCGAAACTCGGG
>JANPHP010000325.1:0-15046 GCA_031424495.1 Bacteroidota bacterium | reverse complement strand
TGGGGATCGTGGGAATGAAACCTGTCGCCAAAGCAACCACATCGGGCTTGGCCAGAAACATCTCCACCACAAAAGCGCCACCGATAATGGCGATGAGCGAGATGATGAACACCTCCATCTTGCGAATGCCAAAATTTTGCAAGACCAAAAACAGCAAGGTATCCGCCACGGACAGGCTCACGCCCCAGAGCAGCGGCAGCCCGGTCAACAGTTGCACACCGATCGCCATGCCGATGATCTCGGCGAGGTCACAAGCCGCAATGGCAATCTCCGCCAAAATCCAAAGACAAAAATTGATTGCCGGCGGATAGGTGGCACGCGAAGCTTGGGCGAGGTCCATCTTCTGAACGATGCCCAAGCGCGCACTCAGGCTCTGCAAAAGCAGGGCCATGAGATTAGACATGAGCAGCACCCAGATGAGCGCGTAGCCAAATTGGCTGCCGCCTGCGATGTCGGTCGCCCAGTTGCCCGGGTCCATGTATCCCACACTCACGAGGTAGGCAGGCCCCATGAACGCCAATAGCTTCTTCCAGAAGCCTTTTTTATTGCCAGTTTCTACAGAGGCATGCACCTCAGAGAGTGACTTGCTTTGCTCTTCTGTCTTCATACCCTGCGAAGATAAACATTTTTAGACGAGTTTAAAAATTTTATTTGATGAGGGTAAATGGGGTGCAAATATCGCTGCTACTACCGGCTTTCGGAGTGGTGGCAATTGCCCAAACTGCCAATTTGTGGGAATGATCGGCTTTTGTTTTTGATTCCCCTTTTTGGTTAATTGGGTAGGTTTTGAGAAAATCTGTTGGTGTCGTGGTAAAAAAGTGTCCCATTGACACTAAGCCTTGGAATATTATATTTGAATGCGCTTTCCATGCCGATTCGGCGACGACGGGCAATTGGGTATGCGCCTCAGAATCGAAACAGAAAATAAATTGCAGCTGGCAATGCGAAGATTGTGGACATCTCTTTTGGTCTCGGCGCTCGTGATCCTGATGCCTAGCGGCATCTGGGCCACAACGACCTCGGGCGCGACCACCCGCAACGTGAATACCACAGACGGCATCGTCGTCTTGGGTGCAGCACCGGGCACCAATGGCGCGGACTGGGAAACCGACGAAGGGTTTCAGGGTTATCAGAGTATGGCCGGTTCCGTAGATTGGTACCTGACTTGGGACGACAACAATGTGTATATCGGTAGGATCGGCGGCAACAATGCCGAGGGATCGGTCGTGTATTTGCGGGCAGAGTATCCCGGGGCGGTTTACAACAACCGAGGCCAAGATTATGACCAGCTCAACCCCGATGTCTCGCCCATGGGCGGGGTAAACTTTGCTGCCTATTTCAAGGATAGTTACCATGAATACCGAACAAGTAATGGTTCGTGGTCGCCTGCGACTGTCAATACCCTGAATCCGCGATACACTACACAAGGCAACGGTTCCAATTTTGAAGTCACGATCCCTTGGTCGGCTATCACGGCCGGCAACGGCAGGCCCACCAACATCCGCTTGGTGCTCTACCAAGTCGTGCCCACCGGCATCCCCTGCGTGCAAGAATTTGTTTATGCCGAATCCCCTTGGGGGACAGGCAATACCAACGACGGCCCGAGCGTGGGGGTAAATGATGGACAGCCGATCTCATTGCGGCAGCCCGGCGGCTGCAATGTCGGCGACTCCACGGCTTGGAGATGGTGGGGTTGCTACCCCGTCATCGGCGGCGTGGGCTCCAATGGCTGGCGCGCATTGGCCCCCAATGCAGGTCCAGACGACAGCATTTGCCAGACGGCAACCTCCTATTTCCTCACTGGCAATGCCCCTCCTGGGCAAGCAACGGGCACTTGGAGCGTCTTTGCGCAGCCGCCCGGCTCTGGCCCCGTCAATTTCATATTCGATACCATCCCCAATCCCATCGTCCAGTCCCTCGACAGCATCGGCACCTACACATTTATCTGGGATATCAATTATGGTGGCTGCCCATCGACCCCCGACACAGTCGTGATCACGCGTGTCGCCAATTCCAGTACTGCCGGTACGATGAACGATACCATTCTCTCTTGCAACAGCGACTCGGTGCTCTTGCAGGGCAATGCGCCGGGCAATGGCACGGGCTTGTGGTCGGTCACTGGTGGATCGGGTGTGATTGCCAATCCAACTGATTCCGTGACGGCTGCCACGGGACTTTCGCCCGGCTTCAACCTGTTTCAATATGCTGTGAGCAATGGTGTATGCCCTACTACGACGGCTGTCGTTTCAGTCTACTCCCCAATCAGCGTCTTTGCCGATGCGGGACCCGAGATTCAGCTCTGTCTTGGTAGCATCACGACCCTCGCCGCCAATGATCCGTCGCTCATCCAATCCTCTGCCGTTGGCGGATGGGTGCAGATCAGTGGCCCTAGCAACGTGGTTTTCAACAATCCGGTCCAAAACAATACCAATGCCTCCAACTTGCAACAGGGTGTTTACCAGCTGCTCTGGACCGTTTTCAACGCAAACTGCCCTGTCGAAACAGACACCGTCTTGATCACAAATTATGAAGCGGCGACGGCAGATGCCGGCGGCGACCAAGCGATCTGCCTAGGAGACCCACTTACGCTCCAAGGCAACGACATTGCAAGCCTCGGGGCCTCAGGATCAGCTGCCTGGTCACAACTCGCTGGCCCCACCAACGCACTGTTTGCCAATCCCACACAATACAATACTGCGGTAGCGAACCTTGCGGCTGGCAGCTATGTATTTTCATGGCGCGTGAACAATGGTACTTGCCCCTCAGACTCTGATGCCATCGCTGTGACGGTGGTGGACCTGCAAAACAATGGCATCCTCAACAGCATCTTGCCTGACAGTGGTGCTAGCAATGGCACGATCATCGTCGCGCAGCCGATCAATGGCAACAATCCCTACCTGTACAGCATCGACGGCCTCAATTTTGGAGGAAGTGCGACATTCGCTGGGTTGTCATCTGGGAGCTATACTTTTTACATGATGGATGCCAATGGTTGCAGCGACAGCCTGAGTTTTGAACTCCTGTTTGTTCCCCCAATCGATACCTTGCCAGCGGCAGACACGATCAAGGTACCGACAGGCTTCTCGCCAAATGCCGACGGTACCAATGATACTTGGGAGATTCCCGGCATCGACCACTTTCCCAATGCCCAGATTGAAGTTTTCAATATTTGGGGCGGATTGGTGTTCCAGTCAGCCGGCGTCTACCGGCCGTGGAATGGACAGCGCAATGGCCAGGACCTGCCATCGGCGAACTATTATTTTGTCATCGATTTGAAAACCGAGGGGCAGCCCCTCTACAAGGGTTCACTTACCATCTTGCGATAAACCATGAAGCGGCACCCAGAACCAAGACTGTTGCAGGGCATGGCCATAGTGGCCCTGCTCCTACTCCTGCCGTTGGCGTCACAAGCGCAGCAACGCATGCGCTACACCCAATACCTGCTCAATTCATTTCTCACCAATCCAGCAGTGACGGGTGTGGAGCCCTATTGGGACCTGCGTGCAGGCGTCTCGCAGCAGTGGGTGGGCATCGCTGGCGCACCGCGCAGCGTGTACTTCACGGGCCACAAGGGCCTGTACACGCGCTCGAAGGCGACCGAGGAATCCATCCTCAACTCCCTGCCTGCACACGGTCGTGGCAAGGCATTGCCTACGACATCGCTGCTGCAAAGCACAACCCCTGTCGCATCGGGAGAAGGTCCCAATTTCCACATGGGGGTCGGCGCGCAATTGTTTTCAGAATCAAGCGGCCCCATCAGCTACAATGGCATCACCGGCTCGGTTGCAGCCCAGATGAAACTCGTCGGCCAACTGCGGATGGGCGTGGGTGCCAGCATGGAGATGCTCAACTACCGCCTCAATCCGGCATCGATCGAGATGCTGAATGCCAACGACATCACGCTCACGCAAAACCGCGTGAGCCTGCTGCTCCCAACCTTGAATGCTGGCATTGTCTTCTACACGCCACGCTTTTTTGTGATGGGATCCACGCGGCAGCTCATGCGCACGCGCATCACCGTGAACCCCGCAAATCCCGCCATCAGTGGCTTGGAGACGCACTTTTTCTTTCAAGCCGGCATGAAATTGAAATTGGCAGAAAACATCGCGCTCACGCCATCGGTCGCCTTGCGCATGATCTCGCCCGCGCCGCCGTCGATCGATCTGAGCTTGCAAGGGGCCTACAAAAATCAATTTTTTCTTGGATTCAGTTATCGCCATACCGATGCATTGGCATTTTTGGCGGGCTTCAGGTTCAATCAAAATTTCAGGCTGGATTATGCTTATGACTATACCACCTCCAGTCTCACACGCGTGACTTCGGGCAGCCATAGCATTGTACTCAGCCTCTGTCCAGGTTTTGTGAAAGTCGGTGGAAGGAGGTATTTCTGGTGATGAAAACGATCAACAAATTGCAACGAATAGCTTTTGGGGTGGCGCTTGCCGTAGCATTGTTACTTCCGGCGGTACTGCCCGCACAATCGGGATTCAAGGGCACGGCGCTTCCCAGTACGATCAATACTGCTTATGACGAGTTGGTTCCAAGGTTAAGTCCAGATGATAAGACGCTGTATTTTGTGCGCTTTCAGCATCCCGAAAACGTCGGTGGGCGCGGCGGCGGTCAAGACATCTGGTATAGCACGCGGGAAGATGCCGGCAACTGGGCGACTGCCCGCAATGCTGGAGCACCGCTCAACAATCAGCACCACAATTTTGTAGGGGCTGTGTTGGAGCAGGGAAATGCTGTGCTGCTGGGCAATGGCTATGGCACAACCCCTGATGGCACCACGCCCGGCATCTCCATGAGCCGGCGCACAGGAAGCAATTGGTCTGCACCGACCACCGTTTTGGGATCTTCTACATTCGCCAAAGACAGCAGATTCATCGATTTTTATGCTACCCCTGATGGCAGCCTCCTCATCGTCTCCATCATCGCGGCAGGTACTGGCAATGAAGATCTTGCGGTTTGTTTTGCGCAGGGCAATGGGCACTTTACGCCGCCTCAACCACTCGGCGACATCATCAACACTGAAAATGGCTTTGAAACGGGCCCCTATCTTTCGCCAGACACCAAAACACTCTTTTTTACCAGCAATGGCCTTGGTGGACAGGGCGGAGCAGACATCTTTGTCTCCACCCGCCTCGACGACTCTTGGAGCAACTGGTCCGAACCCGTCAACCTCGGGCCAGAAGTGAATACAGCAGGCTTTGATGGCCATTTTATCATGGACAGCAAGCGCGAAAAAGGATACTTTGTATCAGGCCCATCGATTGCAGCACTTGGTGACATCTATGAGATTCCCATTGCTGCGATTCCAGCCTTGAAAACTGAGGCGCCTGATACTTTGCGCATCTATACCAATGTAGGCTTGCCAAAGCCTTTGAATTTGGAGCCTTTTGGCATCAATGCTGGCAATGCACGTTTTGTAGGTCTGCAGCCACTCGGGGGCCCGGGATTGATCACACCAAATGATGATGAAGCGACATTTACCTACCGTCCCTCAGGTGTGTGGCAGGGTGTCGAGGCCATCGCGGTGACCATCTGCGATCCGCCCCAAAGCGACAATTGCCGCAAGGTCATCGTGGAGGCCCACGTAACCTCTCCCGAGAAACCTGTCGTGGCGCAAATGACCTTGCGCACCCCCAAAAACACACCCATTTCGGTGAATCTAGATCGGCCCGGCATGTCCCTGCCAGAGATCCGCCGGAATTACAATGCACAGCCAGGTCCTAAAGCTGAACTCGTCGCGACACCCGGCGGGCCCAGTTTTGTGTATCGCCCCGCCAAGGATTTCGTCGGTGGTGACAGCGTGCGCATTTACGGCATCTGCCCCAATGGCGAGACCTCCAATTGTTTGGTGGCTGTGGTGCAAATCGAAGTCTATGATGTCCCTGCGGTGGTCGCAATGATCGATACGCCGACCGTGGTCGCGGTGATCGATACGCCCAAAGTCGTCGTGCCTGTCGTCGTGACGCCCGTCGACACGACACCTGCCGTCGTCGTGGTCATCGAGACTCCCAAGCCCACGGATGTGACCATCTCAGGAATCGTGACCGATGAAATGACTGGAAAACCCGTCGATGCCGAGATCATTTTTTATGCGGTCGGTCAGCGGGTCGCAAGCACCATGAGCGATCCCAAGACGGGCGCCTACACTGTCACACTTCCTGCAAATGCCACCTATCAGATTGAAGCCAAGCAGCCTTATTACTTCCAGCACAACGACGAAGTGTCCACGGGCGGCAAGGCTGCAGTGAAAGGGCAAGTGCAGCGTGACATGAAGATGACGCCGATCCCGATGGAAGCTGGGCAGACATTTGTTTTGAAAAACATCTACTTTGACCTCGACAAAAGCATTTTGAAGCCTGAAAGCAAAGAGGAATTGACGCGCTTGTATGACCTGCTCAGCAATTATCCCAACATGGAGATTCGGGTAAATGGACATACCGACAACCAGGCGAGCGATGAATACAACCAAAAATTGTCTGAGTCGCGCGCAGGTGCCGTGGTCAATTACCTGAAGTACAAAGGCGTGATGGGTTACCGTATGAGCAGCCAAGGCTTCGGTGAAAAGGTCCCCGTGAGCACCAATGAAACCGTAGAAGGCCGTGCCCTAAACCGCCGCGTCGAGTTTACAATCATCAAAATGTAAACAACTGACAATGAACAGTTGACCATGGACAATTGACAATGTATCCACGAATTATCCATTGTCAATTGTCCATTATCCATTAAAAAGGGGGGCTTACAGATGGCCCCCCGTCAAAACGGCTGTTGGAAGAAAAAACAAAATCTACTGGACTAAACGAAATACAATATTTCAAGACCGATCTCCGCTTGGGAGTCGGTATGATCAATCAATCATCATGAAAGACAGCCCAATCAAGGGCTCGCCGGAGCGATTGGGCACAAAGAATGCCTTGAGGCGCCCTTTGTCGTCGGCTTGCTGGTCAAATGGCTGCTCATAGATACTCGCCAAGACCTCTCCCCTGCTCTCCACATTGAGCATTTCTGCGGCCTGCAACGGACTCTGGATCAACCGTAGTGGCTCCGATGCGCCCAAAAATGCCTCTTCGGCATAATCATGGCTGCGCTCACGGCTAGAATCAACCAAGGGCACAAACTGCGGATGTATGCCTTTTTGCTCCATGCCGCTGGCATCCCTGCTGCGCACCGCAAAAAAATTGGGTTGTATCAATGCGACCTCATTCGCCGCGATGCCATATTGATCCATCCATTGCCGCAGCGCGAGCAGATCACTTTCTTGGAAAGACTGTATGCCTTGTGCATGTTGGATGGTCGATGAAAGCTCATGCCTTCCCGTGCGCTCCAACAGGTAAATCAAATATTTGTAAGGATGGCTGGGGTACCAATCCTTGAGGGCAACCGTTTGAGCCTGCTCCCCCGTGGGCAACTGGCTCAAACGGCTCAACATGTCCAATAAGAACCGACGACCACTGAGTTGGGTTTCAGAAAGGTGACGTGGCTCTTGCAGTCTCAGCATTTGCTCGAGATAGGCGATCTTGTTGCTTTCTTGGGATGATTCGGTATCAATTTCGGAAAAGCAGGCCAGCACTTCGTCCAAGTCCTGCGTACTAAGGCCCTGAAGCTCTGGGTTACCAATTGGGTGATCGGTGGGAGCAGCAAGGCGGGCAAAACCTGAAAAGCTGGATTTCATGTTCACAAAGGCATTTAACAGTTTTTGAAGCAACCAAGTTCGCCATCTGGAGCTGTCCGAGGACCCGCCCTCAAAAGGCTTTCTAATTGGGTAGATACCCGATTGCGTGCTCGGGTTGCATGTCCTTGATTCTTTCTACAAAAAAAGTTGAGCACCAAACGCAGCTATCCTTCAACAACAGTCGGCAAATGAGACACAACCACAAATTTTGCAGCGGAATGTCAGAAATGGTAGTTGATGCCGGTCATGAGGCTCAGGGAGATGGGCCTCGTTTGGCTGAAGGCATATTCATTCGTGAGGATGCCGTAGCGCAGACCTGGCTCCACCTGAAGGTTCACGCGATCCATCAAGCGGTATTTCATGCCGGTACTCACCAACAGATTCGCTTGCGATGGCCGCAATACATCCGATTTGTCTGAGACTTTACGCGCAGTTACATCGCCATTCGTTGCCACTTGCGAGTTGTCATAGCGCAGCAGAAAGTTGCCCGAAACGCCCCCCGATACAAAATATTCAAAATTGGGGTTGCGGATCACGTTGTAGCGCACCGACATTGGAATCTCCATGGAAGACAAGCTGAGCTTGCTTTGATAAGTCGCTACCTTGCCTGCGGCATTCACGTCTTGCGTGGTTGAGCTTTGGCGGTTGAGGAAGGACAAGCCCGAGCGTACCGAGATGCGATCGTTGATCTCATAAGAGCCACGCAGGCTGCTGGCAAATGCCATCACAGGCGACAACTTGTTGGTATTGGCCTCGGCCGGATTGTCGGCGAGAATCTTGTAGGAGGTCGTGCTCCGCTCCACTGGAGTAGTGCTTGCAAAGCTCATATCGGGCGAGACACCCGCACCGATTTCCCAATGCTTGGGTTGCTTGGCATCAGTCGCCTCGTCTTCGATGACATAGGCATATTCACGCGATTGGCGCTTTTCGGAGGCTTTGGGTGCGATCCATTCCGCAAATACGCCCCGTTCTTCTTGGGCAAAGGTGATCGGCCTTCTGAGGTCGCGGCTGCTCACGGCAGGCAATAGACTCGGTTGCCGCTGCTGCATGTTCTCGATGTCCTTTTTGATTGCACGATAGGCTTCGGCAGCGGGCGCATGCTCACCCGAGAAGCGCGGCGGAGCAACTTGCAGCGCTTGTTTCAGCTTGGTAAGTGGTCCAGTGCGCACGGTCCATTGCACAGCTGTGGCCAAGGATTTTTTCTTTGCGGATGCAGATCCGTCATGATTTTGCTGACCATCAGCCCATTGCAATGCATTTTCAGTGGTACAAGTCGTAGCCGCAAACTCCAAACTGGTGTTTTTGAACGATTTCCCACGTGCGATTGCACCACTAGACGTGTTGCCCGTTTGCCAGAGCAGCATCCAGGTACCCAGCCCGATAAGCATCACCACAGATGCGACGGCGACTGAGCGGTACCAGAAAACCATGCGGCGCAAGCCGTCTTTCTCCAATTCAGAGGCGATGCCAGCCCATACCTTGTCAGAGACTGGCATTTCGGCTTTGGCGAGGTTGTCGTCAAAGACGCGGTCTACGAGGTTTTGGCCTAGTTTACGCATTTCTGAACCCCTTTCTCAGCATGATCGGCTGCGGCTCCAACATGCGTTGCAACGACTGCCGCGCACGTGAAAGTTGTGATTTGGAGGTGCCGACAGAGATACCCAATTCGGCGGCGATCTCCTCATGGCTGTAACCCTCGATGGCAAACATGTTAAAAACCAATCGGTAGCCATCGGGCAATGATTGGATCATTTTCAACAAATCTTCCGCTGCAAAATAATGGTCTAGCAATTCACCGCTTGGCTCTTCCTCATAGTCCTCGATGCCAGAAACGATGTGCAACCTTGAGTTCTTTTGGTACTGACGAATGGCGACATTGGTAAACACCCGTCGCAGCCATCCCTCAAACGAACCGGTGCCAGTATAAAGCTCAATCTTGCGAAACACCCGCATAAAACCCTCTTGCAGAATGTCTTCCGCCTCTTCGCGGCTCTTGGCATAACGGTAACAGACAGCCATCATCTTCCCAGAATACAATTGATAAAGCTGTTGCTGAGCCTCAGGCTTGGCGGCCATGAGTCCCTTCAACAACTTCGTCTCCTCATTTTGGAATGAAAACAGCATTTGACACCAAGATACGCGTTTTGCGGGAAAGGTTGCATCCAATTGATAATGAATAATTGACAATTGACAATTGACAATTGACAATGAATGAAGAGGGATGAGGGTTGAGAATCCCGCAAAGCGTTCGCCGCAGCCTGTGAGAACTGAGGAATTGGAGGCGAGCAAGTCTAGCAAAGCGACTAGCAGCCGCAACAACTGCTACCTGCTACCTGCTACCTGCTACCTACTAACTGCTGTCTATTCTCCGATTGAATCTGGCCCAATTTTTGATTAAATTCGCTTATCTTCAATTTACAATGATGCAAAAATACCTTTTCGCTACGCTTTCGATGGTTTTGGGGCTTCTTTTTGGTGGGCAAACGCTGAGGGCGCAGGTTGAGTTCAAGACCGACAGCCCCGTCGAATACAGCAATTACATCGTTGCTGAACAGGAAAAAATCGGCGGCTTGTTCATTGAGTTCAGCAACTTGCTCCTCAGTTCCAATGATTTTAAGAGCAATGAGGCCAAGCGGCAAGAGGTGGTGCGGCAGATCGAGATGTCGTTGCGCAAGTTGCGCAACATGGCTCCTTTCAAGGACGGCGCCCAACTGCGCAACGAGGCCGTGGCCGTTTTTGAAGCCTACCGCGACCTCCACATCAATGAGTATGCCCGCATCGCCATGCTTGTGACCACCAAGGAAAGTTCGTTGGAGGCACTGGAAGAGTATTTCCAGACCCAAGTCAAGGCCGAGAAAAAGATGGTCGACTACGCCGTCCGGCTACGCAATGCCCAGGCAAAATTTGCGGAGGCTTATCACATGGCCCTCATCCACAATCCAATGCAAGATCAGTTTGACCGCATTTTGGAGGCCAATGTCTATACCCGCGAGGTTTTTCTAGACTATATCGCCGTCGCCAAAGTGAATGAACATTGGTGGGACGCGATGCAAAAAAGCGATACCGAGGAGATGAACAAGCAACGCATCGCCATTTTAGATGCCGTCAAGCTCTCCAAAATCGGCAGCCGCGATGGCTTCCATGGCGACATGACCTTCAAGGACGCCTCCAAAGCTCGGATTGATTACTTCGCACGGGTCGCCAGCAATGAGTACAAGGAAATCGGAGACATCCTCGCCAATCCCAAACGAACCAAGGAAGACATCGATTTTGTGAACCAGTTCGTTGATGATTACAACAACAAAAATCAGGAACTCAACGACAAGTTCAACACCACGCACCGCGACCTCAAGCTGAAGTCGCTGCCAGAGGCAAGCGGAGGAAAATAACGGTTCGGGGACGAGGAGTCGGTTCGGGTAGGAGCTTACGGGACGGATTGGGACTTACTATTTTTGCAGGATGGCGGTCAATAGGATGACTCTTGCAGTTGCTGCCATTTCGAAATCGGTATGGGTGTCGATGATCTGCCAGCCATCGTTGAGGTAGTGGGCGAGCTCGGCCTCGGCTTGCGGCCGCTGACTTGCGTCGGTGATGTTGAGGACGAGGATTTTTACTTGTTTCATTTTTTTGGGGGGGATCTAGTGGGAAATCGAACTTTTTAGCGCGGGTTGTGCTGGTTTGGACAGCAATTCAGCAAAAGCGTAGCTATCATTTCTGTGGAATGAACGCGAAGAAATCCTCACTCCCCAATATCCTCATTCCACAAATCCGGCCGCGCGGCGATAAATCCCTCCATCATCTCCACACACTCGGGCAGGTCCAGGTCGATCACCTCGACGCCGTGGCTGCGCATGAACTCCACCGCGCCGGGAAAGGTGCGGGATTCGCCGACGATAACCTTCGGGATCTTGAACTGCACGATCGTGCCCGCACACATGTAACAAGGCATCAGCGTGCTGTAGATCACCGTGTTGCGGTAGCTGCCGATGCGGCCCGCGTTGTTGAGGCAATCCATCTCGCCATGCAAGATCGGGTTTTGTTCCTGCACACGTTTGTTGCGGCCCGAGGCCACCACTTTGCCGTCACGCATCAGCACCGAGCCGATGGGAATGCCGCCCTCTGCGAGCCCGTCCTTTGCCTCCTGGATAGCGAGGCGCATGAATTCATCCATCATTTTACTTCTTTATAAAGCCCTAAAGTGCTTCCAACGAAAGCTACATTCCCCGAAAACTACGACAGTTTTTCAATTTCTCATCGCCTGCGGCACAATCGGCCTCAAGAACTGCGATTACCCAATAGATTCCTGCTAACTTTGATTCAGTTAAATTCACCACTTTATCCAACTCCCGACTATGGCCCAGCCCAATTCCCTGCCGCGCAATGGCATGAGCATTTCCGAGTTTCGCCAGGCGATGCCCGGCATACTCCCAGACACCATCCTCTACAACGACAATGTCTTGCTCATGGAAAACCTCTACCAAATAGATGGCAATTGGGCGTTTAGCTTTCGAGATGGGCTATTGATGCAAATCTTTTTCGCCAATAATCCTCAGGTGGATTCACCTAAGATTTTCCAGACTTGGCTGAGCAGTGCCAAGCTCGTGGTCGATGATTTCAAGCGCGGTTTCGGCGCTCCTGCGACGCATGTGCAAGGCGAAGCAAAGTATTTTGACGCCAATCGTCCCAATTTTACAAATCCTGCACAGCGACGTCACGTGTACCAGGAGGCGACATGGTCGATTGCAGGCACTGAAATCAGGATCATCTGTGAGCTCAAAAGCAATCGGGCAGATGATCCGCTCGATACACAATACGGAGATTCATACGAATACTGGAATTATGATTTCCGGATCGATATCGAAACCAATACCACTCCTGCTGCAAATGCGCCCTTGATCAACGGCCGATTTTACCTCGGTATGCCGATTGATGCATTTTCGGCCCGTTTTCCAGATTTATTTCCCCACGGCACCGCTCCATCGGGCCAATGGGGCAAGTCTGCCGAATGGCATGGCCTTCAAGGTGCATGGAGCTATATTTTCATGCACGGAAAACTCGTGCAATCCCAATTCAACGCCTATTTTCAAAATCCTCAAGTCAACGAAACCACATTTCAAACTTGTCGAAAAGCTGCATTGGCCATCATCAATGATTTCAAAAACAGCTACGGCAAGCCCAACGAAACGAATTCAGGTCCCATCAAATTAGTCACATCCATCCGCAAGAAAAATACCTATCAAGAAGTAGAGACAGCCCAGTGGAATGCAGTTGACGGCATGCGCATCCGGGTGGAATTCCAGCAGTTTGATGGAGAATCCCAACCAGAAGCATTGCTATTCACCGTCTCAGGGACAGACAGGATTTTTGCAGGAATCGGTGACTAATTGATAATGGACAATTGACAATGGACAATGGAGCCAGTCATTGTCCATTGTCAATTATCAATTGTCAATTCTTTCGCATTTTGATTGCGTCCTCCACCGTCGGCACATGGTGCCCATTCCCTCCTGCTCTTGGATCATTGAAGGTCGTGGGGATAGTGCCGGCCGCTGTGCGCTGCTCCCAGCTCAGGAATTCCTTGCCGTCGTCGCGCTTTTCCATCGTGATGCATTGCTCGACTGGACAGACCAGCGAACAGAGGTTGCAACCCACGCAATTTTCCTCGATGATGGTCGGCACGCGGCTGCCATCGGTTGGGAGCGCGATCGCTTGGTGAGCGCCATCGTCACAGGCGGTGTAGCAGAGTTGGCAACCGATGCACTTGGCGGGGTTGATCTCGGCGACGACTTTGTGCTTGAGATTGAGCTCCTTCCATTCCACTTGACGGGGCAATGCCTTGCCGCACATTTCCGCAATATTTTTGAAGCCCTTCTCGTCCATGTAGCGCTCCAAGCCGGGCAGCATCTCGCGGATGATGCCAAAACCATAGTGCATCACAGCCGTGCAGACTTGCAATGAGCTAGCACCCAGCAAGATAAACTCCGCGGCATCGCGCCAGTTTTCTATGCCACCTATGCCTGAGATCGGCACATTGATCTCAGGATGTTGCGCGCAATCCTTGAGCATATTGAGGGCGATGGGCTTCACTGCCGGGCCACAATAGCCGCCGTTGGTGCTGAGGCCATTGACCTCGGGATAGGCGGTGAAGGTATCAAGATTGATGCCGACGATGCTTTTGATCGTGTTGATGAGGGAGAGCGCATTGGTGCCGCCCTGCACGGCTGCGATCGCCGGGTCGGTGATGTGGGAGATATTGGGGGTCATTTTGGTAATGACGGGAATCTTGGCGACCTCCATGACCCACTCCACGATCATTTTGAGCACAACCGGGTCCTGCCCGACGGCGCTGCCCATGCCGCGCTCGCACATTCCGTGCGGGCAACCAAAGTTGAGCTCGATGCCGTCGGCACCTGCATTCGTCACGTCGCGCACGATTTGGTGCCATTCCTCGCGGCTCTCGACCATGAGCGAAGCGATCACTGCGTGATTAGGGAAGTGTTTTTTCACCTCCTCAATCTCGCGGAGGTTGTCGGCGAGGGTGCGGTCAGTGATCAATTCGATGTTGTTGAAACCCGCCATGCGGGTATTGCGGTAATTGACCGCGCCGTAGCGGCTCGATACATTGATCACGGGCACGCCAAGCGTTTTCCAAACCGCTCCGCCCCAGCCCGCGTCGAATGCTTTCATGACTTGGTAGCCGCTATTCGCTGGCGGCGCCGAGGCGAGCCAAAATGGGTTGGGCGCTTTGATGCCCGCGAAATTGATGCTTAAATCTGCCATAATAAATTTCTATCGTTGTTCGAGGTGATCAATGTGACTGTTCTTTGATACCCACGTAGGGACGCGATGCATCGCGTCCCTACATGGGCATCACAGAAAAAAACCACACCATTCCATCGAATTTCCATCCTATTTTCCAAAAATCACCGCATGTATCCCTTTTGCCGCCGCCTTGCCTTCGGCTGCGGCATTCACCACCTCTGCGCCGCCATTCACGGCGTCGCCGCCGGCAAAATATTGCGGATTGCTGCATTGTCCATGCGCATTCACCTGTATCTTGCCGCTGCTGTCAAAGAGCTGTCCTTTGATCTGTGAAAGCAGGCTCTTTTGCTTCTCCTGCCCAGTAGCCAAGATCACCAAATCGCATTGCACAACAAACTCAGAACCAGCAATTTCACGCACTTGTCCGTCGACGACTTCGGTCTTGCGAAATTCGACGCCTTCGGCTTTGCCATTCCCGACTATCGCCACGGGAGCCGCTGAAAACAAGCCGCGCACGCCCACGCCTTTGGCGAGGTCGTACTCAAATTCGTAGGCTCCCATGTCGTGCTTGGGCCGGCGGTAGGCGAGTGTGACCTCGCTCGCACC
>JANPHP010000324.1:0-13220 GCA_031424495.1 Bacteroidota bacterium | reverse complement strand
GGCCGCAGAAAATCGGCGAGCTTGCGGTGATCGTGCCTGCATTTGGCGCAGGGGATGCGCTGACTTGCAAGGTATAAGCACCAGTGCCGGAACCAAATGGCTCGACATCCAGGTAGTAGGTACCAGGCGTCAAAGAGACGTTGGAGATCTGTGAAAGCAGACCGCAAAAGTCGTCATTGGTTGCCAAGACGGTGCCACCGCAGCATGAGCTGCTCAGGATCAAATAGCTGTCCCATGAGGTGCTCGTGCCGCAAAGGCTGAAGTTGTAGCAGCCAGCCGTGGTGATGGTGATTGCATAAACCTTGTCTTCGCCAGCGCGCAGGCTACAATTGTCACCGCCACCAACAGTAGTGTTGGTATGTGTGAATGGACCTGTGAAGCTGAAGTCAGCACAGGGGGGAGGACCAGCGACGCAGGTAGCTGCCAAGCTGAAACCAGCAGCGGAAACAGAGATATCCGATGTGAATTGGATGGTGATCGGCTGACCGACAATGCCTGTCACGTTTAATGAGCCAGTGCCAGAAACAGGACCAAACAGCAAGGTGCCGCCAGTGCCGGTGCCTGAATAAACGCGGATGAAGTCAAAGCCGTTTTCAGTGGTGTAGCTGCCAGCAAGGTTCACAGCCTGCGTGCCCGAGGAGGGCGTGATGACCGTGAAGCCGTTGGAGTTGTTGGTGTAGTTGCCAGCACCGCCGTTGTCGACGATCGTGGCACCGCAAGTGGTGACCGCGTTGCTGCCAGATGCTGGCACAACGACCGTCAGCGGAGGAACGATGCAGGAAATCGCAAAATTGAAGCCAGCAAGGTTCAGCGAAATGTCAGATGTGAATCTGATGGTGATCGGTTGGCCTACAAGACCACTCACGTTCAATGAGCCGGTTCCAGAGGTCGGGCCAAAAAGGACCGTGCCGCCAGTGCCAGCGCCAGAGAAGATCGTGATGAAGTCAAAGCTTGTCTCGGTTGCATAGCTACCATTGACATTGACTGCAACGCTAGCAGATGTTGGGTTGATGACCAGCGTGCCGTTGGCGTTGTTGCTGTAGTTGGTCGTAGCACCTGCGTGATCGGTCACGTTGCCGGAGCAAGTAGTGATCGTATTGGAACCCGTGAGTGGCACCACAAATTGAGCTTGTGCGTAGCCGAGCCCAAAGATCAGCATCAAGGGCAGCAACAATCCTTTGAGGAGGCCGCCTTTGAATTGAGTTGTAACTGTTTTCATGATCCTAGGCGATTAATTGTTGATGATACCGTTGGAAGCCTTGTATGCGGCCTTCGCCTGGTTGTAGCGATTCAAGTCGGCAGCAGGGTTGCCGGTCTCGATCAGTACTGGGCGGTTGTCGACAACTTCGCCGGGGGTGGTGAGGTTGTGGGCTGCCTTGAATGCAGCCTTGGCGGCATTGTAGCGTTGCATGTCGGCAGTTGGGTTGCCAGTGTCGACAAATTGTGGATAGTCAGGCAGGGTCGTAAGGTCCTGAGTGCCTTGCATGGCTTGGTAGGCGGCTGGGTGGCCTGCAATCCAAGCAGATTTGGCAAGCTCATAAGCATATTGGTCGGCAGCGGGGTTGCCAGTATCGACATAGCTAGGCATGACGCTTACGTGGCTTGCTTGTGCTACGCTTCCCACCAAAATGGAGTACTCCTTGGGATGCGCGGCAATCCAAGCAACCTTTGCCTGCTCATTTGCAAATTGGCCAGTAACCGTCGTGGGCTGGGTTGCAACCTGACCGCCCATCGCCTGGTAGGCAGCGGGGTTAGCACCAATCCATTGCACTTTGGCGCGGTCGTCCCCTACAGGCATGGGGCCGGGAGCCAGTTTTTGAGCCTTGACGAGGCCCGCCGACAAGAGGATCGCCAGGAGCCCCGCTGTCATTGTTGTCCTTAAATTTCTTTTCATAAACTGCTGATAATAATAGATATAGTTATCAATTTTGCTCGCCCCTGACGGGAACAAGCAGGCAAAAAGAACTCCATTCGGTTTGTCGATGCAAACCGATTGTATCATCACCACCTACCTTCCAATCGCAGGTGCGGCCAAATGGCCTCGGATTTTAAACGATCAATTCTTCCTTCCTTATCCTAAAAAAACAACCACTTTACGCTCCTGCAGTTGGTCTACCGACAACTGCCAAGCGGTGGCGTTCGGGTTTCATCTTTGAAACAATTCTTACATGAAACAAAGAAAAAAAAATGACAAGAAAAAGTTGCCCATCAAAAAAAACCGTGAAAATCAACACCTTCAGTAGCTCCACGATAGAATCAAACTGGGTATCTGGGAGTTTTTGAACCAACAACAGCGCCAATTTCGTTCTCACGCGTTTTCCCAGCCAAACGATATTGTAAAATTTTGTGGAAAATTATTACATATAAATTGCGGCAATCTTCGCTGTTGCGTGTCTCAACATGGATTTGCGAATTTTCCGGCGTAGCCGAAAGCTTTCCACTTGGCAAGTCCTATTTCTGACCTTCTTAAAGTCCTTACTTTTTCACGGCGAGGAGATTTCGTAGGAGGATGCCAATCTCCCTATTATCTTGGATCCAAAGTTTCGCCCAATGACAGGAAAATCCCATTCAGCCCCAGATGCCAACCGCGTATTGCAGGCGGGGCACCGGCAGAGCCGCAATTTTTATGAAAGTGACAGGCTGCTCCAAGATTACCTCTCCCGTCAACTCGACGCCGATGCATTGTCCTATCTAACGCCCTTGCTGATCGAGCTGGGTGAAAAGGCAGCCAACATGATGAATCCACTCTCATTGGCCGCCGACCAAAACCCGCCCATTCTCCAAAAACGCAATACTTGGGGCGAAACGGTGAATGAAATCAAGTTCCATCCCGCCTATTGGGAGCTGATGCAAGTCGCAGTGGACTCGCAGATGATGCGACTCAAGTGGGAGCCTAGTTTGCGGGAGCGGTTCCGCGGGCAGCGCCACCGCATGGGGTTCGCGCTCGGCATGCTCTTTGCCATGAGCGAGTCGGGGCAATACTGCCCGCTCTGCATGACCGATGGCGTGGCCCACCTCATCGATCAGTTCGCGACCACCGAAGACCGCAATCGTTTATTGCCACATATATATAGTGCATCCGCCGCCGACTTTTACACGGGCGCCATGTTTCTCACCGAGAAGGCCGGCGGCTCAGACGTGGGTGCCAACCTCACGATCGCCAAGCCGATCGGCGATGGCTTTTACACGCTGCATGGCGAGAAGTGGTTTTGCAGCAATGTGAATGCGCAGATCATCTTTGCGCTCGCGCGCACCGACGCAGCCGTACCCGGTACGCGTGGGCTCTCCATCTTCCTCATCGAGCGTACCCTGCCCGACGGCAGCACCAACCCGATCGACATCGTGCGGCTCAAAGACAAGCTGGGCACGCGCAGCATGGCAAGCGGCGAATGCATCCTGGACGGCACGGTGGGCAAACTCGTGGGACCCGAGTTTCAAGGATTCAGGGTCATGGCCGAGATGATCAACCTCTCGCGCATGTACAATAGCGTGGCTGCGGTCGCTGGCGGGCGACGCGCGCTCATCGAGGCCTGGCAATTCCTCAATTTCAGGAGCACATTTGGCAAGACGGCTGTCGCGCATGCGCTTGTGCGCGACAAGCTCTGGGAGCTTGGTGCCAAGCAGCATGCGAGTTTCCTGCTGCTGTGGCGGGCCATCGAGGCGATGGATCGGGCCGAGGCGGGTGACAAACGCGAGGCAGAGCTGCTGCGGCTGCTCACGCCGATGGTGAAGCGCCATACCGCTGAGACGGCGGTCTACATCTGCAGGGAAAGCATGGAACTCATGGGTGGATTGGGTTATATCGAAGACACCGTGGTGCCCAAGACCATGCGCGACGTGATGGTGCTGCCCATCTGGGAGGGCGCGGGCAATATCATGGTGCTCGACATGTTGCGGGCGAGCAGCAAGAGCGATGGATTGGCCATTCTATTTGCGGAGATTGAGGAAATCTGCAAGGATGAGCGGAAAATGGTAGGTGTCATATTGCTCAGAAAGCTGGAACTCGAAAAGAAATTTGGCGAGTTGCATTTGCTGGAGCAAGATATCATGGAGGTAGAGGCCAAGAAACTGTTCTTGGCGCTGACGCAACTCTACCTGGAGGTATTGGCGCTTGATATACATAAACGGCATCAACGTTCTGGCTCCGATTTGACCTTCATCTGGCTAAGGGAGCAAGGTGGGACTGGCCCCTATATTGAGAAACCGCTCACGCAATCAGATCTGGAAGAGCTGATTGCGTGGGATTTTTGAGGGGGTTTCTGGCTAGAAATAACCGCAGACAGCGATGAGGCAGCATCGCCAAAGGTCGCAGAGTCAGTGCTACTCTTTGCGGTTCATATTCACCCGAATCACATTTTACAAAAACAGAAAACCGCATTCACCCATGCCACCACATCAAACCTCAGGATCAAAGATCGGCGGCTCATCGTCTGGCAAGGCTGGCGACGTACTCACGTTGTCAAACAGGGCTCGCCAAGGCTTGTCGCGCCATCCGAAGTAAATGGCATAGGTCAAGAGAACAAATCCGAGCATGACGATAAAGTCTGTAGACTCGGTCATGCTGTTTTGCTGCATCAGCGCGGGTGTCTGCAAACTAGACCCTGGATAGGAGACTAGGCAAAGTGAGAAAATATTGTTGCCGGCGTGGATACCAATGCTGATTTCCAAGCCCTCATCAAGCAGCGCAAAAATGCCAAGCACCAATCCAAATGTGAAATAGTGGGCCATCATGAGTCCAAAGCCATATTCCTGCACTTCTTTGTTCATGCCGTGCAAGAGCGCAAAAACCATGGAGGTGAGTAGCAGTGGGAGGTAGGGCTTGCGCGGACCTAGTCTAATGAGCCCCTGCATCATCTGTCCCCTGATCGCCAATTCCTCATAGGCACTCTGCAAAGGCACCAAGACCAATGCAACCGGCAAAAACATTAAGAAACGGCTCACATCGACCGTCATCGTGACTGTCGAAGGATCGATGATATAGGTGATAACTTGGTAAATGCCCATGAAACTCATCCACAAGGCCATTGCGCCCATCATCCTGCCCCACCTGTAGCGCTTGAAACCAGAGGCCACCCAGAGGAATTTCTTTTTCAGCAAGACCTTTTCGGTGACGGCGATAGCGCCGAGCCCCACGAGAAACTGGCACATGATCAGCACGAAGATCAGGATCATGTCCATCTGCAAGAGCTTGAAATTTGTAGGGTCTTTCAAGTATTCCTGAGCGGCATCTGGGTCGCGCACCATGAGCAGGAGCACGGGAATGAGTAGGAAACTGCCGCCGACCATCCAAGCGATCCACGTCACGCAAATGGCGGCAACCTGTAAGATGGGATTTTCTGCGCCTTTCCAGGCATTTTCGAGGAAGCGATTGGGTCTCATTGAAGCGAAGATACGCGGATCGTCATGAAGTCCAAAGCTGAATAGCTGGAAAATGCGTCGGCCAAACACCTTCGCCAGCGATTGTTAACCCTCAGTCACCCGCGTCGCCGTAAACACCCCTGGCACAGTCATGAGCCTGATATTGAGGTTTTCCAGCTCTTTGGTGTTGCGCACAAAGACTTTGAATACGCCCTCAAACATGCCATCCATCGAGTCGATCGTGATGCTGCGAATGTTGAGCTTCATGTTGTTGGAAATCACGCGTATCAAGTCATTCATCATGCCCTGCCGATCCTCGCCGACGATCTTGACGCCTGCCAGGAGGCTGATGTCAGCCATCTCTGTCCATTTGGCTTTGATGATGTTTTTACCCCAGTTGCTCATCAGGCTGATCGCCTTTGCGCAATTGGGCCTGTGGATCACCAAGCCTTCTTCAGGCGCAAAAAATGCCAAAATATCGTCGCCAGGTACAGGGTGGCAGCAGCTTGCGAACTTGTAATCCTTGATGTCCATGTCCTCGCCGATGAGCAAGGCATCTGAACTCATGCCTTTGTTTTCCTTGAGCCATTCCTCAAATTCTTGGCGGCTCTTGATATTCTGCGGCGTGGCTTCAAAGTTTTCTTCCCTGATCTTGCCGCCCTGTTCTTTGATGCGGATGAACTCTTGCAGGCGCTCCATGTCCAGCTTGTGCATCCCCAAAAGGTAGAAAAACTCTGTCTCGTTGCGGATTTTGAAGAATGCCAGCAGTTCTTTGACGATCTCCTTTTTGTTCAAGCTGTAGTTACGCGCCTTCCAAGTGAAGATTTCCTGGCCCTTGTCGGCAATCCTGCGTCGCTGCAGTTTCAGCGACTCCTTGATCTTGTGCTTGGCTTTGGGCGTATGCACATATTGCAACCAATCCTCCTTGGGGCTTTGCTTTTTGGAGGTGATGATTTCGACTTGGTCGCCGTTGTTGAGCGTATAGCTCAGGGGCACGACTTTGTTGTTCACCTTGGCGCCGATGCAGGTCTCGCCAACAAGGGTGTGGATCTCGTAGGCGAAGTCGATAACGGTGGAAAGGGATGGAAGCTGCTTGAGGTCGCCCTTGGGCGTAAAGACAAAGACTTCGTCTGGGACGAGGTTGGTTTTGAATTCCTTGACAACCTCGACAGCGTTGAGGTTGGGATTTTCAAGGAGTTCGCGCACGCGACCGAGCCAACTCAGGAAGCGGTCGTCGTGCATTTGGGAGCCGTCTTTGTATTTCCAGTGCGCCGCCATGCCGTGCTCGGCCACATAATCCATGCGCTCGCTGCGGATCTGCACCTCGATCCATCGGCCACGTGGGCCCATGACGGTCACGTGCAAAGCCTCGTAGCCATTGGAGCGCGGTATTGTGAGCCAATCGCGCGTGCGCTCAGGATTGGGCCTGAATAGCTCGGTGACGAGCGAGTAGGTTTTCCAGCATTCGGTCTTTTCCAGCTCTGTCGGCGCCTCGATGATGATGCGGATCGCAAACAAGTCAAAGACCTCCTCAAAGGGAATCTCTTGCTTGACCATCTTGGCGTAGATCGAGTAAACTGACTTGAACCGGTGTAAAATCTTGAATTTTTGGCCGGATGCGCTCAATTTTTCCCGAATCGAGCGCATGAATTGCAAGATGTAGTAGCGGCTCTCGCGTTGCACGCGGATCAGCTTGGAATTGATCTGCAAGTAGATTGTGGGCTCGGTGTATTTGAGCGCGAGGTCTTCGAGCTCAGACTTCACATTGTGCAGCCCGAGCCGGTTGGCGAGGGGCGCATAGAGGTAAATCGTCTCAGATGAGATCTTGAGCTGCCCCTCTTTTTTCATGTATTGCAGCGTGCGCATGTTGTGCAAGCGGTCTGCAAGCTTGATCAAGATCACGCGCACATCGGCACTGAGCGTGAGCAGCATCTTACGAAAATTCTCTGCCTGCGCTGAGCTCTTGTGGTCAAACACGCCCGAGATTTTGGTGAGCCCATCGATGATCACGGCCACTTCTGAACCAAATTCCCGCTGAATATCGCTGATTTCCAAAAAGGTATCCTCAACGACGTCATGCAACAATGCCGCGATCACGCTCGTCGCATCGAGGTGCATTTCTTTAG
Organism: Bacteroidota bacterium; assembly: GCA_031424495.1. Lineage (GTDB taxonomy): Bacteria > Bacteroidota > Bacteroidia > J057 > JADKCL01 > JADKCL01. The sequence continues at coordinate 5,736 of JANPHP010000324.1, read as the reverse complement.
CAGCGATCCTGGCCACCGAGATGGGATGCAATATATAAGGTTCACCACTTTTGCGGCGCGCGCCCTCATGTGCCTGTAGCGCATATTCAAAAGCACGGCGTATCTCCTTGCGTTCAGCCTTGGTCGCCAATTCTTCACATGCCCGCATCATGCTGCGGTATGCACTCAGGATTTCCTGCTTATCTTTTTCCAGCCGTTCTTGCTGGCCCAACGTTTCGCTCATGGACTATTTTGCCTCCGACACCTATTCTGCTAATCTAGCTAATTTCTCTAATTTGTAACAATAGATCGTGGTGCAGAATTCCTGACCTGCCTCCGCGATAGACGCCATTAATATTGTTCACGCAAACAGAAACCGAAGGGATTTTCTGAATGTTGAGGGTGCTAATGTTGTTTCTGTAGGTACTGGCTAGTGCTAGGGTTTTCTGCTCTCGCCCTTGCAGGGCTTTGGGTATTTGCTTGCCGCCTGTGGCCTAGGGCTTTGCCCTAGGCTGACAGCTTTCGACCTTTCAGGCCTGTTGGCGAGTCCAATAGCCCTGCAAGGGTCCCGCAAACGATGCGGGATCAGCGATGGGCAAGGCCCATCGCTAATGGTACATATTTACATCAAGCCCTGTAAGGGCGAAAGCTTCAATGCGCCTGATTGGCCAAGCGCCCTCCATTCAGTTTTCTACGTGTCACCAATTCTGATGATTAATCAATCGACGAGAATGCATCAACGTGACCTGAAGATCCTGGACAGTGAGACTTCTATGAATTCAACATGCCCAATCCACTATTCCGATCCATTTTCCAACATCCCGCCAAAGGTTATCCACAGTGAATAATGTAATCTATCGGGCTTGAACCCAGAAATCCGAAGAAAACCATTTACCTAAATCGATTTTGGCTGAGTATCTATCAGTAAAAGCCATTGATTTCTTCGAATTTTGTTACAAAACCTGCCGATGATGTGGATAACTCTAGGCGAGTGGCTTTGGGAATGCGAGATGAAACAACTTAATTAGAATGTCGAAACCAAGAAAGGTTCTGGGGATCGACAGCTTATAGAGTCACAATGAAAAATTTAAGATTCCTCGCCGCTGTTTTGATGACGCTTTGCCTCGTGCAGGGCGTGTGGGCGATTGCCCCGGGTGGAGCCCTTGGAGGCGGAGGAAAGGCCGCCCAGGCGCATCCTGCCCATGAAGGCAAGGTCGTCGCCGAGCCTGTACAAACCTTGGGTCCAGTTGTGGACGAGTCGATGGTTTCGACTTCAGCCGAGGCACCGATCGTGAGCAAGCCAACCAAGCAGCAGGATGTTACCATTGGAAAGACTGCAGCTGAAGGTCAAAGCAACCAAGAGGTTGGTGACGAGGCTTATGCAAAGGCAGTACAAGCCCACAACTCCAAAAAAGAAATGCGTCGTCAGTTGAAAGACGCTATCCACAAGTACCACGCACAAAAGCGTGACAGCAGCCCTGAATCTCCTGCCGATGACTCAATGATTTTGTATATCATCTTGGCAATCTTGATCCCACCATTGGCTGTCGCTTTGTACTTGCAAGGCGTTCCGTGGGAATTTTGGGTTTGCTTGCTGCTCACCCTGCTGTTCTTCCTCCCAGGCATCATCTTTGCGCTCTGGGTTATCCTCGCCGAATAATCTCGATTGATTTCCAAAAATAGCAATGTCCACGCCGCAAGGTGTGGACATTTTGCTTGTGCCTTCGCCTGCGGGAAAGCCCATTGATCACTTGCAGGCGCTGACGATGCTCTCGTAGAACGCACAGCAAAAGTCCATGGAATGTTTGCAGGCGCAGACGATGCTTCAGCAGGACGCAGCAAAAGTACGTTGATTGGTTGCAGGCTCCGATGATGCCATCGCAGGTGGCAGCAAAGGCACAAAGTCAAATACTGGTAGCAGCAAGTCTGAATGTGGGGGAAAGTCATTGTAGCTCATCCGCGGTCAAGCATAAAATCGAGGGTCAATGCGCATCTAGTGCATGATTCAAATAGGCCCGAGGGTGACCCGTCGCATCAGTCTTGTCTCCATTTACCTTCAAAGACGCCATCGGGCTCGAAGGGAGACTCTTGGGTCAGTTCCAAGTTCATGAGGTAAGTAGCGTCGAGATAGACCTGTCGATCCAGTGCAATGTCGTTGTCTGCTGCCTTTTGGGTCAGGCGGGCGATTGCGCTGCTGTCGCGGTAGAGCGCGCGCATGTTGCGTGCGATGCGGACGGCATACAATTCATCATCAAGGGTGTCAGCCACAAAACTTGATGGCCTTGGTTGCGTGAGGGCTATGTACTTGATCTCGTCGCTAATCAATTGGTTGTAAAGCGTTGTGGGATGTCCATTTCCAGAAACGATATAAGTCTCATGCGTATTTTCGGGATGCGCAAGACGGTGCGCCCGGATAATCCCCTTGGACCAGATGTAGGGAATCTGATTGTCGGCCATGGTCTTTTTCAAAAATTGATCTCTCCAATTGTCCTCGCTATCGGGGGCCATCATGTCGTCTTCATAATGGAAAATGAGAAATACAAAATCGATCTGCATCGTCCGCAACTCAGCGACCAAGTGCTCGATGAGCAGACGGTTCACGGCCATGATACGTGCTTTGGTTTGCTCCCTGCCATCAAACCAAGAGGAAACCCGATAGGGGAGGAAATTGAGTTTGCTCTTGAGAAACAGCCGGAACAGCAGCGATGTCGTGGAGCGCGGATGCTCGGCAAAGTAGTGCGATGCACTGCTGTCGATCGGGTAGCCTTTGAGCGTAAGGCTGTCATCTACGAGGTCATAATAGGGTTTTTGCCCTGTGCGCATTGGCAAAATCGTGCGGTCCAAATCGCTGGTGAGCATGCCGAAAATCACCAGTGGCTTCTCGTAATGTGGCGCAGTCTTGCGGCACAGCAATGATGCCTGACAAACACCATAACCGCCGACGCCATAGTTGAGCAGGTAATTGTGTCTGGAGAATGCAGCGTCTACATTCAATATTTCCTCAAAGCAGTCGACGGAGTCGATGCACATGCTAAACGAGTCGCCATAGAGCAAAACCGGCCTGCGTCGGCCTACAAACTTACCTTCCTCATGGTAGTACGTTTCGCGATTGACCTTTTGCACCCAGCCGAGCGTCGGGTGCGGGTTGCGCGGTGGGCGACTCGTGGTATCCAGCACGAGATTGAGCTTCCAATAGTCCTCGTCCCATTCGTAGTAATAGCTGCCTGGATTTTTGAGCTTTTGGAATCCATCAAAGTTGCCAAAGACGACCCAACGCAAAACCATTTCGCCCAAAAAGAAGGCAAAAATGCTTGAGAAAAATAAGAGTAATAGATTTTGACGCCAGCGCTTGCGTCTGACGCGCCTCAGAGCCGCCTTATCAATGCCATTTGTGTCCCTTGCTCCAGTTGTTTCTGGCGCGGGTGTTTCGGAAGTTGACGGGTTTGCCATACTTGGTATTGAACATGTTATGGAAAAAGTTCCTCACCTTGGCGCGTGCCATCATTTGTTGCTGTGTGAATTTTGCCGACTGAATCGCTGCCTTTGCAGATGCACGTGCATGCTGCGATGGCTTGGTCGATTCACTATTCGTTTTGGCGTCTTTGGTGGATTCGTCTTTCTCTTTCTTGCCGGATTTCTCCTTTTTTTCCTTGTCATCGCCACCGCCGCCGCCGGGTTGCGTGTAGCTCTCAAGGAAGCTAGGGGACAGGGATTTGGCAACAGCTACAATTGGAGTAACCGACAGCAGCAGCGCACACACAACCAACAACTTGATAGACTTCATTCTCTTGATCAACAATTCTGGATACCAAGTTACAAATTAAACCATTTATTCACAGCATCGACATCCCTCAATTGCAAAACAATTCGGTAAATTTGCCATCCTCTAATCCCTGAGAATGAAGTTTTCAACACTCATGCTGCGTAAAATATCGACCCTTGCTTGCCTTATTTTTTTGACGGGGGCACTGTTTGCGCAGCAAAAATATGTCCTCAGTGGCAAGGTGCGCGATGCTGAATCAGGTGAATCGCTAGCAGGTGCAAGTGTGTACACGCCCAGTACCAAAGCAGGAACACTCACGATTGAAAATGGATCCTATTCCTTGACGCTTCCTGCCGACTCGGTGACGATTGTATTTTCGTTTACGGGCTATGAGACGGTCACCAAATCGCTGTACCTCAACAAGAACACCAAACTCGACATCGAGCTGGCTGATGTCGGCGTGAGTGTGGACGATGTCGTAATCGAAGGCACCTCGCTCACCGAGAAGCTCAACAGCACACAAATGAGCTCAGACAAGCTCACGATTGTCGAGGCCAAAAAGATCCCTGCGCTATTTGGTGAGGTCGACATCATCAAGACCCTGCAATTGAAACCTGGCGTGCAGTCTGGCGGCGAGGGTACTTCTGGCTTGTATGTGAGGGGCGGCGGGCCTGACCAAAACCTATTTCTCCTTGACAATGCCCCTGTGTACAACCCAAGTCACCTTTTTGGGCTATTCAGTACTTTCAACGGCGATGCGGTCAAGGACGTGACGCTCTACAAAGGGGGCTATCCGGCGCAGTTTGGTGGCAAACTCTCCTCTGTGATCGACATCAGTCAGCGCGAGGGTAACCTCAAGAAGTTTTCAGGCAGCGGCGGCATCGGCATCATTTCGAGCCGATTTTCCTTGGAGGCGCCATTGGTGAAGGAAAAGGTCTCCCTGCTGATTGCTGGCCGACGCACATACTTTGATGTGTTCACCCGGCAACTGAACATTATCAAAAAAGACAAACCCGATTACAACCCGATCCCTGACTATTATTTCTACGACCTCAACGGCAAACTCACCATCAAGGCTTCTGCTCGCGATCAGGTTTATGCGAGTTTTTACTTGGGGCGCGACAAGTTTCGTTTTCGATCGGGTGACTTTGATTTTAAGCTCGGTTGGGGCAATACTGCGGGCTCCGTGATCTGGGACCACGCTTTCAATGCAAAATTGCTGCTCAAGACGACGGGCACTTTCTCTAAGTACGATTACGCATTTGACAATACATTCTCTCAATTCACCTTCAGGCTCACATCTGGAATCCAAGATTTTGCGGGTCAGACACAGCTGCTTGCCAAACTTGGCGAGCGTCACAACCTGAAGACTGGCGTGATCTATACCTACCATCGTTTTCAAGTGGGTCGCTTCAATGCGAGCAGTGAAGACGGCAGCATCAATTTCAACTCAGGCCAGACATTTTACGGCACCGAAATGGGAGCTTATGTGAATGATGAGTTCGTGGTGAATCCCAAACTCTCCATCAACGGAGGTCTCCGATTGTCAGGATTTGTGGGAGGCAAGACTTTATACAAAGGCTTGGAACCACGGGCCTCTATGAAATACAGCATTTCGCCTAAAATAAGCCTCAAAATGGCTTATGCGCGCATGTTTCAGTATGTCCACATGGTCTCCACCTCAGGTGCGTCGCTCCCAACTGACATGTGGTACCCATCGGGCAAGGTGGTGCATCCACAGCGGTCTGACCAAGTCGCGGGTGGCGCTAGCTTTTTGCTGAGCAAGAACTTTTTACTCAGCGACGAGGTGTATTACAAGTGGATGCACAATCAGATCGACCTGCGCGATGGTGCACAGATCTTCTTCAATCCCAACCTTGATGGCGAGTTTGTCTTCGGAAAGGGATGGGGATATGGGAATGAGATCTACTTTGAGAAAAAGCGTGGCAGCGGCAACGGCGCCTTTGACCGCCTGAGCGGCTGGGTCGGCTATA
>JANPHP010000323.1:0-7714 GCA_031424495.1 Bacteroidota bacterium | reverse complement strand
CGCGACCGCGTTGCCGACGGGTGATTCAACCGAGATCCTACCAGAGCGCATGTCGGCATCCCTTGGCGAGACCAATTTGTATTGCATTTCAGCGCCGGTCTTGGTGTTTTTGAGCGAAACCGTACTCAAAATCAGCGCTTTGGAGGTATCCAATTGGCTTTCGTCAATGATTTTTGCATTGGCGATGATGTCTTCCAATCGGGCAATTTCAGCTTCGTGCAAGCCCTGCGCATGCTTGGCCGCATCATATTCGGCGTTCTCTTTGAGGTCGCCCTTTTCCCGTGCTTCAGCTATCGCGGCCGAAATCTTCTTCCTACCAGTTGTTTTCAACTCGGCAAGTTCTTCGCGCATCAGCTCGAGGCTTTCGCGTGTAAAAAATTGACTTTCTGCCATTGCAGTACCTCTTGAATTATCGTAGCCACAAAAATAAAACATAGTGGGTTGACTTTCGCCAACCCACTATCTAATTCTGAAATTTTCTCCGTTTACAGATCGATTCTCACACCCAGCACGTGCGTGCCGTTGAATGGATTGGTCGAGCGGTAGCTGTAGTCCAATCCAAAGCTTGAGAAACGGTCCTTGCCGGTTTTGAATGGAATCTCAACTGTTGCACCGACCCCGTGGCCCGTCCAAGCAGTGGTGCGATTCTCATTCAGCAAGTTCTTTTCATAAAGGAAGCTATACCTCAGCATCAAGTACTTCTTGAAACCATACTCCACGCCCACGCCAATGTTGTCGCGGGTAAAGGAGTTGGAGACAAATGCACCCAAGGCAGTAATGCGGTGTGCTTCACCCAAGTAGAAGTCGTAGGAAAGTCCCATCGCCAATACCGACGGCATCTCAAAGGAAGATGTTGGACGGCTTGAAATCGACGTGAAATTGGGGTCACGGTTGGCGCGGAAGGAAAGACCATCGCCAGAGTAGCGCATGGTCGAGCCGATGTTGCGCAGGGCGATACCGATTTTCAACTTGTCGTTGTGCAAGGAATCCTTGCCCAAGTTGGTGCGGTATTGTACACCGGCGTCAAAACCGACACCATTGGCACCGACGTCATAGATGGACTCATGGACCATCTTGATGGTGGCACCGACAGCGATGTGCTCGGTAAACTTCTTGCCATAAGAGATACCCAAATTCATGAAGCTCGGGCTGAATGTACCCAATCCTTCGGGATTGTCTTCCGTGGTGCGGATGAACTTTCCAAGGTCAAAGGAGGTGAAGTACAAACCCAATACACCGGCACGCTTAAGCGCCTGCGATATACCGAAGCTATTGATATTGATATCTGTGCCGACGAGGTAGCGTGTGTGTGCAAATACCAACTCGGTGCGGCGGGTCATCGCCAAACCAGCGGGATTGGTGATCACACTCTCAATGCCAGATGTACTGCCAAGATTGATCCCATTGAATCCGCTAGAGCGGCCCCATGAATTGACCAACAACTGGGTTGCACCTGCCTGGCCAGCGCGTTCTGGATTCCCTGCAAATGCCTGGGCAGACACCGCAAAGAGGAACAAACAAGCTATTACAATTTTTTTCATCTCTCTTTTCGGTTGGATGTTAGAACGCATTGAGGTCGATCTGTGGCATCACAGCAAAGAATTTCACGATGGTCTCACCCAAATCGCCAGCGTCGATATGGATGATGTACACGCCAGAGGCTACAGGAGTACCGTTGGCATTCTTAAGGTCCCAGTTTTGGGATGGCTCATCAGAATCCTTGGTGTAAGTCCTGACCAATGTGCCGCTCAAGTTGAAGATCTTGATCTTGCAAGCTTGGGGCAGGTTGGTGATCTTCACGATCGTTTGCAGCTGTGACCGCTCATACTTGCTAAATGCATAGTATGGATTGGGCACGACACGCACATCTTCCAACAAGGACTTCACAGCTACAGCATTCACATCATAGCTTGCAGCAAGTGCATCTGTGCTAAAGGTAAACACTGGGATATCGCTGGTGTTGACACGTGAACGATAAGGCTGATTGGTGCGCAATTTGATCGTGGCATTCGTCGGGATCTGTTTAGGATCCTTGAAGGTAAAGCCGGGATACAGCATCGGGCAACCAACCCAAGCTACGTGCTTGTAGGTCTCACGCATGTCGGTGTTGGGATCATTCACGTTCAGGAACAGCTGCGAAGACTGTGCACCTGCAAGCGTACCATTTGAAAGCGTAGCGTAAGGCGTAGCGCACTGATCATAAGTCTGATCGGTGACATACACGAAGTGACGACCGCCGACATTGGTACCGCCAGGCCCGAAGGAGGAGGTAGGATTGAAGGTCATGTCTCCACCATTGTTGAGGCGGTCCCATGAGCTCTCGCCAAAGAAGATATTCAAGCGACGACCGGTGTTCACGTCGATGGCATAACCGGGGAACCAGCTCAAGCCTTGGCGCGTTGCGAGGTCTGCAGAATAGTTTCTTGAGGTATCACCAGCTGCATCGATCGGATAATCCCAGCGCGCTGCCATCGGCCAAGCGCCAGAGCCCAATACGTTGCCAGGGCTAGTTTCGACAACCACGCAACGTGACCACTTGCTCACGTCTGCAGTGAAGACGATGTCCACATCTGGCAGGCTGCTCAAGTCGATCACTTCACTTGCGGCCAAGCCCAAACCACTCACAGTAGGATTGACGGCCACACCTGGACGAATGTCACCATTGGCGTCGTTGTTCACAAACTGTCTAGCAAGGCAGAATGGAGACCACATGCCACCGACGAGGTCTTCAAAATGCTCACCCTTGTCAAAGACGTGGTTGATTTTGTAAGCAGCACCGTCATGGCCACGGTCAGTATCCTTGTCGCCAGAGAGGATCCAGTTCCAAGTATCGATACCGTCGTCATCTGCGACACCAGACAACCATGTCTGAAGTGGATCGTCAAATGTAAGCGAGGAACCAATGGCACCATCGATGGTCGAGTCACCTGCTTGGATCACATCCAAAACTCCGATGGAGATGCCGTGACCCGCGATCACACGCTCAGTGCCAGACCATGGCTCAGGGCGATTCTCTACCGTGATATCAGTACCATCAATTGTGGTGCGCTTGATGTAAGTGCTCTTGTAGATTTCCTGACCGCCTTCATACAAAATCCATTCTGCAAAAGTCGAGTCCACGATCGTGATCGAGTCGGAGCGCACGATGTGCACGCCACCTTCTGGTTGGTTGCCCACCAACTCCAGTCGATAGCTGCCCTTCTTGACCTCTTTGGGGTTGACAACCTTTACATTCACCGGCGCTTTGCCAGGAAGGTAGGTGATGTCGTTCACCGTATTTTGGCTCAAGATGTTGTTGATGGTGGTAGTGGTAAGGTCCACAAAATTGCCACCATTGCCCACGCCAGCTGTCTGAGTGATCTCCAAACCAGTCGAGTAGTCTGAGTTCACAGTGGTACCAAAGTTCTCAAAACCAATCTTGTGAGGCACTGCAGACCAATTGCGGAAGAAACGGTTGCCTTGCACAAACCTGCGGCCGCCTGAAGGCGTTGCATTGTAAGCGTAGGCAAGTGCACCATAATAGTAAGTCGTGTAGTTTTTCAAACGACGGTCTGAGCCTGAGGCAAAGAGGTCTTCGGTTACACGGATACTGTGGATGATGCCTTCGTCTTTACCTTGTACCATCACCTGGTCCACAATCACGGGCTGGGACAATCCAGTCACGATGGTGGTTGTGCGGTTCACGATGGTGCCCACGCCATTTTTGATGTCGCATTGCGTCAAGATCCTTGCCTTGTCGCTATTGAAAACGTCATTGGCAGAGGCAGAGGCATTCACCAATTGGTAAACGATATAGCCTTCGAATGCAAACAATGAGTCTGGCTCGCCAATCGCCTTGAGGGCTGGGTCGGCTTGCAAGTAGCTTTCATTGTAGTTGTTGAAGACCAAGCCATCACTGTAGTCCCAAGTGAGCAACAGCTCTTGGTCATACTCGTTGATCGCAATTTCAGGCGCATCTGGACCTTCCAAAAGCCTGAAGCAGTTGTCAAAGAGGCTTTGAGCAATATCATCAGCAGTCAACAATTCGCAGACAGAACCCTTGTTGTCATTGTAAAAACCACGTGCCCACACAGCGCCGACGACGATGTCGTTGACAGCACCGGGTTGCAGGGTAAACGGACCTGCGGATTGCATAAAGCGACGGTCAAAGGGCGTGTTGTTGGCGGAGATTTCAGTCCAGCCACCATTGCCACCACCACCGCACCATCCTGGATCGCCAGGATACATGAAGTCAGTATCGGGGCCGGGCGCTGTGCCTGGGTAGCCATTCCTACCATTGTCCACCATGCGTGAACCGTCTTTCCAATAACCGCGCAAGTAGCCGTAGTAGTGGGTAGCCACTTCAGGATTGCCACGCAACGAAAAGTCGTTTTCGTAATAGACAAAGTGCTTCATGTCCATACGTTGACCATCATCGCCAAAAGGACCTTGGAAGAAGTCCAAGCCCAAGCTTGGCGGGTTCAGGCCATAGCCTGCTGCAGTTTCGTCATTGGCATCACCGTTGAAAGCAAAGCCCAAACCACGTGTCGTGTCGCAACCGACATAGTCATCTGAGTAGTTACCGACGTCTGAGTCGACCCACTGACCCATATAGGTGTCATTGAGTTTCAGCGTGGATTTGTTGATGACTTTGTACTTGTAAAAGGTCATGTCGTTGATCTGATCGGTGGTTGCAAATGCAAATGCAAGCATTTGGATTTCCAGACCGATCGCTTCACCGCCAGTTTCAGTGTGTACGTCACCCTTGTCGTTGATCACCCACCAAATGGCTTGATCAGGGAAACCGCCACCCGAGCAGGGCGCGATATCAGGATAGTCGCCACCGCCAGGGGAATAGTTAAATGGGTCGCCGTCCACGTCCACAAATGGAGCCATCGACAAGCGGTTGCCATCAGCATCCTCACCAAATGCAGGCCAGTTTTTCACCGCAGGATAGTCATCCACATTGAGTGGGGTACCATTGGTGACCGACTGCAAATAGGCAGCCCTGAAAGCCAAGATCTCGACTTTGGTCACGAGAAAGTGTTTGTCCCATGAGGTACAAGTCACATCATCGATAGTCGCACCGTTTGCGGTAAGCGGACCAGGCCAGAAGTCATTGCCATTTTGGCGATAGGTTTGCGCAGCAACACGCAACTGACCGCTCTCATCGACACCACCGATCCAAAGCGAACCCGCAAAGGACGAGTGACGAGCAGATGCTGCTTGGTCACGTGGGTACTTGGGCACCTCATAGCGTGGGTTGCCCACCAAATCCCACCAAAAGTCTCCACCATTGTGGATCAAAGCACGGACGTTGTTGATGTCCAACTCGACAGAAGAACTTGCAGGAGCACAGTTTGCAGTTGTGCGAAACCCTTGGCCTCTCCCATTTTTCTGGCCGACATTCTCTTTTGCCATCACAGCAGTCGACGTCACCAACGAAAAACAGACCAGGCTAAACAGTGTTTTTAAGATAATCTTTTTCATCTTCCTCATCGTTACGATTAGAAGTTAAATTGTACGCCCAAACGAATCCGACGTGGCAAGCTGTAGTTGCCAGGATTTTGCATCCTGAGCGTGTACAGATAGGTGAATGCATCACCGCTAATAGCCGCATTGATAGCCTGTTGCCCAACACCAGTCTGCAGGTAGCCGTCATCCTGTGGCAGACCAGAGGTCTTGTACACGTTCAGAACGTTTTTGGTGTTCAGCGCATTCAGCACTTGGAGATAGATGTTGAAAGTGTACTGCTTCTTTTGCACAGCATTACCCGTTGCATCTTTAACAGCATTGCCTTCACCATCAAGCTTGGCTTTGCCACCCAGTGTGATATCCTTGTCAAACTTGAGGTCAAACCTCAACTGTCCAGGCAGGCGGCTTCCGTTTGGAGTGCCAGACAACTGGATGTTTTGGTTGATGCCACCCTGCACGTCGGCCGAGTTGGCCAGCGAGTTCACAGAGTAAGGCGTACCTGAACCGATGTAAAAGGTCAAGTTTGCCCCTGCATTTGAGAAAGGATAAAGGGTTTTTTCGCCCAACGTGATGCCGGGGCCTTTATTGTCTGCGCCATAATAGCGGTAGTCAATATTGCCCGCGATGCGGTGGCGTTGGTCAAAATCAAGCGGAAGCAATGCACGGATGGCGGTGAAACCGTCGACCGCACTCAATGCATTCCTGCTTGAGGTAAAGCTCGAGCCCGTGCCAGACGCAAACTGGAGGGTGTACGAGGCCGTCATGCGGATATTCCGCACACGGATCATATTCATTGAAAACGTAAAGCCTTTGACAGTACCGAAGTCGATGTTGCTGTAGGTCGAGTAGGTCGTAGGATAAGCATCTTGGAAGTTGGTGATCTGGAGCATGTCACGCATCTCGCGATAGAACGCAGACACGGAAAGCGCCATGAAATCATTCAACTTCTGCTTGAAGCCCACTTCGTAGTCGATCGTACGCTCAGGACGCAGATTCGGGTTGGTGACCGTGATGGTCGAGGAGTTTTGCAGATAATAGTAGTCGGCAATCTGGCCAGCCAAGAGCGATGCAGATGCACCACCAGTCTGTCCTGGACGTTGTGCCAGCACGTCGTAGTGTGCGAAAAACACCGCCTCGCCCGAGATTGGGAACGAGAATGAAAGGCGGGGCATCACGATCACTTGTGGCGTGTAGTCTTTGAAAGAGTTGATCGAGATCTTGTCGTCTTTCAAATAGGGCTGCACCTCGCCGCCTGAACGCAAGCTAGCTGAGCTCGTGGGCACACCATCGGCATTGTACCAGATATTGGTGTTGGGGTCACGGTATCCCAAGAGTGCAGTTGGTGCAGAAACATCATCCATATAAGGAACCCAGTCAGCGCCGATGTTGTCGCCGACAGGGAAACCTGCAGCTTTGGCCTCAGCAGCCGTGTAGGTTGGGAACAATACATAACCATCCTTGAGCACTTTTTGGTTGGCATCAAAGCGGTCCACGCGCACACCCACGTTGAAGATGATGTCTTCCAATTCAAACTTGTCTTGCACAAAACCCGAAACGTAGGTCGGTGCAAAGGCATTCATTGGACGATTTTTCTCATCGGTAAAGAAGGTTTCAGCAGCGACACGCTTGGTCTTGTTGCCTTGGAAGTCATAACCATAGTAGTTGACATATTGGTTACCATCATTCAGCAACTCATTGGCACTGAACATGCCGAGGTTGAAGCTTGAAGGATCCAAGTTGTCGACGACAATGAAGTCGATGCCGTTGGAGTCCAGACCGAGTGAGCCACGCAGATTGCGGTCAAACGTGCTTTGGTCCACACCTTCAAAGAAAGCAGGTGCATGTACCGTGTCCTGGAATTGGCCATTGACGGTGGCAAGCTGCCAAGTGTTACGGTCTTGGCTGATGCCAGAGATGTGGCGGTTGGTGAGCTGACGCATATAGGTCCACAGCGCGCGGCTTGCGACAGAGTAGAAGCGCTCTTGACGTTGCTCAAACTCGAATCCGAGTTTGATCGCGTGGCCTTTGAACTCTGCAGATGCCTGACCCGTCAAACGCGTCTGGTCAAAGCTATACTTGCTGTAACCGCCTTGGCTTGCGCCTGGGCCGCTGTACAAGGAGTAGATTTGGTTTGGTGAATCGCCATTGCGCAAGCCACCATAGAAGCGCAGCGACAGATGGCGGATTACATTCGCCATGAGGGGCAACAAGCGGCTCATCATTTTGCCGATCTTTTTAGATCTGCGCAGCAGCAGATTGC
>JANPHP010000322.1:0-12756 GCA_031424495.1 Bacteroidota bacterium | reverse complement strand
GCATCGGCCCGACCTACCGCGACAAAATCGGCCGCGAAGGCATCCGCATCGGCGACATTGCCTCGCCGCGCTTTCGGGAGAAATATGACGCCTCCGTGGCCCGCCACCGGCAACAATTGGCAGGCTATGGCCCCGTCGCCGACTTTGCCGAGCAGGAAAAAGCCTTCTTTGAGGCCATCGAGTTCCTCTCCAACATTCGCCTTACCGACGCTGAGGTCTACATCCAAAAAGCCATCGACGCAGGCAAGCGCATCCTCGCTGAGGGCGCACAAGGAACAATGCTCGACATCGACTTCGGGTCTTACCCCTACGTCACGAGCTCCAACACGATCACCGCAGGCGCTTGCACAGGCTTGGGCATTTCGCCCAAGCAAATCGGCCGCGTCTATGGCATTTTCAAAGCCTATTGCACACGTGTCGGCAGCGGGCCATTCCCCACGGAATTGCACGATGCCATGGGTGAAACCCTGCGCGCAGCCGGTCATGAATTTGGCGCCACCACGGGCCGTCCACGCCGCTGCGGTTGGCTCGACCTCGTCGCACTTAAATTTGCCGTGCGCATCAATGGCGTCACCGACCTCATCATGACCAAAGCCGACGTCTTGACCGTACTCGACGAGGTTCAGGTCGCTGAGCAATACCTGATCGATGGTGAAATCACGGGCGACCTGCCCTACGATCTCGAAGCCGATATTGCGCCCCAATACCGCCAATTCAAGGCTTGGAAAACGGACATTGGTGCAATCACCGACTTTGCGCAATTGCCAACTGAGCTGCGCGAATACATGGATTATCTCCTCGCAGAGCTCAAGGTGCCGATTACCTATTTGTCCCTCGGCCCAGACCGCGATCAGACGCTGGACCTGAGCCCAGCTTGATGCCAATGGGGCAGGTGGAGATCCCCTTTCAGGGTGCAGAATTCAAGCGTAAATTGCTGCATTGGGCGGCATCGCATGCCTATTGCGTCTGCTTGGACAGCTGTGCCACGACCGTCGATCAATATGGTCAATATGATTTTCTGATCGGTGTCGCATTGGAGGGGAATGCATTGGTGGTCAATGGGCTGGATGGGTTGGAGGATGAAATGCTTGCCGATCCCACTGCATGGCGTTTTGGTTACTTCAGCTATGATTTAAAGGCTGCCATCGAGCCCCGATTAAAAAACGAATTGCCAGCCGCTATTCCCGCCGATGCCATGCAGTTTTTTGTGGCGGATGTAGTCATTGCCAAGCTGCGCGACAGCGATATGATACGGTTTGAATGCGGATATTCAGCAGAAATATTGCGCGAGATCGAGGCGCAAGTGGTTGCGCAAAACGAAGTCGTCAACTTCTCAGGATTTGAAAGCAATTTTTCTGAAGCGGAATATTGCGCGACCATCTCGCTATTGCGGGAGCACATTCGCCAAGGCGATTGTTATGAAATCAACCTGAGCCAAAACTTTGTGGCCCGGGTCGACTTGCCCTCGCCGATGGCGCTTTGGGAAGAACTGACGTCCGCCTCACCCGTGCCCTTTGCCGGCTATGGAAAGTGGAACGCGTTGCACCTGCTCTGCGCTTCGCCAGAGCGGTTTTTGCAGCTGCGCGATGGGCAATTGCTCACGCAGCCCATCAAAGGCACAGCCCCTCGCAGCGCAGACCCTGCGCAGGATGCTGCCTACGCCCAACAATTGCATTCCTCAGAAAAAGAACGAGCCGAAAACGTGATGATCGTGGACCTGAGCCGCAACGACTTGCACCGTAGTTGCGTCGTCGGCACGGTCGCCGTCCCGCATTTGTTTGAGGTGCAGCACTTTCCGCAAGTGCACCATTTGGTCTCTACCGTTTGCGGTGAGAAGCGGCAGGATGTTTCAGCGATGCAGGCTATTCGGCATACCTTCCCGCCCGGCAGCATGACGGGCGCGCCCAAGGTGCGTGTATGCGAGCTCATCGCGCAGTACGAGCGGAGTGCGCGCGGCCTGTATGCAGGGGCACTTGGCTACATCGCGCCCGGAGGCGATTTTGATTTTAATGTTGTCATTCGCTCCTTGGTCTATGATGCGCAAACCGGTGGACTCAGTTACCACGTCGGCGGCGCCATCACTTGGGACTCCGAGCCTGCATCTGAATATGCGGAGACTTTGCTGAAGGCAGCAGCCATCAGTCGGTTGTTTGCAGGGCGGTAGGTAGTCGCAGGGCGGTCATTGGTCGCAGGGCATCCCGCTGAAGCAGCGAGGACGTGGTGCCCTGCGACTACCGAAACATTCCCACATTCTCAGCAGCCTCACCATCAGCATTCGTTTGATGCCGATGGCTCGTCTTCCAATCAATCTCGCCACTTCGCTTTTCGGGTTCGAACGCCGCATCCTCAAATTGCAAGAGGCTCAGGTCCATTTCCCAGGCCATATTGCCGGCCTTGGACTTGACAGCCCACTTTGCAGGTGGCTTGAGGCCGCCAGCATAGTGCTCTTTGTAGGCAGCATACATGCCCGGGTGATTTTGCTCGAAATACATCCCGACTTGCACCATCATCAGGCCTTTTGCAAACTGTTGTGGACGCACAATCGCCTCCAAAACGCGAAAGTGATGCTCGCCATCGAGCTGCAAGTGCAAGCCAGTGATGCCCACGGTCGCTTTTGCGTAATGCGCATCACCGAGCATGGCCACACGGGCGAGTAGGGGAGGGCCGGCCGCAGTATCAGATTTTTCCCATGCGCGGCCACTGCCAAAGGTAGAGCGCACGCTGGCAAATCCTTGCCCGCCCACAGCGGTCCAAAAAAGCCGCAGGCGGTAATCCACGATTTGATTCAGCGGTTCACATTCTGGGGATGAACAGGAGAATTTGAGCGCGGCCTTGATGCGGAAATGGACGATCTGACTGCCTCGCTCACGCCATACACTGTCAATCGCCATGTCCAAGGACTGTATTTTATCGGCTTTGGCCCCATTGGCTGTACACAGGTCAAAACCATTGAGCAGCACTTCATAAGCTGTCGTGCTGTCGCTTGCAGCAAGAAACTGCGCTTCCCCAGTCTGGATTTCGGCAACGTATTCGCCCTCCTTGCCGCTCAGGCTAAAAGTCACCACACCCGAGCGGGTCTCGACGAGGTCGGAATGCACCGTTGTCAAATATTGTGTAAAGTCCAGCACATCGGCGCCGCTCCCAGAGGCAGCGCTGTGCGTGCCTTTGATTGTGCAGGAATCGCCTTCGCTCACATTCTCCACCCAATCCCCCAGCCGGTTGATGCGGTGATTGTAACCCCACTGATGGCTGAATCCCTGCCAGATAGGAAAACAATTGCTGCCCAATGCCTGCCCAAGAATCGGGAGTGGCAGCAGCATTGCCCAAAGCATTCCCATTCCCCAGCGTTTAAACGACCTATTCATCCCGCGAATTTCGTGCTTATGGATTGCGAATCAAATTTTGTGGGGAAATGTCGGGGATGGTTGTGGTTTTGGGGAATGTGAGAATTCCTTACCTGCCTTTGTAATTTGCAGGCATAGGCTTTTTCGCAAGTACTGAAATTGAAAGCTTTCTGAATATCGCGGACTATGTTGCTGTTTTGCGCAGTACAGGCTAGTAGGAGGGTTTGCTTGCGCCCTTGCAGGGCTTTGGGGATTTGCGCATGGCATTTGCCTAGGGCTTTGCCCTAGGCTGACGGCTTTTGCCCTTACAGGGCTGTTGGTGAGTCCAATAGCCCTGAAGGGGCTAAAGCCGTCAGCGGTGGGCAAAGCCCATCGCTAGCGGCACACACATACGATTGCCAAGCCCTGTAAGGGCGTAAGCTCCATCGCAACTAATTGGTCAAACGCATCTCAATCAGGATGAGCTATGTCGGATGTTCCTATGGAATTCCCGACTGCCATCCAACCACATTAAAAAAGGCTGGACGAATCCAGCCTTTTCCATTTCTCGGAGACAAGCCTACGGCTTAGTAGCGGTAAGCGTCGTTTTTGTAAGGACCTTCGACCGGCACGTCGATGTAAGCGGCTTGCTCTGGACTCAGCACTTCCAGCTCGACGTTGATCTTGGCGAGGTGCATGCGGGCCACCTTCTCATCGAGGTGTTTAGGCAGCACGTAGACCTTGTTTTCGTAGTTTTTGTGATTCAACCAGAGCTCGATTTGGGCGAGGGTTTGGTTGGAGAATGAGTTGCTCATCACGAAGCTTGGGTGGCCTGTGGCACAGCCAAGGTTCACCAAGCGGCCTTCGGCCAAGATGATGATGTCTTTTTCGGCGATGGTGTAGATGTCGACCTGTGGCTTCACCGTGTCTTTGGTGTGGCCATAGTTCTCATTCAACCATGCCATGTTGATCTCATTGTCAAAGTGGCCAATGTTGCAGACGATCGCCTTGTCGTTCATTTTCTTGAAGTGGCGTGCATCGACGACATTGAGGTTGCCGGTAGCAGTCACGATGATGTCGCCTTCAGAGACGGCGCTGTCCATCGATTTCACTTCGAAGCCTTCCATGGCAGCTTGCAGCGCGCAGATGGGGTCGATTTCTGTGACGATCACGCGGGCGCCAGCGCCACGCAGCGAGTCTGCAGAACCTTTGCCCACGTCGCCATAACCAGCGACGACAGCCACTTTGCCAGCCATCATCACGTCTGTTGCGCGGCGAATGGCGTCGACCAGGGACTCGCGGCAGCCGTATTTGTTGTCAAACTTGGACTTGGTGACCGAGTCGTTCACGTTGATCGCAGGCATCGGGAGGGTGCCTTTTTTCTGACGCTCATAGAGGCGGTGCACGCCAGTGGTGGTCTCCTCAGAGAGGCCACGAATGCCGGGGACGATCTCGGGATAGATGTCGAGCACCATATTCGTGAGGTCACCACCATCGTCGAGGATCATGTTCAGGGGCTGACGGTCTTCGCCAAACCAGAGGGTTTGCTCGATGCACCAATCGGCTTCGGCGAGGGTCTCACCTTTCCAGGCAAAGACAGGCACGCCCGCAGCGGCTACAGCAGCAGCAGCGTGGTCTTGCGTAGAGAAAATGTTGCAAGAAGACCAGCGCACTTCGGCGCCCAATGCCACCAATGTCTCGATCAAGACAGCAGTTTGGATGGTCATGTGCAAGCAACCAGCGATGCGCGCACCTTTGAGGGGCTGCGACGCACGAAACTCTTCGCGGATGGACATGAGACCCGGCATTTCAGCCTCAGCAAGGCGGATTTCCTTGCGGCCCCATTCAGCCAGCGAAATATCTTTGACTTTGTAATCCAGTGAATTCACCATATTGACTATCAATCATATTTAAAATTGGGGCAAAGCTACGGAAACAATGGACAATAGGCAATTGCGCAGCGGGGATTTGTTCAGAGGGAGGGGGAGGATTAGAAATTAGGAATTAGGAATTAGCAATGGCCGCTCTCGCAATTGCTAATTGCTAATTCCTCATTTCTAATCACAAATGATCATTTTCAAGACCTCTACGCGACCGCGTAGTTGCACCTCCACAAAATAGAGCCCTGCGGGCAGAGCAGCCACATCCACCTGCTCGCCGGCGCGGTAGCGCTGCGTGGGGACGACAAGCCGACCGGCGACGTCGTGGATTTGGAGGTCGGCGACTGCGCTGCCTTGCGGCAGCGTGAGGGTGAAGTGGGATTGGGCGGGATTGGGGAAAAGCGATACTTGCAAGGCCACTGCCGTTGGTTCTTCAACGGCGACCGCCTGACAATCGCTAAACGGTGCAGGACCTATCCATTTTGCAAATTGAGCAATGGAGTCTTGACTGCCTACAGTGCCAGAGGGAAAGGCGACAAAAATCGTATCGTTCACGATCGCCATCGACCGGAGGAAAAAATCATTGTCCAGTCCCATGCCGCACCAGCTTTCCCCATTCCACTTCGCAATATTTTTGGTGGGTACATCGCCTGCCTTGTCAAAATTGCCAAAGACATAGAGCTCGTCTCGATAAACGAATGCACCATCAACTGATCCGCTTGTCGTATGAAGTGAGACACCTCCACGTAGCGTGTCCCAAGCGTTGCCATCCCACGATGTGACATTATCACCCGGAAAAGAACCCGCATTCACGTAAGGGTTGAAATGGCCACCAATAATCAATTTGTCATCGTAAATAAGTAGACTGCTCACAGCGGGATTCAAGCCAGTGAGCCCCACATCGACCGCCACCCAATCCGTGCCATTCCATTTTGTGATACCCCAGATCGACGGGTTTGACCCTGCCTTCTGAAATGCGCCCCCCACATAGAGTTCACCATGATACCACTCAGCATCAACGATTCGATTGGGGTTGGAAGGGGATGTATTAAAATGGGGGAAATTATGTACCGCCGACCAGTGTTTGCCATCAAATTTTGCCAATCCATTGGCCTCAACGCCATCGATTGAGTCAAAAACCCCATACAAATAAAGTTCATTGCCCATTACCTCCATGCCCATTCCGATTCCAGATCCCGGATCTCCAGTATATGAAAGGCCCGTCCCCACTGCAACCCAATCATTGCCTACCCACTTCGCGATGCCATTCACGATAGATCCCCCCGCTT
Source organism: Bacteroidota bacterium (assembly GCA_031424495.1). Lineage (GTDB taxonomy): Bacteria > Bacteroidota > Bacteroidia > J057 > JADKCL01 > JADKCL01. The sequence goes on along the minus strand of JANPHP010000322.1, from coordinate 6,264 downwards.
TCCTAAAAAATCCTGTAACGTAAAGTGTCCCCAGGTACCGCTCGAAGTCCTTTACTTCTGGTGTCCCGCCATTCAAATACGGCAATGTAAGACCGCAGGCCTCAAACCCACAGCCCAAGGGAATCAAGGTATCACCTTGCAGATACCCAAACCCATGGACTTCGGTTGAATCAAAATAGCAATAGGAGCCAGCGACGTACAATTTTTCGGCCAATGAGTCATACCAAACGCAGGTGGGGCCTCGGTTGAACTTGCCGATGGAGGCCCAGTTTTGGGCGTGTGACATCAAGACCACCCCAACCAAGCCCCAAAATAGCAGCATCCTACGTATGATTCGATTGTATTGCATGCTCTAAGTTAATGAATTCCAAGCAACAAAAGACACAGAAAAATTAGGAATTAGAAATGAGGAATTAGCAATGGCCACTCGCGCAATTGCTAATTCCTAATTTCTCATTCCTAATCACAAATGATCATTTTCAAGACCTCCACGCGCCCGCGCATCCTCACCTCCACAAAATAGAGCCCTGCGGGCAGGGCGGCGACATCGACCTGCTCGCCAGCGCGGTAGCGCTGCGTGGGGACGACAAGCCGACCGGCGACGTCGTGGATTTGTAGGTCGGCGACTGCGCTGCCTTGCGGCAGCGCGAGGGTGATGTGGTCTTGGGCGGGATTGGGTGCGAGGGTGACGAGCGGGGCGGGGGCGGCTGGGTCTTGCATGCGGACGGGTTGCGAGATGCAGATGTCGTCTGGCGATCCTTGGGGCCATTTTGCAATCCAGTTTACCGTGTCAAAATCCAAAACTTGCGTTGTCGTTATAAAGATGTCTGCATGGAGCATTGCGATTTGGCCAGCCTGCAGGTTTTTTCCTCCAAATGAGCAAAATTGTTCACCATCAAATCGGGCCAGCCGATAGGGGCCGTCCCAGTCGCTACCATTCCAAACAAAATGCTCCCCCACGATATAGAGCATGTTTTGAAGCTCCACCAAATCCAGCACTTGGGCGACATACCGTACACCTGGAAACGTTGGCTGCCAATTGGATCCGTCCCAAGTCATCAGATAATCGTCGGCATTGCCCGCCGATGCTTCAAATTGGCCACCGACATAGAGCAGCCCTTTATAGGGGACCAATTTGTTGATCCAAGTGGAGAAACCCAAGATTCCATTACCAGGTGATTTCCATGTCATCCCGTCTAGATACATTACTTCGTTGATGTCGCTCCCCACATTGAAATTTCCGCCAAACCAATACTGATCCTTGTAATATCCCACACAAGTGGTGCCATCACTGGTACCGTTAAAAGGAACTGTTGGCCCGAATTTCCGCCATGTAGGTGATTCCCAGATCGCAATATTGGTCACAATGCTGTCCTGAATTTCATGTAGACCTCCAAGCGCAAATAATTTGCCATTGGCTTTTTGAAAATTGACGACAGTTTGAGGACTACCACACGAATCCCAGACATTTTCCAATAGCCTGTATGCCGTGTGGCCATAGGAAAAAACAGGGTTATTCCACGTGAAGTTTCCAGCAAGGTACAAAGCTCCTCCATGAAGTTGGAATGTACGCCCCTCCCCGCAGTATCCATTGCAGGTTGTGGGTGCGCCATCGCATCCCAAGCCACGCCAAACCGTACCGTCCCAAGTGGCCATCGCATGAGCCACAACGCCTCCAGCTTGCGTAAATCCACCACATACATATAGCAGGCCTTGGTCATCGAAGCCTTCAAGGTCAAAAGTATGATAGTTGCAGCCTCCACCAACAGGTTCCCAGAGCTGGGCCTCACCGATCAAAACCACCCCAATCAAGACCCAAAAGAAAAGCATCCTGCGCATGAATCGATTGTATTGCATGCTGTAAGTTAATGAATTCCAAGCAACAAAAGACACAGAAAAATTAGGAATGAGGAATGGCCACTCCCGCAATTGCTAATTCCTAATTTCTCATTCCTAATCACAAATTATCATTTTCAAGACCTCCACGCGCCCCCGCATCCTCACCTCCACAAAATACAGCCCTGCGGGCAGAGCAGCCACATCCACCGGCTCGCCGGCGCGGTAGCGCTGGGTGGGGACTACAAGCCGACCGGCGACGTCGTGGATTTGTAGGTCGGCGACTGCGCTGCCTTGCGGCAGCGTGAGGGTGAAGTGGGATTGGGCGGGATTGGGCGCGAGGGTCACTAGCGGGGCGGGCGCGGCTGGGTCTTGGGTGCGGACGGGTTGGGAGATGCAGATGTCGGTGGAGTCGCCGCCTAGCCATCTGGCGATGTAGTTTACGTACTCCCCGGCAAGCGTAAGTCGTGTTGCAACATAAAGCGATTCCTGAAATTCAGCGATATCGGTCACCTCGTTGCCTTCAAACACATCAATATGCGTTCTCCCAAATGGACAGAAATTCACCCCGTCGTACCTTGCAAGTACGAATGGCCCGCTCCATCCCGTGTCTGCTTGAACAAAAAATCGCCCCCCCAAGATGTATAACTCATCATCAATCACGGCCAGCCTACGAATTTGAGAGGTAAATTGAACCTTCTCAAATGCGTCCAACCACTGTGTGCCGTCCCATGCCATCAAGAAATCGTCCACATTGCCGCTTGCTTGGTTGAAATTGCCCCCTACAAACAGCAAATCCTTGTAGGCTTGAATATCTGTGACCCACGCGTCTCCACGGATCCCGCCACCCAAATCATCCCAATTTGCACCATCCCAGCGCATGATCTCCTTCAAGCTATCCAGGTAGAAATTGCCGCCCACAAAGTAATTTTCTTGAAAATACTCCACGGCATTCATTGCACCATCATTGACTGTGAAGGGCAGAGAATCACCAAATCGTTCCCAATCGTTGCCATTCCACCGCGCAAAAAGCTTGGTCGGTAGGCCACTGATATGGTCAAAAAAGCCCATCGCAAACAAGTTCCCATTGGCTATGTCAAATCCAATCTGTGAGTTTGGTCGTCCGCAAGGATTCCACCGAACTCCATCCCAGCGAGACAGCACAGCACAGCTTGTGTCACCACCCATCATGTCCATCATGCCGCCCACGAATACGTTTCCATCCATTGTCGCCACGCTCATAATTGGACCACCCTGAATTATTCCTAGATTGCCAACCGACCCACCTCCCACACCTTGCCATTGATTTCCGTCCCAACATGCAATCGCGCTTACAGAACTGTCACCTGACATCCAAAAATGTCCCACGGCATACAATTTCCCAGATGAAGAGTCAGCCCAGAGTGCCCGCACCCATCTGTTAAATCCATCGCCAACAGGCCCCCAGAGCTGCGATTTTGCAGTCCCGTTCAAGACCAAAATAAAGCAAATTAGGATAGTCAATTTGGGTATTCTCATTGCTTTATGATTTTTTGACTTTTCTTCAAACCATTGTCATTCACAACAATGCAGAAAATTCCGGAAGAAAGCGCACTTAAATCGATGAATTGTTGGTTTCCGCCAGCATTTGAAAATATTCGTTTAGAAAAAATGCAATGCCCGAGAAGGTCGTATACGTCGATTTGTGTCGCTCCTTTACCTTTGGACTCCCAATCAACAGTAAATTTACCTCCACTTGGATTCGGATAAACCGTCAATCCATTCGAAGGAATAGTATGAGCATCTGAAGCCTCGACCAGGAATGGGACCTCGATTTGTGCGAAAAAGGCATCAGTGAAGCCACCCGCCATTGCACCATAATAGACATCAGTTGAAAAAGGCGCTGGATCGAAATCGTTTAGTGGAAAACCAGTCGAGGACGCTGTCCCCCCACCGAGAAACACTCTGGTTGCTGTCATTGCAATCGCAGTGCCATACTCCGCCCCGTTACCTCCAAAATACGAACCATATGTAATTTCATCATTGGAATCAAATCCACAAATGAATATATCACCTGACCCACCAGAACTAGATTGTTCGTAATAGAAAGCATTGGGCAGCAGCCAGTCGGGGGCTGTTGATTCAAAATTGATTGTGCTGATGACGAATTTATTACCAGAATTATCTGATACAATCTTGGGGTTTATCCCTTCTACGCCGTCACTTCCTAAATATGTACACCATTGAAGTTCCGTAAATCGATCAAACCTTGCAACAAAATTTTCATCCCCCCCACCAAAAGCTTGAAAATATTTGTTTGCCGAGGAGCACCTAGGGAACCCGCTACCTATTGGAGCTAGGCAATCGAAAAAGTCGTAGATACTTGTATTGGTTCTTCCTGCGATTAAGACATCACCATCGGGTTCTGTAGCGATGCTTGTAATTTCCTCATTCCCACCTCCTCCAAAAAATGAACTCCACTCCAAATCACCGCCAAACGTAAATCTTGCAATAATTCCATCCCAATTTACCAATGGATACCAATCATTATCGCCGTTAAGCTGAAATTGATAATATTTTCCTGCGTCCATCAATGGAATTGTAGATACGACACTTACATTTAGGCAATAAGTCGGTGTACTACGGGCACTCTCCGTGATCCCTACCAAGTACACTTTGTCGTATGAATTATCTATTGCAAGATCAAGCAATTCATCGCGCCCGTTTCCTCCAAAATAGGTACTCCATACCAAGGTCAAGTTGTTTTCAAATTTTGCGATAAACCCATCTGTACCGCGACAAGGAGTAAACAAATCATCATTTCGTTGGTTTTCAACCTGCATGAATGACGCTCCTAATGTGTTACAAAGCGGAAAACTCCCGTTTGGTGAGCACGAGGAGCTGGCGTCTTCTTCTTGCGTACTCCCAACGACATAGATATCCCCGAATCGGTCAGTTTTGATTCCATTGCAACTAGCAAAGTCATCACCACCAAAATATGTCAGCCATTGAATAAAACCGTTGTTCCGTGCCAATGCTGCGATGTACCCACAATTTGCCCCTTGATTATAACCATAATCCTCAGTAAATGCCCCACTGCTTGGGTAGGTTGGCAAAGGCGCTGAATTGAATTGCGTCTTACCACAAAAAAATACCCGATCATTGATTTGTGAAGAGGCTATGTCATAGGCATCGTCGTCACCATCTCCGCCAAAATAAGTCATCCAGCTTAGTCCATAATTGGTATTTAAAACCTTACCAACGAAGGCATCTTGTCCACCACCTAAATTGCCTTGGAATGGGTTCATGGTCGGAAAGAATTGACTCGATGTATTTCCGAGTACGAACAAATTCTCATTTTCGTCTACCACCATGTCAGTGCAAGATTCACTACTCGTACCTCCATAATATGTTCCCCACTCCGGGGCAATTGTTGCCACGCTATTCCCCACATACCCCCAATTCACCTCAATCACCAAATCCCCACTGTAACTCCCGATCCCATCAAAACTCACCACCCCGCTCGACACCACATAATCAGGCTGCCAGCCCAGCAGGGTGAGCTCGCCGCTGCCGTCCATCTCGTAGGCGAGGGCTTGGGGTTGCACGAGGGTGCCGACCGTGGTCTGCATGACGAGGGCGCCGTTGCCGTCGACTGAGAGGTCGTCTTGACCGTCGTAGCGCAAGCCGATCAGGCTCGGCTCGATGCCCGGGTGCACGATGAAATAGTACTTGAGCCCCCGTTGGTTGCTGCTGTATTCCATGTCGATGCCGGTCCAGACGTCTTGCATATACAAGTGTTTGTATAAAGATACAAAAGGTCTGCCTTCGGGGATGTGCCCGAGGTAATAATTGTTGAAATAAGCCTCCTTGTCGATCGGGAGCAGCTTGGCCTCGGCGTTGCCGCCGACAAAGCTCATGTCTACGCGGTGCATGGTGTCGGCAGTGGTGGTGTCGTCGTCGATGTGCGCAAAGACGTAACTCAGCGAGTCGTCCATCATGTACACGTTGGGATAACATTGGTTGCTGTAGAAGCGAACGCGCTCCACTGCGTTGCCGTCGGTGCCCAGCAATTGGTCGCGGTTGGCTAGAAAGCGCAGGCTCGTCGAGACGCTGTCGCTGTCCACGGGCATCACGAGGGTGTGGGCCACATACCTCACGGTGACGTAGGCCCACTCGTCGGGGGCGACCATGCTCTGCCCGGCCACGACGACATTGCCTGCGGGATCCACGGCGATGTCGAGCGGACGGTCGCCATAGTTGTACTTGTCGTTGTAGCAATTTGATATGCAATAGAGTCTCCAGCGCTGTTGAATGCACCACAAACATAAATCTTGCCTGCAACGGAATCTGCGACCAAATCAAATGGCGATTCATTGACTCCATTTCCCACACCGATCCATTGGGCTTCGAGTTTCAATATTCCTAGAAGAATCACCAATACAACGG
>JANPHP010000321.1:0-11059 GCA_031424495.1 Bacteroidota bacterium | reverse complement strand
GCGCGCCGGTAATCTCGGCCAGCGTGTAGAGATCGCAGTTGCGGGGACTTTGATCGAGGTGGGCGATGCACATGGTAAAAAGGCCAAAGCCTTGCTCTCGGATTACCTTGGCGGCTTGCAATACCCTGACCTCTCAGGCTCATTGCCGCCCGATGATCCCAACAATTACAAGCAGATCATGCGCGGTTTTCGCATCCCGAAAGCGGATCTCAAGGGCATCGATTTCACGCAGGTGACATCGGTTCGGCTGGTGTTTGATCGACTGGGAGGCAAGGAATATGACAACCGATCGGGCACCATCAAGGTGACCGACATCGAATTTTCAAATTGAAGGCTATGAAAAACCACCGCTCAATGCTCCACAGCTTTCCAAACCTGTTGCGCCTAAGCTTCATGATCGTGCTGCTCCTGATCGGCTGCTCCCTTGCAATTGCGCAGCACCGCAAGGGAGGCTCGCCATCGCCGGCGGCACACGGCATGATGCTGCCGCAAGATGAACCGTCCAAACCTAGTCGCCACAAGCATGACCCTATGCGTGCAGAAAACCCGAGAGAAACCAATCACATTCCTGAGAAGGATCCAAATCTTGAGGATCCAAATGCAGGCGTCGGCCCACGTCGGGATGATCCAAACGCTGGCGATGGACCTGTAATGGACGACGGAGTTACAGATGACGTCGGCCAAGATGATGTTCCGACGTCCACGGATGACGAGCCTGATTTAGCAGTACAACCCCAATCCCCCAATCTGCAGCCCAAAATCACCCAATGGGAAATCTTCAAGGTAGCACCCGCATCAGATTTTGGGAAACCAGGAGATTTACTACTGGTCCTCAAGGGAATGCACTTTTTGGAGGCTGAATCACAACCCATCGTACACCTCGGTGACAAGATCGCATTGGACGAGGTGGTGGTTGGGGAGAATGGCACCGAGCTTTTTGCGGTGCTGCCCCTATTGCAGTTACCACAAATCTTGCGAGAAGGCTTTCAACGGATATGCTTACAAAACCCTGGCGGCAAAAATCGCGATCCCAAGGAATGGGCCTGGCTACCGGTAGCACCGAGCGCATTCGCAAAAGCAGTGGAGCAGGCTGAAGAAGGCAAACTGGCAAGAGGTCCATTTTTCATGAAATTGCAGAAGTAATACAAGGCGATTTGTACAGAGGATGGGCAGGCTCCATTGCCAAATACAGAATGTCTTCAAACGCTTTGCCTAAATTGCTCACATGAAGATCCTCCTCGTCGAAGATGAGCCCGAGCTCGCAGAGTCGATCCAAGCCTATCTTGGAGCCAATGACTTGCGCTGCGAAATCGCAGCAACGGTGAGCATGGCCATAGACAGGATTTCGATGCATGATTACGACTGCGTGCTGCTCGATTTGGGGCTGCCGGATGGTAGTGGATTTGAAGTGTTGGCGACCCTGAAGCATTTGCGCAAGACAGATGGCATCATCATCATATCTGCCAAGGAGACCTTGGAAACCCGCATCGAGGGTCTGCAAGCGGGTGCCGACGACTACCTCACCAAACCCTTTCACATGTCAGAATTACTCGTGCGCATCCAAGCACTCGTGCGTCGCAAGCAGTTTTCTGGGCAAAATATCATCACATTCCACGAAATCGAAATCGACCTGCTCACCAAATCCACACGCGTGCTTGGCAAGCCCCTGGATCTCACGCGCAAGGAATTTGACCTGCTGCTGTTTTTGGTGGGCAATGACAAAAAAGTACTCTCCAAGAGCGCTATTGCAGAGCATCTCTCTGGGGACTTTGCCGACATGCTCGACAACCATGACTTTGTGTACACCCACATCAAAAATCTGAAGCGCAAACTTTCAGACGCGGGCAGCGGCGACTACATCAAAACAGTTTATGGGCTTGGTTACAAGTGGCAAAATGTCTAGTCGCCTGCTCACAAAGACCCTGCGGGTAAATATGCTCGTCTCGGCCATCATTTTGCTGCTCACGGCTCCCTTGTTTTATTGGATTACAAATGGCTTGTCGGTCGACGACGCCGACGAGGCGCTTTTATTCGCCAAAATCAATTTTTCGCAGTACACGCAGCCGACTTTGAAAAGGGATGAGGTTGCAGACTGGAATCGATTCAACCGCGATATGCACCTCTTCGACTCTGATCGTGTGATCAACCAAGACACGATCTACGGGCGTTTTTTTTATGATTCGCTCAGCGATGAAAATGAGCCTTACCGTGTGCTAGAGGCACCGATCACGGTCGATGGCAGGGAGTATGTATTTGCAGCACGTATGAATCTGATCGAATCTGAGGATTTCATTGCCAGTATCGCATTTCTATTTCTTGTGCTGATCATCTGCTCGATTATCGGCATGTACTGGACGACGCGACAGCTTTCCAAACGGCTTTGGAGGCCGTTTTATGAAACACTTGCCTTTGTGGAGCGCTTTGAGGTCGACAAAATGGAGCCGCAGCCTGCATTGGCCACGGGCATAGCAGAATTTGATCGCCTGAACCAGTCGATCCACAAACTCATCCAAAACAACATATCGATCTTTGCAGCCCAGCGCGAATTTGTCGAAAGTGCCGCCCACGAACTGCAGACCCCACTTGCGATCATCCAAGGCAAAATCGAGGCCATGATGCAGCGGCAGGACCTCACCGAAGGTCAAGGTGAGATGCTTGAAAAGCTCGAAAATGCCGTCGGCAGGCTGCTGCGCCTGAACAAAAGTTTGCTGCTGCTTTCCAAACTGGAAAGCAAGCCCTATACCCATGCCGACAGGATCGGCCTCCATGACCTGATCGCCAGCCAACTCGAATTTTTCACCGAGCAGGCACTGCCGCGCCAAATCAAAATCGTAGCCGACCTACAAGGTCAGCAGTGGATCACTGCCAATCACACCCTGACCGAGGTGGCGATCAGCAACCTGCTGCTCAATGCACTCCAACACAACATTGTGGGTGGACAAGTGCTGGTCAGCTTGCGCGACGGCACCTTGCGCATCGCCAACACGGGGCAGCCGATTGCACTCCCGCAGCAACAACTCTTCACGCGCTTTGCAAAAATGCGCGGCACGACCGGCGGCAATGGCCTAGGCCTCTCCATCGTGCGCAAAATCGCCGACATCAGCGGCTGGCGCAGCACCTATGCCTACACGCAGGGGATGCATGTGTTTGAGATTCAGTTCTAAACCCCAACTTCAAGAAGTCTTCAAGATCTCAGTGCAAACTTTCGCCAATTCAATCCAATTTTGTGTCATGAGAAAGATGCTGTTGTTGTTGTCGCTGCTGATCTTGGTTTGCAGCTGGGCGCATTCCCAGACGAAAGTCACCGTGTCTGGCATCGTAAAAGACCAAGCGAACGAATCACCCTTGGAATACATTTCGGTGATCGTGAGCCGGTTGCCAGATTCAAGCTTTGTGAGCGGCACGCTCACCGATGCACAAGGGCAATTTGTGCTCAAAGGCATCGTGCCGGGCGACTATGTATTGCGTTTTCAAGGATTGGCGCAGGCGACCCTGCTGCAGCCACTCACGGTGGGCAGCTTGAGCGAGTACCTCGACATCGGGAGTGTGATTCTCGGGGACAAAGCCATCACGACCGAGGCCGTTGTCATCGAGGGGAGGGCGCCAGAGAATACGGTGAATTTGGAGAAGCAAAGCTTCAACATGGATCAAAATATCAGCCAAGCGGGTGGCTCCCTTTTGCAGGCCATGCAAAACCTGCCGGGTGTGACCATCGATCAGGGTGGCAAGGTCGCGATGCGTGGCAGCGACCGCGTCACGGTGCTTATCGATGGCAAACAAACGGCCCTCACAGGCTTTGGCAGCCAAGCAGGGCTCGACAACATTCCCGCATCTGCGGTGGAGCGCATTGAGATCATCCACAATCCCGGCGCCAAATACGACGCAAATGGCATGGCAGGCATCATCAACATCGTCTATAAAAAAAGTGAACAACAAGGCTTCAATGGCAAGCTCGGCCTCATTGGTGGCATCGGCGCACTCGCCGAAAAACAATCCAACTTGCCGACCATTCGCCCGCAATACGGGCAGACGCCCAAGGTGAACCCCACACTTTCCCTCAATTACCGCCGCAAGGGACTCAATTGGTTCTTTCAGGGTGATGCTTTGTGGCAAAAGGCGCTCAACAAAAATGAATTCATCGACCGCACTTATGACGACGGCTCGGTGGTGAGAGGGCAGTTTTTGGAGAATCGCACCCAACTCATGTACACCGTCAAAACGGGTGTGGACTGGGCCATCAACGACCACAATGCGCTCACAATCTCGGGCCTGTTCAACCGCGAAGGTCATATCGACCGAGGTGATCTCCCCTACTTCAACGGCGACCTCAGCCAGCGCCGCCGGCTCTGGTTGTATTATGAAAACGAAATCAACAAATCAGCCAATGCCGCCGCCAATTTCACCCACAGCTTCAAGCAACCCGGGCACAAGCTCGATGTGCGGTTCAACTATACCTGGCATCAAGAGGATGAGTGGTTTTATTTTGAGAATTATTACCCCACCTATTCCAGCCTCGACAGCGTGCATTTGCTGTATGACGAGAATGTCACCGACTTCAATATCGACTATGTGAAGCCACTCAAATATGGTCGCTTTGAAGGCGGATCCAAATTGCGGTGGCGCTACATCCCTTCCAATATTGCGTTTCTGCCGGGCGACTCCTCCATCCTCGACCTCAATGCAGCAGGCCACACAAGCTACAACGAGCTCATCACTGCCCTGTATGGCAGCTATGTCTATGAGCGCAAACATTTTGAAATGGAGGCTGGCTTGCGGGTGGAATATGTGAATGTCGCCTACAACATCGACGCGCCGCGCAGTGTGTACAATAGCTCGGGCTACAAGTATATCCAACCATTCCCCAACACCCGCCTGGCCTGGAAACTCGACGCCCGCAATAAGGTCTCGCTGAGCTACAACCGCCGCGTAGACCGCCCCGATGAGGCCGATCTGCGCATGTTCCCAAAATATGACGACCCTGAAGTGCTCAAGGTCGGCAACCCCACCTTGCGCCCACAACTGACCAATTCTTTTGAATTGGCCTACAAAACCACCTGGAATTCTGGCAGTTTTTATGCGAGCGTGTACCACCGCGAGAGCAACAATATCCTCACGCGCGTGCTCACGCAATCGCCCGGCAGCACCCTGCTCAATTTTGTGGCGCAAAATGCCGGCAAAGGCCGCAGCACGGGCATCGAGCTCTACCTCAGCAAAAATCTCGGCGAGCGGATCACCCTCAATTTCACGGTGAATGGCTACCAAAATGTGATCGATTCCTTCGCGGGTGTGAGCGCATACCCAGTCGATGTGGCCTACGTGAGCGCACGCGAGCAAAACCTGAGCGGCAATGCCAAGGCCAATGCGATTTTCCACCTGCCCAAGAAATTGGACATTCAATTGACGGGCATCTATTTGGCCCCAGACATCATCCCGCAGGGCAGGATCGCCTCGCGCTACGCCCTCGATTTTGGCATCAAAAAGGGCATCCAAGCAGGCAAGGGCGAATTGTTTCTCAATGGCTCAGACATCCTGAACACGATGCGCATCAAAAAGACCTTTACCGGGAATGGCTTCAGCGTCGTGAGCAATGATGTCTATGAAACACAGGTGTTTCGGTTGGGATATGCTTACAAATTTTAAGTGGGATGCGCTGACTGCATTGACTGGCAAGCCGTTGCGGGACTCCAACAGCGCCTTCATCGCGGCTCAGGCCTCGGCACTAGCCTTGGGGAGCGGATCCATTTTGGGCAATTCGATCACGAAATCGGTGCCGACGCCCTCTGTGCTCTGCAAGACGACGGTGCCGCCCATTTTTTCGATGGAGGTTTTTACGATGTAAAGGCCTAGTCCTGAGCCCTTGCTCTTGTTGCTGGCTCGGTAAAACATGTCAAACAATCGGTCTTGTGCTGCTACAGGGATGCCGGGACCGTTGTCGCGAATGGAGATGCGGGCATGTTTTACAAAATCGGTCACGGTAATCGTGACCCACTTTGCTTCGCCTTCATCACGGTGGTATTTGACGGCATTGAAGATGAGGTTTTGCAGGATGGAATTGAGCATTTTGATGTCGCTCACAACGAGGTAGCGCTCGGGAATGTCGAGGTTGAAAGTCACTGAATCATAACCAGGCGCATGCTCGATGGAGCGCAAGATCGTCTGCACGAGGTCGGATACATGAATTTCCATGGGATCCAAAGCACCCTGCTTGATCCAGGTGACCTCGAGCAAACCCTGCAATACATCGTCCATCTTTTGCACGGTGCGATCGATCAGCGTCAAGTATTGCTGGGCAGCGGGCTCTGGGAGTTCACTTTTGGCGATGTCTACGAGGCCGGCGAGGGATGACAAAGGCGCCTTCAAATCGTGCGATGCCTTGTACACAAAGGTGTCGAGCTCGCGGTTTTTGTAGACCAAGTCGCGCTCGGTTTTTTTCAATACCGTGATGTCGGTAAAGATCACTGTGATGCTCACTACCCCGCTGGGATCGGTCCCCACTGAATAGCTGAGCAAAATCCAGAGCAATTTATCCTCGTGATCACGCAGCTGTAGCTCCATCTGCCGCGCATCACCCGCATCTTGCAGGAAATCGGGGAGCGCATTGTCGCCAGAAATCACCACAAATGGGCTGCCCACCAACGTGGCCTCATCCTTGCCGATCATGCGGCAGAGCCTAGGATTTGCGTAGCGGATGATGTAGTCGCCGTCCATTTGCAACAGGCCCTCATTCATGCTCTCTGCCAAGCTGCGAAACTGTTCCTCTCGCTTACGCAGCGCATGGGTCGAGGCGTCAAGGTCAGAGACCATGTTATTGAACGAAAGCGCCAATATGCCCACCTCATCCTTGGAAGCGACGACGGCCCGTTGGCTGAAATCGCCCGCGCCGATGCGGTCGACGACGGTGACAATATTGCTCAGGTTGCGGGTGAGCAGGGAGCTCACCCAAAAAACAAAGCCGACCCCAAAAGCAAATGTGATCAAGCTGATGATCGCGATCAGGCGCTGGCTCTGGCGCACGTCGGCTTTCATTTTGTCGAGTGAATGCCCCACCAAGAGCCTCCCGATGACTTCCTCTTTGTGAATCACGGGTGTAGCCGTGAGCCAGAAGTTGCCGTCGGCGGAGAGCATGCCGCCCTTGGGGGCTTGCACGGCCTCCTCTGTGCGACTCACGTCGCCATAGCTGGCAAAAAGCTTGCTGGATTTGTCGTAAACCGCGACAAATGAGACGAGTTCATTGAGCTTCACGGCCATCATCGGCTCCTTGCTCTCGGCGGTATCGCCAAAATAGACGGCTGGACTCAGTGTAAATGCCAAAAAATCAGCGAAAGAAGCCGCTTGTTCTTGTGTACCCGCGAGTGCCTGGGCGCGCAAGCGAGCCGGAAAGTAGAGGTAAATGAAGATCGCGATGATGGCAACCAACATGGAAAAAGCGACAAACAGGCGCGTGCGAATGGAATTGTACCAGTTGAGCTTCCAAGGGATCGGTGCTTGGTTTGTTTCCATTTCAGTAGATCGTGGCAAGCTTGAGTAATTGTGAACTGAAATCGCAGCCTTCGGCCGCTGCCCCCTCGCGGTTGATGACAAATTTGGGCCTCGACCCTACGAGTTCGAAGCTCATTGTGACCCCTTTGGCAGCAAGGCCCGGGTCGGTGCTCACGCTCATCACCTTGTGCTGACGCATTTGAGCGAGCAAGGCAGCGAGGTCGAGCCCACGCATAGAGGTGATATACACCGCAGACAAGCCAGGCCATTCTTTGCGGTGTGCGAAATTTTCATTTTCTTCAATCGCAAGCAGGCTCACTTGTAGCGTAAAACCCGCAACCTTGGTGGAGAGGGCCGCCTTGAGTTCTTCCATTTCCTTGACAGAGGTGCGGTTTTTGGATTGGTAGCAGATCCCGATGTGCAAAACACCATTTTTTTTGAGTTTGCTGGCAAATGCACGGTCATAGGAGGTTGCCTTCAACAACAAGGGCACTTGCACATCGGCAGGCACCTCAAGCGACTGTGCATGGACGGCGGCAAACAGCCCCCATCCTCCTAAGCCGAAGATTATGACTCGCATGCAGATCGCTATGACGGAAACTGTTGGCATTTTCAATCAATTTTCCATCGGCAGCTTCACCTTCATGCCACCCTCGCAGATCAAGCAAATCGGCGATGGCCAGCAAAACCGAGCACAAATTGAATAGACGAGGATCATTTTCCGGAACAAATCGGCTGGTCGCAAAGTAGGTGGTAAAGAATCCGTTTCAAACCACAACGAAGATAGGCAATCGCTGCTTGACCATACAAATATTCTCGACGAATGCCCCCTTCTGCGCGACCGATTTTTCTCATTCCCTTAGGATCAAAGGCGCTCCAAAATCCTCATTCTGCGCTTCTGATGCGGATTGACCATGCGAGCGATCGGCAAAACACAGCCTTGCATTCACCTAATGTACACGCCATTTTGGAAGCCTGAATCGCAGCCATTTTGATCGTTCAGTGCAGCACACGTGGACTGCCGCAGAAGCAGTTTACGGCACGATTGGGACCTTGGATTTGCCTGCAAGTATCCAATCGCATCAAGTTGGTGTGAGGCCAATTGCCGTCGAAGCCTTAGTGACCTAAACGCCCAATGGGTTTTAAAATTTTCTCTTTTTTCAGGACCAGTGCCGCCTCACCGTGTCCAATGTTGCCATTTGAAACGCGACTGCCATCCCCCACCGGGTCAATAGATCGTCGCTAGCTTCAGCAATTGCGAACTGAAGTCGCAGCCTTCGGCAATTGAAGAATTTCGGTTGATCACAAATTTTGCGCGCTGCCCCATGAGTTCAAAGCTCATGGTCGTGCCCTTCCTCACGAGGTTGGGATTGGTGGCGATACTCATGATCTGATGTTTGCGGGCTTGGGCAAGGAGTGCTTGCAAATCAAAGCCCCGCATGGTCGTGATGTAGATGGCCGAGAGGGAGGGCCACTCCTTGCGCTCCTCCAATTTCTCATCGTCGGCAAAACCCATTAAGACAATCTCCACCTTGAATCCTGGCGCAGGCTTTTCAAATGCCTCTTGGAGGGCCTCCATCTCTTGCACGGAAGGTCGGTGTTCAAACTGGTAACAGATGCCCACCCGCAACACACCATTCTTTTGGAGTTTGGAGGGAAATGTGCGGTCAAAAGATGTTGCTTTCAGCACCAAGGGCACTTGTAGGGAGATGGGGACA
Organism: Bacteroidota bacterium; assembly: GCA_031424495.1. Lineage (GTDB taxonomy): Bacteria > Bacteroidota > Bacteroidia > J057 > JADKCL01 > JADKCL01. The sequence goes on along the minus strand of JANPHP010000321.1, from coordinate 1,862 downwards.
TCTATCATCTGCCCAATCACAGACTGCGCCGACCACAGCAAGAGGCACAAGAGCAGTAAGCCCTTGCAAAACCATCCTATGTACAGTCGCTGATTCAATTTACTTCCTCATTTTGCAAAAAAAAGAATCCTCAAAAACCAATAATTGCAGGCCGCAGCAGCTGAGCTGCAGACGGCGGCTCAACAATAGCAAGTAGGGTGCCAATCGCAAATACCTACCACTTGGCATCAAGCCTTGGCGACTCACCCCAAAGCGCAGGCAATCCAGTGCGATTGCTCGCCTCACCATTGCACGTTTTTCCATCAGAACAGGTTGACTTGTAGTTTGAGGTTGTAATTGCGGCCATTTTGCTGAATGGCGGGCTGCAGGTGCTCATAGCCACCGGGGTAGCGGTAGTCGGTATTGAGGATGTTGCGCACCTTGAATCCCAACTGAAAGCGGCTGAGCCATGCGGCACGCCCACTGAAGTGGGGAATGAAGGTGAGATTGATATTGCCGATGATGAATGGACTTGTCTTTGTATTCGCAACAGTGAGCCTCGCCGACTGGGCATAGATCTCTGGAGCGAGCCGCAGGCTTGCAGGCAAGGGGATCGCAATGCCAGCCTTGAGCAAGTGGTGAGGTGAGTTGGTGAGCCAATCTTTGTTATTGAGATCGCGCACATTGACGTAGCCATAGTTGGCATACCAGTGCATTCCATTTTCCAAGCGCCCACCGATTTCTGCCGATGCGCCAAAGGATCCTGCACTCAAGACGTTTTTGAATTGAAAAATCCCTCCTCCCAAATCGGTCTGCTCAATCACATTGATCAACCGATTGGTGTATGCAGAGATGACACCGTGCACCGTCTGAGAAAATCGGTGTTCGCAAAGGATTTCGGCATTTTGGATCAATTCAGGTCTGAGATTGGGATTGGGCAAAACATAGCCGTCAAAACCTACATTCACTTCATAAATGGTCGGCGCCCTGAAGGCTACGCCATAGAGTGCTTTGATTGTTGTGTTTTTGCTCGGGTAATAATTGAGCGCTAACCGTGGGGTGAGTGCATTGCGCCCTAGGTAAAGGCGATCGTAACGAAAACCCGCCGTGATCGTGAGTTTCTCCAGCGGTTGATATTCGTTCTGGACATAAAATCCGAATGTGGTAAAGGCAAAGTTGTTGTCAAAAACGATGCGGTTGGTGTACTCCAATTTGTATTTGGCCATGAAATGATGGTTGAATTCCCCGCCAATCATGATCCGATTGTTGGCGGTAACGTCCCATCGCAGCCTGGCCTCGGCACAACCTTTCAGGGTAAACGTCGCCTCACGCTGCACGCCTCCTGCCGCACTGTCATAGGGAAACTCCCCCAAAAAATTGAATTGATTGGTCCACAGACGGCCTTGCACGGCGACCTTTGAGTTCAGTTCCCGCTCAAAACTCAAGTCACCATAACTATAGGCATCAATGGTATGTGTGCGCGGATCTGCGAAGATGGAACCGTAAGCACCTGTCGGTATCTGGATGTCACGCCAAGTACGGTAGAGCTTCAAGGTCACGCTGCGGTAGGAGGCCAAGACGTTGATGCCGTAGTACTTAGATCCGTCGAGGTGGTCGGCGACGCCATTGTGGGTGGCGCTGTCGTCATACTCTTTGTAGTAGAGATTTTGACCTGCGATGCTGCCCGCACGCAGCCCGATGTTTACATCCAAGCCACTCTTGAGCAATTTGCCGACGGCGAGTGAGCCTTGCCACTTGCCATAGCTGCCCTGCTCGACCGATACCTTGCCGCCGTCGAGCGAGCGCCCACTTTGGGTCACGACATTGATCATACCGAGGATGGGAAAGTTGCCATAGAGCGCTGAGCCGGGCCCCCTTATGAC
>JANPHP010000320.1:0-19093 GCA_031424495.1 Bacteroidota bacterium | reverse complement strand
CCCCGTCGCTCATCAAAATGACCGCCGTAAAGTCCTTCACCACATCAAACTCGATGCGTTTGGCGACGGTGGCGCCGTCTGCCCAGATCTCTGGCATGGTGAGAAAGCGGGTCTGCCCTGCATACTCACCGCCATCTGGATTGCCCATGAGCTTGTGGTATTTGCCGCGCTGCAAGACGCCGACGGCACCGTCGCCGACCCACCATGTGCCGACAAAATACCCAAAGTCATATTGCCGTACGATGGTGAGCAGCAGGGTCGTATGAAAGGCCTTGGCGGTCTCGCCCATGGCCTCGGCCTCTTCGCAGATGGCTTTGTAGCCTGCATAGGCGGCGTGGCTGAGCGCTTCATAGATGCAATTGCGCACCTGCGCTTGCAACTGCTCGTTGGGGTCGCGGGTCCAGGCGCCCGCGAGGGCGCCGAGGTCGGCGGTCAGGCGCTCGTCGAGCTTGGTGCTCAGGATCTCCATCGCCTTGTCACAGGCGATTTGGGAGCCACGGCGGGAGTAGGGGGCTGAGCCGGCGCCATCGGCGACGGCCATCACGTACCATTGTTGACCCTCGATCACCTGCAACTCAAATTCATCGTCGCGAAATGTGCCGCTGTGGGCGTGTGAGCGCCCGCGACGGCTCGCAGCGATCATGGTGCGGCCCGCCATGTGCACAGCTTCGCTGCGGAAATGCGATTTTTGGTAAGGCAAGTCGGCTTCGGGCTCGATTTCTTTCCAGAGTTTGCGCGGATCGGGCAAGATGTCGATCTCGCCCAGCAAACGGTAGTCTTGGGCCAATCGGTCGCCTTCGGGCCCAAACTTAAGCAGGATTTCCACAGGAAACTTGCCGTGGTCGTCGGGAGTGCCGCCGATTTTGAGCTCGCCGTCAAATGTAAATGTGATGCCGATCGCATCAAATCCTTGGCTCTGCACATCCAGCAAGCTGTCGACGCTGCGGTGCAGCGGCGTGATGTCGATCTTTTGAACATATTCCACACCAAGCTTGCCATTGGGCAGGTTCAGCTTGACAGGGATTGCAGGCGGATCTATTTGAGGGGCATCTTCCATGGTTGCAGGCGTTGTTGCTGGTGGATCCGCTGGGGGAGGAGTGAGGTCGTTCTGTATATTTTCTTCGGCCTCGACAGGGGCGGATGGGTTTCCTGCTGCGTGATCGAAGGCTTGGGTTTCATCCCAAACGACGGCATCAGTCTCCGCTGCTTCTGTAATCGGCAATGGAATTTCGGTTTCCTCCCAGCGCTCATCTGCCAGCGGCGTTTGATCAGGCACTTTGGCTTCTGGCGCCGCCATATCGAAATCCAAGCCTTGGATGTGGATCGCATCTGCCTCTAAGTCCTCTTCCGGCTTCAAGTCGATCTCTGGTTCCAGAGCTGATTTTGCCTCCAAATCCGCCTCTGGCTTCAAGTCAATCTCTGGTTCCACATCCACCTCTTCATCCAAATCCGTTTTTGGGTCCAGATTTATTGCTGACTCCACGGCTATCTCTGGTTCCACGTCTAGCCGTTCCAAATCTGCAACGGATTCGACATTGGGCACAACCTCATCCAGTTCGATGCTAGCCGGCAGCGCATTCGCCTCCTCTACAAGACCTTCAGGCAGACTCACAATGGGATCTGCAACCTCAAGCGCAATTTCAGGGACATCTGCCCCAAATCCACCATTCACAAAAACGGTATGGATCTCGTCTTGCAAGGCAGCATAGCGGCCCAGCAATTCCTTGAGTTGGGGATGCTCCATGAATGCGGGAAAATCGCGGTAGAGCAATTGCTGATCGCCACGGAAGCGCCGCATCAAGGCTTTTTGTACGAAGTTGCGTTCGTCGTCGCGTTCCTGATCTGCCTTGTTGGGAATGAACATATCGTGGATGGATTAACCTCTGGTGCGGGAAATGTCAAAGCTGCTGCTGCCTTCGTCGGAAAAGCCCAAGTTGCGTTCACACCAGGGGCAAGTGGCGGTTTTGCTTTGCTCATTGACGCAAAAGATATTGCCACAGGGGCAGAGCGCCATGCCGATGCTGTTGCCGCAGCATGGGCAGTGAGGAACGCCTTGCAACTCGTCGCTGTTGATCTTGGCGTTGTTGGCTGCGCCCTCTTGGGTGAGTTGGAAGTAGTCGTCGGTGACGGGGAATGCGCCACTGAGTCGGTAGCCGCGCGCGGCGAGGCCTGCGGCACGCATCCAGTCTGCATTGGCGCCGCTGTCTGCCTTGTCAAATTTGATGAGGTAGTGCTTTTTGGTGTTTTGGCATTTCGCCAAAAAGGTCGCCACGTTCACATCCACCACACCTGCGCTGCCGCCACTGGACTGACCAGGCTGCTGATCCATCAGGTTTTTGTCGACGGGCGCAAGGTTTAAGTCTTCCTTGCTGTACATGTTCACGCTCTGGCTACTGGCCTGGATCGATGCCGTGATCCATTTGAAAAAGGATTTGTAGCTGTTGGCGTCTGTGTTTTTGAAGAGCATCACGTTGTCGGTGAGGCGATACAGCACGCTCAGGTCTGCACCCGCGCCAAACGAAACCGCCACGACTTGCGACTTGGTTTTCCATTCGCGGTTCCAAGTATCGAGGGCCGTCTGGTAATTGTCGGTAGGAGCGCCATCGGTGAAGAGAAATACAATCGGTTTCCAGTCTCCCTTGCGCTCCATCGTGGTTTTCACGAGGGTTTGGCCCATCTCACGCATGAGGTGGTTGAGGCCCTCGCCCAGGGCTGTGCCTCCGCCGACGGGCAATCGCGGTGGGTAGAACGTGATCACATCGGTGAGCGGCATGATCGTCCTCGATTTGCCTGCAAAAACCACCACTGAAATGTAGACGGTTTCGAGGGCGTAGGGATCACGCTTGAGCTCTTGAATGATCGTGGCCAAACCTGTCTCCACCTGTTGGACGGGCTCGCCGACCATGGATTCTGACACGTCGATCAGGAAATAAACTGGAAGCCTTCTCATAATTTGCGCTGCTGAGGTATGAGGAATGACCAATTGTCGGTTACAAGCCCATCATGAGGGCAAGGGCGACTGCGGTGATGATTGCATAGAGGTAGAGCTGTCCCATGTCCAAGAAAATGCCGTCGCCGACTTGGTAGGGCTTGGTGCCTTTGCCGAGAGCGCGTGCCATGCCACCAAAGATTTTGTCTGCGGTGTCATACCATCCACGGTGCTTGGGATCAAGGCGATCTTTGTGAGGGGACAACTTGGCATACAGGTACATGCCGAGCAGGGCCACGATCACGAGTATCTTCAGCAAGATGCCGATACTGCCAAAAAGAAAGACGGAAGTCATCATATTACAACGTTTACTTCTGGGGGCGGAGGCGGCAAGCTCGCCTCTTGATTGGTGCCCATGCTTTTATTGCCCGCACTCACGGAGGCGGAAACCCACTTGAAAAAGGAGCCAAATGTATTGGCGTCGGTGGTGTCTAGGCTCACCACATTGTCGGTAATTTCTTTGAGGAAACTTTCTTTGGCCTTGGGGCCTGCTGCGCAGGCGATGATGTTGCCAAATTGTAGGGCTTTCATCTTGGGCACGGCCTCCCTGAAGACCATGAGGTCTGAGGGACTGCCGTCGGTCATGATGAACAGCAGGGGCATCCAGTCGCCTTTGCGGTCATTGGTGGTTCTGATCACCTCTGAGTTCACACGTTTCATGAGCAGTTCGAGGGCTTCGCCCAAGTGGGTCGGGCCACTCTCTGGTGTCTGGATATCAGGCAATTGGAAGACTTCCAATTCGGTGAGGGGCACCAATACTTTAACCTCGCGGTCAAATGTGATGATGCTCAAGTGAACCGACTCTAGGGCAAATGGATCTTGGCGCAGGCTGGAGATCATCGATTCCAGACCGACCTTGACCGACTCGATAGGCTCACCGCGCATCGATCCAGATGTATCCAAAAGCAGGTAAACGGGCAATCGTCTCATGGGGAAATTGAATGTTTAGACGACAATATTGATTTCAGGGGGCGGTGGCGGCAACTCTTGGAGGCCGCTCACCTCGTTGCCAGAGGCTTCGACCTTTTGGCTGCCGGTCGAGATGGATGCCGAGACCCACTTGAAGAATGCCGAGATCGTGCTGGAATCGGCGGTGTCGAGCGAGACGACCGACTCCGTGATCTGCTTGAGCGAGGCGACATTGGCATTGGCACCCGCGGCGCAGGCGACGATCATGCCAAACCGTCGGGAGCGGATCGCCGCCAAACCCGCGGTGAGGTCGTCGGTCGGTGTGCCATCGGTCATGATGAAGACGATCGGCTTCCAGTCGCCCTTGATCTCAGCGGTGGTTTTTTGCACCTCCTGATCGACCTTTTGGGCTAGCAAACGCAGGGCATCACCCATGCATGTTTGGCCCAATGCCTGTATGCTAGGCATCTGAAACATTGCCAATTCGGTGAGCGGGACGACTTGCCGGGCACTGTTGTCGAAGGTAATGACGCTCAAATAGGCCGTTTCAAGGGCGTAAGGATCTTGACGGAGTGCAGCCACGAGGGTCTGCACGCCGTTTTTGATCGCTTCGATAGGTTCCCCTAGCATGGAGCCAGATGTATCCAGCAAGAGGTAAACCGGTAGTTTTCTCATTCTTCAGAATAGACCCTTAGACGTAGCTCTTGAGGATTTCAACAAATGAATCTGAGTAAAATGCATTGCCAGATGCACGGAATTTCCAGTCGCCGTCTTTGCGGTAGACTTCGCCAAAGATCATCGAGCATTGGTTTTCATAAGCAGGATCGTCGCTCAATGCATAGCGTGCGATCTCGACACCCTTGGCATCCACAGCACGGATGAATGCATTCTCCACGCCACCAAAGTGTTGGTTTTTGGTGCGGCCTTGGTAGATGCAGACCAAGAAAATGATTTTGGTGTACTGCGGAGGCAATTGGTTGAGCTTCACGATGATGCGCTCATCGTCGCCGCCGGTACCACCCGTGAGGTCGTCGCCCGTGTGCCAGATCATGCCCGAGGGGTGGCGCAGGTTGTTGAAAAAGACGATGTCGCTGTCTACGAGACCGATTTTGCGACCGCCGCCGAGATCACGCTCATAGCCAAAGTTGCGCACTTTGTCTTGGTCATCGAGCAAAAAGGCCATCGCGTCCAAGTCAAAATCAGGCTCGTCGGCGCTGAACATTTTGCTAAGGAAGCCTTTTTTCTTGCTGCGGATTTTCCAGCCCAAACCGATGGTCACCATCGACAAGTCGTTGACGTTCTTGTCGAGGTTAATGGTTTGGCCTTTGGAGAGATTAATAGCCATTGTAAGGATTATTGAGGGGTTGCAATAGATAAATCAATTGTAAATGCCGAGGTAATCGCCAAGGCCGCCGCGGTTGCCCACGCCCATGGCCTCAAAGCGCCACTCCTTGTCGCGGCGGTAGAAGCGGCCGATCGTGACTGCTGTTTCGATAGAGAAGTCTTCGCTCAGCTCATATTTCATCATTTCGGCGTCGGTGCCCTGATCGATCACACGGATGTAAGCATCCTTGACCTGACCGAAGTTTTGTCCTTGCTTGGAGGCATCGTGGATGGTCACCACAAAGATGAGCTCTTCGACGCGTGGATCGACTTTGTCGAGGTCCACCATCAGGGTTTCCTCGTCTTCGTCTCCGCCAGCACTCGTGGCGCGCTGCACGTCTCCTGTATGCTGCACCGATCCGTCGGGCGACTGCAGATTGTTATAAAATACAAAGAATTCGTCCTCAGGGAGTTTGCCGTTTTTTCCGATCATGAAGACGGAGGCGTCAAGGTCGGCCTCGGCACCGCTGACGGCGGGCTCCCAGCCCAAACCGACGGCCACCTTGGTCAAACCGACATTGACACGCTGACCTTTTTGCAGATTAATTGCCATAAAAACTATCGTGTTTAAGGATTTGCCTTTGACATTGAATTCCGAAACAACCGACTGCTGTGTGTTTTGTTGAGTTCTGGGAAGGGTGATTTCCTGAAAAACGCAGCACATTACAATCGGGTGTGAAAATTAAGAAAATTTCAAGGAATGCAAAACGGAAATGGCTTGTTCAAATGCGGAACTACAAGGCCTTAGGTGTTAAAAGCACCTTTCCATCCCATTGGAGCTTTCGTAGAATATGGAGCACGAGAATACACCACTCGATGGATCATTCGCCAGACAACCAATCCTTTGTAAGTCGAGCCGGAGCCAGATCGTGCTACTGAATTGTCTCTGAGCTCAAGTCCAAGTGCCGAGTGCTGCTGTCACAGCCGCTAGGATTTTGTTGCGTTCATCGTCCAGCCGCTCGATGAGCTCGTTGCGGCGGCTTTTGATGTGGAGTAGGCTGCTGATGCCGCTGAAGCGCTCCATCTGCTGAGCATACCACAAGGCAAAAGCACCGCCAATCGGCAGCATCGCTGCAAATCCTGCGAGCCACCATCCGCCCAGACCTGCCAAGCATGCCGACCCAATCAGCAAGCCATACCAAAACGGAAACAAAAACATGCCGATCACCATCATCGTCGGGGCGTGGTACTCGACCTCGTTGCTGATGCGCGGTGCGATCCAAGCAGGAAACCAATAAGGCACCCAGCTTGTAAAAAGCCCAAAAAGATAGAGGGGGGCGCCCGCAAGCAAAAACAGCACTTGAAGGAACCAAACCAGCCGTGTATTCATGTTGCGAAAACGGCTCTTGAAAAATCCTTCTTGCAAGTGCAAGCGATCCATCATCGCAAACCATTGATCAAGTTGCAGTTGCAAGCGATCGATTTCCTCGGGGAAGCGTTGCTTCACCTCACGTATCCGTTCGGCGAGCTGCATTTCTGCTTTGAGCGCGGGCAGGCCGTGTTGTGGATGATGGTGCTCGCGTTGTAGCCGTGCAATCTGATTGTGCAAGCGCTCCTGATCCATGTCGTCGAGAATGACCATGCGCTCTGCGATTTGGGTGTGCAGCACCTGGGTAAGCGCCTTCACAGCCTCGACTTCGTCTGCGGCATAAGCGGCCGCAAAGTCGCGCACGGCGATGGGCGTGCCCACATCGATGCGCATCCGTGTGCGAAAGCGCGTAGGCGCCGAGTAGTTCATCGCGAGCGGAATGATCTGCAAGCCTGCCTCGAAATTTTGCGATGCTTCAAAGCTCAATGCGATGCGGGCAACGCCCGTGCGCAGTTCGCGGAGTTTTTTCTCGGCATAGCTCACGCCTTCAGGAAAAATGAGCAGGGAGCCTTTTTGCGCGAGGTACTCGCGGGCATGCTGAAAATTGTCTTGGTTGTCGATGTTTTCGCCGGGGCGAATGTCTTGCTTGCGGTAGACAGGAATCACCTTGAAAAGCTTCAAAAGTCCGCCGAGCCACTTGTTGCGAAAAAACATGCCCGCGCCGATGAAGCCGGCTTGCTGCCGCAGCAATGAGGCGACGATGAGCGGATCCATGAGCGTATTGGGGTGGTTGGCGACCACGATGAGCGGACCTTTTGTAGGGATGCGGTTGCGGCCGTGCACGGAAAATTCCTTGTAAAAGATGCGCAGCGTCACCCTTACCATTAGCCTCAAGATGAGATAGACTAGGATCATACGGTGCAAGATAGGAATAATGCACAATGGATAATTGACAATTGACAATCCCGCATCGGGATCGCCGCAGGCAATGGGGCTTGTTGTCGGCGAATGAAGGGTTTTGGGATGTAGGCCTTGGAATTGTTGGGTTTTGTGTGGCTGTATTGGCTTGATGCGTGATTGCATTTTTATTCACCGATTGCCTTTACCACGGTGCTATCGGCTTGCAGGACAAGTTTGCTAGACGCTTGCGAATGATCCTATGAATCAGGCATAAAGGTTTTGGCGCCAAACGTGATGGCGGCTTGCTTTTCGACCAATATGGTCAAATGCGCTTCGGAAGGAGGATTATTCCGCGCCTTCTTCCGGTTTTGGGGGAGTTTTTTTCGTGACCGCGATATTGGTCCGGAAGTCGCGCATCACGACTGGGCGTGGCGGCTCTGGTGGCGCGATTTTTTGGGCAGGTGCTCCAGCTTTTTCCTCGTCGTTGTCGTCATCGTCCATGACGGGCGCTGGGGCGGGGGCTACCTTGGGCAGGGTACCGTTCTTGAAAGCTTTGAAACTCGGGTCGCAAATGAAGTGAAAAAATTTGCGGAATTCCAGGTAGGGCAATGTACGTGTGACGGGTGCGTAGACGATGCCCAAGTGCGCAATGATCTGCTCGATCATCTCCATCTCCAAGCCAAATCCGCGCTCCATGCTGATGAACTTTACTGGTTCGCCGATCATGCGGCCCTCGGCATATTTTTTCCACTTGACGGGCGTGGTCGAGGTCGCCTCTGCCTTCGGTTTGGATGCGCGCCGGGCGGGGCCGTCGGCGCCGCCTGCACGTGCGCTCGATGCTTTTTGGTCCTTGGGGAGCAGCTTTGAATCAAAAATTTGCGTGACCTCGCCGGCTTTCACAAAGGCGATCACGTTTTTTTCCATGAGCCCCGGCAAATGGCCGTCGGCAAATGGACCCATGAGGGTCTGTAGCTTTTTGTTTTTGAACTCGATGATGATGCGGGACCGGTCATCGGCAACCTTGATCAATTTCCCGTCGATGCGTTGGTAAGAAGGGTTGCTCAGCAGGCGATCAAGTGCAATAGGTAAGGACTTCATAGCTGTAATCAGTGTGCGCTCACAAGTGAATTGGGTGCAATGATGGCAAAAATTCGACGTACGACAATGAAAAGGATGAAGGAAAGGTGAAATAGTTCTAGCGACCTGTATCCAAACGGGCATAGCAGAAACTTTTTCCTTCACTTTTTCCTTCACTTTTTTTGCAACCGCTTTGCCATGCATTTCGCAAAAGTCCGTACTTTGAATTGTGAAACTTGTGGGCTGAGCTCCCAAGTGATCCCTGATTTTCAGCAATGAAACCTTTGAAATCCATGATGAAACGATTCTCAGCACTACTGTTAGGCGGGTTGTTGCTAGCGGGCTGCGGCACAAGCACCGAAAATGCTGGAGATTCAGGCGCGGTCACCGACACGATCGCTAATGCTGTCGATCCTGGGATACCAGCAGCTGAGACGCTCCAACCGCCCAAAACTTTCGATGAATTTTTGGCCCGCTATACCGAGTTGCCATATCCCTACGGCAGAGGCAAGGACGATATGGGACTCGTCTGGACTGCGCATCCGGAGAATCATATAGGCTTGGAGGTAATGCAGCAATTTATCTACGGCACGCCCGGCTTTCCGAAAATGGACGATGCTCCGCGGTATGCCTACTACCACCGCATCGCCTTGGGCGATGACCGTTGGCTGCTGCTCACATATTGGGAGGTATATGGCGACCATGCGATCGCCAGTATTTTTGATGCGAGGGGCAAGTCGCTCGATGGATTGGAGGTCTATGTCGATCCAGATGATGAATATGAGGGCTCCAAGGCCTTCTTTTTGGATGAAAATCGGGTGATGAACATCTACAAGGAGCGCCCGGTGGAAGCCTCGGGTGAGACCGAAGGTGGCTATGTGCGCGACACATTGCGGTATCGCATTACCGATGCAGGCAAGTTTGAGAAGGAGTAGCCAAGTATGGGCGAATGCACGACTGCTGAAAATACAAGATAGGAAAGCACATGCGCATCACCGCTTGGCAAGCTGCCGCGCGGCCTTGCGGGCCTCTGCAATCCAAAGTTTGAGCGTTGCGCGTCCGCTCTGGGCGCGCTGCTCCACATAGTTGGCGAGCTCCATTTCTGAATGAAAGCGCTGATTTTGGGCCTTACGCTCGATGCTCAGGTGGCGCGAGAGCAGGCGGCTTTGGTGCTTGAGCCCTTTGGCGGCGGTCGCAAGTATCCCTGCTGAATAGGTAAGATGCTCCGATTCAAGGTCATATTGCATCCAAGGGATTTCCCTTTGCACCTCCCTTGCCTGTGACCAAGTGTAAAAGGTCTGTTGCAGGGTGCGCAACTTGAATCGCACGCTGTCTTCTTCCAATCCCTTCAGGTAGAGGTTGCGCACAACGCTGTAGGCAGCATCAAATTGTCCCACGACTTGGACGCCACGCGCGCCGACAGCTCGACAGTCGCCCCAAAATCGATTGGTCATGCGCATGCGCCGCATGCGCAAGGGCCGCGTGAGGCCAGTCACGGCATCGAGCGTGTCGCAGCCCATGCGGTAGAGCAACTCCGCATTATTCATCATCCTGAGAGTATTGTCCTCCACGGCCATCACGATCTTTATCCGCACCTGCTCCAGACTGTCGCCTATCGTGTACAACTTGGCCATATCTCGGTGCAAACTGCTGCATTTCAATTTGATCGAGTCGTTGATGATTACGGCCTTTTCCAGTATCGCGTCCTCCTTGGCTTCAAGTTTCAGGCGTAGCGCCATCTTGATGGGCGCAGGCACCTTTTCAGGTGGCGGGCCGATCCAGTCCATTTTGCGGTAGCTTTTGGCGATTGCGATCCGTTCGTCTTCGCTCGTATGGTCAACCTTGTGGCGTAAATTGTCCAGTCGCTGCAGGTCGCCATTGACAAACTTGATCTCGCCGCGCGTATGTGAAATCGCCCGGAAGGCGGTGATTTCAAGCCTTCGCAATTCTTGCAGGCGATTGCGATGTTCATCGCCCAGCCTGCGCTTCCAATCCACGAGCAACCGCAGGGCTGAGGCCATGTCCTCGGCCCCCTTGTGCCAGAGCAAAGTGTCGCCACCCGCCTCCGCAGGCTTGTAGAGCGCCATCTGCCCGAGCTGCACGTGTGCATGCGCGAGGTCAAAATCATCGCGGGGATTGAATTGCAGGCCATTTTTCCCTTCCACCCAGGCCTCCATTGGGTCACTGATGCCTTGCGCCTCAGCGATAGCTGCGTCAAAATCCTGCGACATGCGTGGTTTGCCTGAATCCAAGCCGGTTTCAAACTTCTTCAAACTCACCGCTGCATGCAGCAGTTGCCATTTTGGATCCACCGGCAGGTGAGACAGCACCATGATGTCGGGAGCCCTAAAAAACCACCCAGTTAGGGGGCGATGTACAAATTTGTAGCGGCGTGCATAAGGGATTTTGAGGTATTTGTAGGCCAATTTGCGGATGGGTTGCTCGCGAATGACTTCTGTCCCGGCTCCCCAGGTTGCATCGAGCAATTGCCATTTTCCCCCGATCTGCACGGCATTCCAAGCATGTTGCCCTCTGTAAAAGCGCTTCCCAGACCTGAAAGAAGCGCCTTTTGCATGACCGAGGATGGTTGCGGCCGAAACCCCGGCTTTTTCACAAAGTCCTTCGACGAGTTTGGCATAGCCACCGCACAGTGCCTTGCGGCGGCGGAGCGTGAGGTAGGGTTCGCTGGTCAAAAATTTACCCGCACGAAAGGCCCGCTTGTCATAGCGAATGTGGTGCGTCACCCAGCGGTAGATAGCTTCAACTTTGGCTTGCGCCGAGTCTTTGCCCATGGTGAGCCGATGGCTCAGCAGTGCTACACGCACTTCGCCGTGGGCAATTTGTCGTCTTTCCTTTTTGGAGAGGGGATCGGGTAATGTTTGGGCTCCAAGCACATGCGGCAGGAGCATGACGAGCAGCAAGGCGATCGTGGCGGTGTATGTATGTTGCAGCTTTTGGTTCACAATGTGAAAATACGCGTTCGCTGCGGTTGTGGTATATGGGGCGATTTTATTGCATGTTCTTGGCGATGCACAAACGAATCCCAGACGGATCATGTCACCGATTCTTACTGATTTTTTGATTGATGAAAATTAATAAATTGATTTTCAGTATTTTGTGCGGGATGCTTGAAAAAAACATCATTCCACTTGAAATAAAAAAGCCATTCATCCGACTACAGGGTTGAAATGGAAATTGTACAGCATACGGCAGTGGCACAGGCGCAAAATGAAAAGATCGAGCAGACCGTTCGCAAGGAGGGTGGTAAGCTCTTGAATTTCATCAAGCGCAAAGTCCGCGACGAAGACGATGCGAGCGATATCTTCCAAGACGTATTTTCTCAGTTTACCGAGGCTTATCGTGGCTTGGAGCAGATTGAAAGGGTGACGTCGTGGTTGTTTCGTGTGGCGCGCAACAAGATCGCAGACTTGTACCGGCGCAAAAAACCAGCAGCGGCTAGCCGGCAGCAGCTGCAAAGAGATGAGGAGGGCATTCCTGCACTCTCATTGCTGGATATTTTGCCCGATTTGGGGCCTAGTCCGGAGGACTTGCTGCACAATGAATCCATGTGGGAGGCCATCGAGGCTGCGCTTGATGATTTGCCTGAAAATCAGCGTGAAATATTCGAAATGCACGAATTGGACGGGCTGAGTTTCAGAGAAATTGCCGAGCTGACTGGAGAGACCGAAAATACATTGCGCATGCGCAAGTACTATGCTGTCCAGTTTTTGAGAGAGCGATTGGCCACCTATTATTTGGACATCTAAAAAAGAAAAAACAACATGAAAAGTAAGACAAAAGGTTTTTGGATTTTGAAGGGCTTGAAATTTGCCGTGATGGGCGCAGCCTTTGTGAGCCTGGCATCGCTCGCCGTGATGATGCTCTGGAACTGGTTGATCCCCGGCATCATGGGCTGGACCACGATCACTTGGATTCAGTCACTCGGATTGCTCGCACTGGCAAAGATCTTGTTTGGCGGGGGATGGGGACGTCGCCGCGGCTGGGGCGGTCAGCATCGCCAAGGCCACTGGCAAGCCAAGATGGAGGCCAAGTGGGAAGGCATGAGCGATGAGCAAAAGGCTAAGATGCGTGAGCGCTGGGGCAGAGGTTGTGGCCATCACTACAATGGCCCTACCAAGGAATCGGCTTCAGAGCAAGCAGCAAGCTGATTTGCAAATGACATCGTGGAAAAGGGCAAAAGCCCTGCATTCCGTAAGGAGTGCAGGACTTTTGCAATTGGTCGTGCGAAGAGATATAGCGATCGACCGAATAATTACATTCGGCTCAAGCCTGATCCACCATCTGCAAAGCCAGCTTGTACATGCCTTTCCAATTGCCGTTCTCTACAGGCAAAGCGATGCAGTGCACGCCGCAGGCGCAGAGCAGGTCGATGCGTGGCTTGATCCAAGCCGTTTCGCTCGAGGGATAGATGTAGTTGATCTTGTTGTGAATGATGTGACGCGGATCTTTGATGAGGCGTGCCCTGAAGTCGAGCAACCACCAGAGGTGAATTTCCACAAAATCCATGTTCAGGCCCAAAATGTAAACGTCGCTCAGGAAAAAATGATCGACCCAAGTGTGGATCGTCTTGTCGTCCTCACGCAGGCGCTTCGTCAGCGGAGGCAGGTAGAGATCCTTGTACGCCAAGCCCGAGACCACATAGTTGCGTATCGTCTGCAAATAACCTGCATACTGTTCATACCCCAGCAAGATCGTGCCCGGGGCGTGGCTCTCGCCGTGGATATGCCAAACGAGTTTCGTGCCCGCCTTACGCTTCCGAATCAAGGCAAACTTACTGCCCTTCACCGGAGGCACGAGTTCGGCAGAGCGGATGCCTCCCGAGGTTACAGACTCCAAGTTGTAATCATAATTGGTCGTGAGAATCTCATCGAGCTTGAGTTTCATCGCCATGCGGTGCAGGTCATTGCTGCGAATATGCCGCATCAAGTTGGCGATCTCTTTCTTGATAAAGCGTTCCGGATGCTGAAACTGCGCCGACCACCTGAGGTAGATCTCCTCATAAAGCATCGGAAAAGGCTTGTTATCCAGCGAGATAGCGTCTTTCATCTCCGCAAAAGTCAGCAAGTCGTCCATCAAATTATTCCAGGAATAATTGTTGTCCAGACGATTGATGCCATTACCGAGGAGAAGAACCTTTTTCAATGAATGAATAACGATTAATGATTGAAAAGGGGAGATTCGCAATTCCGGGGTGCTGGGTGAGGCAATTTGGCTTGAGGCATCTTTCGGAAGGTGATAGTTTTATCACGCTCAGCAAATCAACTAATAACCAAAACCAGCTCCTCAATTTTCAATTGTCAATTGTCAATTGTCCTTCTTGTTCTTGTCAGAAAGCTCACGGTAGGTCGTGATGAATTCTGGCTCGCGAAATACTTTTGTTTCCACCTTGTAATCGCTGTTGACATAGAGCGTGGTGCTTTCTGGGAGCGGTTCAGTGAGGCCAAGATCCCAATTCTTGTCGAGAAAGAGACCGTTTGCTGGAAACACTTTGATGTCGCCAAAGAAGCGTGTGGAGTCGACCATCGTCCAATCTTCATTGAGCAAGGTTTTGCGCTCTTTGGAGACGCCATAGAGCTGACGCCAGACAACATACCCGTTTGCGCCAGAGTGCACGATGCCGCCATCTTTGAGGTTAAATGTCGTGTCGCCGAGCACGCGGCCACCGTCCGTTTTCACGACCACAGCATGTTTGCCGCTTGCCAAGGAAATGGATTCCATTGCATTTGGCCCCACGGGATGGGCATCGCTCCCATCAAATGTGAACACAACTGCTTCGCTGCGCGGATTGTCGAGCACGACATTGCCACCACAGCCCACCAAGAGCAATGCGCTCAGGCAGACCAACCAAAAAACATTTGCAGTGATCTTCATAGGGTATTTAATTGGCCCGAGACGGCGATTGCCGCCGTCTCGGGCCATCTATCACTTAGCTTACGCATCAATTGTGGATACGGATGCCGACGATTTCAAATCTGCGGGTCACATACTCAGGATCGGTGAGCGATGCATTACCTGCTGGGTTGCCACCAGAAACGTGAAAGTCGCTGAAACCTGCGCTTTGGTTTACCCAGATTGGGCCCACAAAGTTGAAACTGATCGAGGTGAAGCTCTTTGCCATCTCGTCGATCATGTATTCACGCACGTCTGCGTCTGTGCACCAGCTGCTGTAGGTAATCGCGCCTTCATGCGTCGCGAGTTCGCGAGCGATGGCTACGCCTTCCTTGTAGTCGGAGACAGGCACGACATAAACGATCGGACCAAACATTTCCTGGGCGAGTGCTGCGTGGTTGGTTGCAGGTACTTCAAAGACGGCGGGCGAATGGATGCGCGCCTTGGGGAACTCGGGATTTACAATCGGCTGTGAGGCCAGCAATTGCTTGAAGCCGAGGCTGGAAGCCTGCAATACGCGGTCTGCCGTGGCAGGATTTTGAATCGCGCCAAGCGTGCCAGGGCCCATTTTCTCATGCGTGACGAGCTTGTGGATAGCCGTGGTAAGCGCAGCAACGGTATCGTCATAGCTGAGCTTGCCTTCGGGTGTGTCAATACCGTCTTTGGGGATGAAAATGTTTTGTGGGGCGGTGCACATCTGTCCGCTGTAAAGCGACAGCGAAAAGGCGATGTTTTGCATCATCGAACGCACATCGTTGCTGCTGTGGAGCACGATGCTGTTGATGCCAGCCTTTTCGGTGAATGTGCGCTTGCCTTTGAGGCCTTCCAAATAATCGCCAAAGCTGCTGCCGCCTGTATAGTCGATGAGCTTGATCGCTGGATTCTCAGCGAGTTCTTTGGCGATGGGAGCGATCGTGGTATCAGGTGCGAGTTGCACGATATTGGGATCAAATCCGTTTTCTTTGAGTGCGATTTGTATTTCCTCCACGACCAAAGCCAGTGGATAAATTGCCTTTGGATGGGGCTTCACGATCACGGGATTGCCCGTGATGAGGCTTGCGTAGACGCCAGGGACGGTATTCCAGACCGGAAAGGTCGAGCAGCCGATGGCGAGGCCCAAGCCGTAGGGTTGGCAACGAAATTGCTTTTGCAGCTTCACAAACATCGGGTTGCCTTCCTTGTCCTTGCCCATGGGTTTCACCCACTCGACATTGTCAGGGAAGCGCGTTTGCTCGTGCAGACCCATGGCGATGGCCTCGAGCGCGCGGTCGTTGCTGTGTGGGCCGCTTGCTTGAAAGGACATCATGTAAGCCTGTCCCGTGGTGTGCATCGTCGCAAAGGTGAGTTCAAAAAAGCGCTTGCTGATGCGGGTGAGCGATTCGTCGAGGATCGCGGCACGGGTGTTCACATCGGCCTTGCCCCAGGCGGCAGCGACCGATTGCGCCACGGTGACGTAATCGGCGGTATTTTTGCATGCAGGATAGCTAATGCCAAGGTGCTCAAGCGTATAAGGCGACTCCTCGCCGGCTGTGAGCATGATGTCGCTGCTTTGGAGCAGGCCGCTATAGGGCTTGCCAAGTTGGGCAGTGTAGGCCGCGAGGCCGTCTTCGTGCCCAGTTTCGCCGTAGACAGATTTGCTTGGGGCCTCCAAAAATGCTGCATAAAAGGTGCGTGCATGGATGGCAGTGATCGCCTTGCGCAGCATTCCTTCATGTTTTTCGAAGAGGACGGTTGCGGTGGCAGAAGCTGTATGATCGCTCATGAATTCAAGGATTAAGAGTGAAGAGGGCCAAATTTAGTGATAAAATTGGAGATTTATCCACCGGGAGCAACGATCAAAACAGGACAATTTGGAGATGCCCAGCGATTTCAAAAAAGCCCCAACATCCGCTGCGCGATGCCCGATCACGGCCATTGTGCATTTTTTTGCAAGGCGCATTTCAGCCTGAAAGCTATTGGCCTGATTTCAGTAAATGTTCCGCTAAAAGCGTGCGATAATTCTTTTTCGAACAATGAGCGACTGTTGAACTTCTAGAAATTTTGGCTTTTTTGAGTGTTTTTGAATTGGGGTTTTGACGAACGGCGACTTTTGGGGGATGAAAGTGGGTAAAATCAAGGTTTTTAATTATGTAAGAATAACTAAAAAATTTGAAGTTTTTTGGTCGGTCTTGTTGATTCGGATTTTTGAAGGCAGTAGCTTTGCGTCAAGAAACACAAATTTTTCATTGGTCTCAAATAGACTTCGGTTCTTGTTCTTGGGTATTGGGTTCGGGTTCCTTTTCCCGTTCCTAGGTACCTTATTGGTCTGCCTGGAGGAGGGTTGTCGCGACGGCGTAGTTTCGTTGCATTTGCAATCTCGCTTGATGCAGATCATTGACCTAGCACCAATTGTGCTCGGTGCATTCTCCTATGCGCTTGGGGCTAGTGTCGACCGCCGCAATCGGAGTGAGCGTCTGGCGATGACCGCCATTCAAGAAAAGGCAGCGCTGCAAGCAGAGGCATCCACCAAACTACAGCTGCAAAACAACGCCTTGCATGAGCTCAATACCACCTTGGAATCCCTAGTCTATACTGCTTCGCATGATCTGAAGACGCCGGTAATCAATCTGGAAAGTCTGCTCATCATGCTGAAAATGATCAAGGATCAGCCTGACTCAGCCGCTAAGGTCGATGAGATCATCAACCGTATGATCGACTCCGTGCAGCGCTTTCGCGGTACAATCGATGACCTGCTTGAAGTCTCCAATCTGGAATTGCAAGAGGCACTTGACATCAAGCCCATTTCGCTCTTGGCAGTCGTCACCGAGGTGCAGTCAGCTTGCACGCGCTTGGTGAGCGATGAGCAGGCCTCCATCCAATTGGATTTGGATTCCGATATGGTCATGGCAGACCACCACTCATTGGTGACCGTTTTCCAGAATCTGATCGTGAATGCCATTCAGTATCGTGACGTGCGACGCAATCCTGAAATTGCCATCCATAGCCGTGTAACGGGACCTTGGATGGAAATCATGGTCGCCGACAATGGAAAGGGAATCGATATTGAGAAACAGCGCGACAAAATTTTCAAGATGTTTACGCGTCTGCACAGCACACAAGATGGAGCCGGAATCGGTTTATTTCTAGTAAAACGCACGATCGACAAATTACGGGGAGAAATCAGCATTGCCAGCCAAGTAGGCGTGGGAACCACGTTTACCATTCGATTACCACATTCTATCGCCTAAATCATGAAACTGAACTGCATCTTACTGGTCGAGGATGACGACACAACCAACTTCTACAACCAATTTTTGATCGAAAACCTAGACCTTGCAGAACATGTCGCGGTCACTAGCAATGGACAAGAAGCATTGGAATACTTGAAGCTTGCCGGCAACGGCGAGGCCACAACGCCAGATCTCATCCTTCTTGATATCAATATGCCTGTGATGAATGGTTTCGAATTCATTGAGGAATACGAGAACTTGCCCAATGATTGGAAGTCCAAAATCCTAGTCGTGATGCTCACCACGTCTTTGCATCCCAACGACGTCGCCCGCGCCCAAGAACATCCATCGATCAGGGAGTATTTTTTCAAACCACTGCTCAAGGATAAGTTGGGTGCACTTGTCGAAAAGTATTTTTGAGCTTGGCAGCTCGACACAATCGCCAACAGTTTCGCTGAGAAGCGGGCATTTTTTTGACTTGAATTTGCTTCGGGATTCCGAGTGGCCTGCGTAATTTATTGTTAGGTAAGAAGATGGCCATGTGCTGTGAACTGATTTTGGTACACCTCTCAGACATCGGCGAATGCTTCACGCTCTTCATTTTTTGCTTACTCTCTTGCTCATTTTCGAGCTTTACATCCCCAAGGCTTGGAGCACAGTGAAACGGCAACCCGCGGGCCGAGTAATCGGTTTATTCCTTCAGTCTCCTGACCTTGTCGGCATTTACCACCTGCGGCAATTGAACCCCGCTGCTCGTTCAGATCTTTACACACGCGATCGATCTTTTCTGGGAGTTCACTACTGATTAAGCATTGAGCGAATGTCGGCTTGGATGAAAGGAGATTGAGATGAGTTCTGCAGGCCTCATCATGTTTTTTGATTTGGTAAGTGAAAATTTCAAACGGCAGCCAAATGGGACTTTGATCACAAGATCAGCAAAGTTCACCAACATCAACACCGACCAATTCGCGTGTCATTTCCCAAGCCTCACCAACTCCCCAAGCGAAACAGGCAGAAGCTTCGATTCGATATCCGCCCAGTTGCTAAAGTCCAATGATTCCACAAAAGAAAAATGGAGAACACACCCAGTGCATTCTCCATTTCCAATGGCCAATTATCAATTGACTCAGAGGTGAATCACCTCATCGTAAGCTGCTGCGCATGCTTCCATCACCGCCTCTGACATCGTGGGGTGGGGGTGCACCGACTTGATGATCTCGTGGGCGGTGGTCTCTAGCTTGCGGGCTACAACGACCTCCGCGATCATTTCGGTGACGTTGGCACCGATGAAGTGGGCGCCTAACCACTCGCCGTACTTGGCGTCAAAGATCACTTTGACGAAGCCTTCTTTTTTGCCGGCGGCGCTCGCCTTGCCGCTCGCACTGAACGGAAATTTGCCGACCTTGA
>JANPHP010000319.1:0-6734 GCA_031424495.1 Bacteroidota bacterium | reverse complement strand
ATTATTTTTCCGAATGCTGGTCTAGCCCCTCGGGGCGACAATCCATCCCCTCATTCCCCCTGCTGCCCAAAACCACTGACCAAGCCGCCGTCTCCCTTGCGTTTCACGCGGTAGACGGCCTTGCCCTCGGCGATGAGTTCGCCAGTCGTCTCATGGTAAGCTTTCATGCGGGTCACGATGATGGCACTACCACTGCGCACGATCTCGCCTTCAGCGATCACATTGTCGGGCTTGGCGGGCTCTAGGTAGTCAACCCTGATATCGATCGAGGAGATCATGTCGTCGGGTCCCGTGAGCGTCGTGATCGCAGCTGCACCGCCCGCAGAGTCGAGCAGGCAGGCAATGATGCCCCCATGCATGCGCCGTGAACGCGGGTCGCCCTCAAGTTCAGGCCGATAGGGCAAATACAACGAAGCCCAGCCGGGACGCACATCGCGCAAGGTGATCCCCAAAAACCGATGCACGGGGATCATCTCGTCGATGACTTGCTCCATCATTTTCTTCAACACGTCTTCCATAGCGTAAAGGTTGGATTTCTTAGGCGGAGTGGCAAGGTCACCTTTACTCCTTACGAGCTTGCCGTTCGGCCCTGCCGCGCTCTTTCACGTTGGGCACCTGGATTTGGAACATGTACATGTAAAAGGCAAGCACATCGTCACAGGCGGCCACAGCAATGCGCTCGTCGGTGTTGTGGATGCGGCTTGCCTCGTCTTTGTGGATGCAGAATGGGGAAAACCGAAACAGGTTTTTGCTCAAGCTGAGAAAATGCTTGCTGTCTGTGCCCGCCGGCATCAATGCGGGCGATACGATGGCCGTGGGATACACCCCTACAATAGCCGATTTGAGGCACGCAAACTCGATGCTTAGGTGGTCCGTCACAGGCGAGGCCTCGGTTGCATCGGGCAACAGGGTCACAATCACACGGGGATCATTGATCATTTCGTTGATGTGGTCGACGACATGGCTGATGCTGTCGCCCGGCATCGTGCGCACATTCAGATTGACCTTGGCGACCCTGGGTAGGACATTGTTTTTCACGCCGCCCTCGATGATCGTGGGCGAGATTTTCGTGCGGATGATGGCGTCTGTGCGGGAATCTTTAGCAAGTGCTTTGAGGATGATGCGCTTGAAAAGGCCGACATTGCCCATCGCAAATTGTGTCTTTTTGTCCATCAGCGGGGCTGCATTCACCAGGCTCTCAATCACCAAGGGCAAGAGGCGCTCCTCCATCGGGTTTTTTTGCAGGCGATCGAGGGCAACAGCCATGGTGCCGATCACGGTCTCCAAGGGCGGAGCTGCCGAGTGACCGCCATCGCCGAGCACCTTGAGCTCAATGTTGGCGTGGCCCTTCTCGGCCAAGCCTACAAGTGCGATCGGGGGATCGTTTTCAGAAAATGCACCCAAGATCAGGCTTAAGCCCTCATCGAGCACCCACTGCATGTGGATGTCGTGGGCTTGCAGGTATTCAGCGATGGCAGCCGCTCCACGGTTGCCACCCACTTCCTCGTCATGTCCAAAAGCAAGGTAAATGGTGCGTTGAGGCCGGTAGCCCGCCGCCAATAGCCGCTCGGCAGCCTCCATGAGGCAGACGATCGAACTCTTGGTGTCGAGCGCACCTCTGCCCCAGATAAATCCATCGGCAATCTCCCCCGCAAAAGGTGGATGCACCCAGCTTTGGCCATCTTCAGATTCGGCAGGCACCACGTCTTGATGGGCATAATACATCACGGGCAGGAGACTGCTGTCGCTTCCCTCCCAAGTGTAAAGCAATGAATGACCACCCAGGATGACCAAAGGAAGGTTTTCATGCACTTGTGGGAAGTCGAGCCGCAGCATCGCTTGTAAGTCGGCAAATGCCTTCCAATCATTTTCGGTGGTGTCGCTGTGCGAGACAGTGGGGCAGCGAATGATCGCCGCGACTTTTTGGGCAAGTGAAAGGTCAGCCTGCGCCACAAGGTGGCCCGCAAGGCAGGTAATCATCAGCCAAAAGCTAAAAAGGGTTCTGAAGGCGGATTTAAGCCTCCACATGATAGGATTCGAGTTCCAAAACGACCTCATCCCGATGGAAGCGCACCAAACCGACGCCTTTTGCAAAGGTCTGGTATTGGGTTTCGATGCGCATGTTTTCTTCCTGTACATGATAGGTGTCGACCCTCACCTGCATGCAGTCTTGGAATGCGCCTGCAGGCACTGTGCAATCGACATTGCCTTCATGGGTATAGACGACAAAGTAGTCGCCTTCTTTCCAGATCGCATAGAGCACATCACCCGTCGCGCTATTGTTGTTGTAGAGCAACTGAAAAGCACGCGGATTTTCCGGGTCAATGGCATGCAATTCTTTTTCATTGCCAGCACTCACACTACAGATGTGGGCTTTGTCTTTGTAAAAGAATGCCCTGTCCAATGCCTCATTGTATTTCGAGCCGACATGTTCGGGATTCACCAAGTAGTAGAAATCCAAGCCATTGACCTCGACCCTGTGTACATTGAGGTGATAAATAGGCCTTTCAGGATTGCTGCTGCGAAAGGTGTAGGAGTTGCCTTCTTGCAGCGGGAAATAATCATCTGCGAGTTGCGGCGTGACTTCACTGTTTGCTGGGAAGCGCTTGCGGCGGCCGTTGGTCGCCTCATAGTATTCGACTTCAGACTTTTGCCCGTTTTTCTTGTCAAATGCAACGGCATACAAGAACCCGCGCGAGGCGTGCATGGCGAGTGTAGCCATGGCCACGGCCATTTCCTCCCAATCTTGCTCATTGGCGACAGCGTCGATATTGAGCAGCATCACAGACTCGCTGCGAAAGCTATCTTGCAATCCCATCGCATCTGCCCCCATCGCTTCTGACTGATTTTCAGCCATTGCCCGCTCCAAGGCCGCTTGGTCTTTGAATTGGAAGATCCCCTTGTATGTCTGCCTGAAGCCCATGCGCGTCTCTTTTTTTCACTCAATTTTTGGTCTCCTACGAAGACGTAGAAACTCGAAGCTAAATTGCGGCATTCGTGCGAAACGTGCAAGCTATTCGCAAAATGGTGGGCATCTATTCTCACTTCGCTCGTCGATCGTCACTATCCGACCAAAATCTTGGGTGAATTGGGTAGGCTCAAAACCATTGCTATAGCGCAAACGCTATGTGGAGGTGGTTAATCATACCGATTGAAGCTTCCGCCCTTGCAGGGCTTGATGTCCTTTTGTTTGCCGCTAGCGATGGGCTTTGCCCACCGCTGACAGCTTTTGCCCCTTCAGGGCTATTGGACCGATCAACAGCCCTGAAAGGGTGAAAGCCGTCAGCCTAGGGCAAAGCCCTAGGCGAAACCAGTAGGCAAATATACAAAGCCCTGTAGGGGCGAAAGCTAACAACAATGCGCACAAGTCCTGCCTAGAACCGTTTCATTGTCCGAGATCTTCTTCCATTCCACTCGATTTTTGTTTGGGTGAGCAATGCTTTTAGGCCTCAATTTTGCGGGTTCCGAAGTTCTAGGGTTTTGCAGAATGCGTTGTCTGATTCGCCCTTATGCCAGCAATACAATTCTCCCACCCCATCCTCAATTCATCGCTACTGCCCCGAATTGGGCGTGATGAGGTAGTAGCCGCAGGTCGTCCAAAAGTTGCGCACCCAAGGAATGGCCGCAATCAACCCAAACTGCACGCGGGGCTTGAGCTTGAATTTGTACTTGTAGATCGGGTTGATGAGGTACAAGCGTTTGTTGCTGATGCGGTAATCGGTTGCGTTTACGACACGTTCGAAGCGTTCCAACGAGATCCCCGTCGTGTGTACATCCATCAAATCGTCGATCGTGCCTTGCAATTCGCCAAACACTTTGAGGCACCAGCCATAGGCTCCACGTGGCAGCAAATGCAGCCACGGTGCCTTGCCGAGCTTGCTGCGGCAGAGCTGCTGATGACCGCCAAAAGGCATCTGCCACGGCGGAAAGCCAAAAAAGATTTGCCCGCCCGGCTTCAAATAGGTCTTCATGAAACCCATGAGCTTTTGCTGGTCATGGATGTGCTCGATCACATCCTTGAGCACGATGAGGTCAAACTGACCTTGAAATTCGGTCTCAAAAGACTGGTCATAAATGTTTTTGGAGATGATGCGCACCTGTCCAGCCGCGATCTGATCCTTCAGAAACTCCTGCGCCTTGGCTGCGCGGGACTCGCTCAACTCCACGCCCACACCGGTGCAGCCACGCTCCAAAAAAGCGAGCAATACGCCGCCCTCGGCGCAGCCGATCTCCAAAACATGCATTCCCGGCCGCAAGGGCATCGCTTGCTCCACAAAAGGCAAGACATACTCGGCAGCATTTTCACGCTGCATCTGAAAGTAGAGCTCCTTGTTGGAGTGGAAATGAATCGCCATCGCCCAAAGTTAGATGAGAAATTAGGAATGAGAAATCAATGTCGTGAAGTTGTGGATTTTGAGCCTTCGGTTGGAAGCGCAAAGTTGCCATTCGCTGTCTGCCAAGTCCGAAGGACTTAAACGTGGATAGCCCCCGGTAAAACCGGGGGTTGAATGCGTTTTTTTGAATTGTCAACCCCGAAGGGCGTTGAACGTGATTACAATCCAATATTTCACAAATCAGGTTCAACCCACTTCGGGGTTGCTCTTTCTTTGCTATTGCTGACCATGGGTTTTACCCACGGCTATCCACGTTGAACGCGCCTGGGCGTGTTGAACGACAGCATCGAGACGGGTGCGTTTTCCATTCACTTAATGGCAATGAATAAAAAATCAGTCATTTACCCTCCCTTTCCTGCTACCCTTGGCTTTTCATTTTCAGCGCCGTCGCAAACTCGATGGCGAGGCGGGTACAGTCTTTGTGCTGATCGAGAAATGGGCAATGCCCGAAGTGCTCGGGCTCCACGATTTCAGCGTGGGAAGGCAGATGCTGCTTGAAAAATTTGTCTTGGTTCACTTGCAATGTATCGGCTTTGCCCCAGACAAACAGGGTGGGCTGCTTCAATCTTTGCACCTCCTCGGGTTGCAGCAGGATGTCGGGCGTGACATTGCCGATGAGCTCAGCGACATTGGGTTGCAAAAATCGGTTGCGGAGCACATTCTCGACCACGCGGCGGTACCAAGGTGCCTTGGTCACGAGGGTGTCGAGGAAACTGCGGGTTTCCTCGCGGTTGCTGTTGCGAAACTTGCTTTTGAAAACCAACAGCTCACGCAGGCTCATCTGCGCGCCCCCGGGCGAGTAGAGCACCATGCCCTTCACATTTTGCGGGCTGCGATTGGCATACCTGATCGTCGCCAATCCTCCTAGGCTGTTGCCCATGATGATCGCGGGTTCCTTGATCATCTGATCGAGCCCGCTGGCGAAGGTTTCCAAAATCGGCAATGAGAGCATCCCCGCAACAGGCGGCTGACTGCGGCCGTGACCTGGCAAGTCAGGCACCATCACCTTGCTGAAGTGCTTACGGAGCGTGCTGAACATCGGGGCGAGGTCTGTGGCCTCGCCGCTCAAGCCATGCACCACCACTACCGGCGGCAGACTACCCTTGCCCGGCGACACGTAGTAGTGTTGCCAAGCGCCAGCAGCCTCCACAAATTCGCGCCGGAATCCCTGCAAACGGATTGCACGATCGGTGGCTCCAGTAATGAATCGATAGATGCTAAATGCCATAAACGTCGAAAGGATGCACAAATTAGAAAATAATTCGACCCGATTGTCTTAGCTGCGCAAGGTCATTTTGGTGGCCCAACCGCAACTAGCCGCAGCGGCAGTCGGTTGGAATCTGGCAAGCGATTGAAACTCGGTCGGCCCTTGAATTGCACGATGTAATGGCCTGCATCCAGGGGATAAGCCAAGTCCAGATGAAAATCAATGTCGATGGACTGCCCCGCCGTCACCTTGAGGTAGTCGGCGGCACCGGGCTTGCCGCGTTTCACTTGCGGCCCTTGGTAAGCCACTGGTGTGCCATCCTCGCTGACCACTTCCAGAAACGGCCCCTTAAACCCTTCAAATGGTGTGAAATACTTGCAAAATTTCAAGGTTTTGTGGCCTTCATTCGTCACTTGAAAAGTGAGCATCAGCGATGGCCCCGTTGCGATGTACTCCTCCTCCACCGTTTTCAAGGTAGTCTTGCAGCCTTTCATGGGTTTTTGCGCAGACAGTGGCAAGGCAATGGCGCACAGGAAAATACATGACAGCAAGATTGGCCATCCGCAGTGTGCCCGCATCGCATTTGAATTTTGTTGCTGCATGTCATTCCCACCAAATCGAACAATCCACAGCAAAATGATCGCTCAGGTCGCGGTGTTTTTTGCTCCAACGCTTGTGGATGCTGCACAGCTTGCGCGTGACCTGCTTGGCGGGTTTGGAGTTGCCGCGGTAGAAGACGTAGTCGATCACGTCAAACTTGCCATTGCCCCACGAACGCATGTCGTTGGGGTAGATTTCGTCGGTGCCCTCGACTGCGACCAAGGCAGAGTGGGAGGCCGTGGCCGATGTCTTCAACGGCATCCAGGACAAGCTGCGGCCGCTCGGCATGCACACCTACTATCATAGCCATGCGCCTGATTTTAACACGATCGACGGCGTGAGCACGTGGGAGATCTTCTTTGCCCGCGCGGCCAAGGACGTGTACATGCAGCTCGATCTCGGACACGTCGGCACGGCCGGCAGGGATCAGATCGAGTTGATGAAGAAGTTCCCGGGCCGCGCCAACACGGTGCACGTCAAGCCCGCCAACGGCGGCGGCGGCAAGCTCGTGGGCGACCCGACCGACGGCAATC
>JANPHP010000318.1:0-41167 GCA_031424495.1 Bacteroidota bacterium | reverse complement strand
CAATTTCAAAATTGTTCGCAAGGCGCCACAGCCTACAGTTGGGACTTTGGGGATGGCACCACTGCTACCGAGGGCTCGCCCGCGCACACCTACACAAGCACGGGCTATTTCACAGTGCAGCTTTCGGCCGTCAATGGCGATTTTGTGGAAAGCACTTCGCAGACCATCAGGGTAGATTATCCCCGGTTCAAGGAATTCCGCATTTTGCAAGTACCAGTTTTGAATCGACAGGGTGTGCCGTTTGATCTTGATGGCAGTGGGTTGGAGCTTACAATGAACCTTACTAAGAATACCGACCATAGTGCATCAGTATATGCGAATGCTAGCAATGTGGTGCTTCCCTACACATTACTTGTTACTAGCGATGAGAGTATTGAAGCTTCGTGGTGGACGGTTTTGCTCAGGTCTGGAAGCAACTACAATGATACCGTCTTGTTTTACAGCAGAGATCTCTCCCAATTGATGGATGCGCCGATCGAGGCTGTGAATTTGGATAGTCTAAAGTTGGAGATCGTAATGGAGGGCGTGCAATGAATGCTAGTCTTACAATCCACGCGCTCTGGACCTAGGCTGGGAGAGCAGTAGCATGACGCGACTGCAATCACTGACCTACCTCTTGCGCTTGTTTGCTGCCCGTGGTAAAATCTTGACCATCGGGCGTGATTGCATTCTAATAGAAGGTCTGACCGCTTAACACGGGGCCCCTAGAAAAGAAATAACGACTGGCAAGCCCCTGACCTTGAAGGCGGTGATCAGCGCGTGCGAGCATATTCTCTCAACACACAAATATTCTGCTTGATTCCTTCAAAATTCTACGCTTACCTTTGCCTGACCATTTGGTCAAATCATCTGGTTGAACTAAAGCGTTGGAAGCGACAGAAACTGAAATCAAGATCCTCGAGGCGGCCAAAAAGGTGTTTGAGTTGCATGGATACTCGGGGGCGCGGATGCAACAGATTGCAGACGAGGCTACGATGAGTAAGTCATCGGTGCATTATTATTTCCGGAGCAAGGAAAAACTCTTTGACCGCATTTTTGAGGAAACCATGACCGAATTCATGGCACTGATTTCTACTTGGGAAGACGATACAGAGGATTGGGAAACGAAGCTTAGAATGTTCATTTTGAACTTTGTGCCGTTTCTCAAAACTAAATCCTTGCTTTTCATCATTCGTGAGATCAACAGGAACCCTGAGCTGATGGCTGGACGTAAAAATGGCCCCAAACACAAGAAAAACAAGTTTGTGGTTTATTTTGAGAAGCTTCAATCCGCGCATTTGGTCAAGGCCAATTTTGACCCACGCTTCATTTACATCATGTTGCATTCGCTCTGCGCTTACCCTGTGCTCAATGGCACCCTTTTCAAAATGACCACCAATATGCAAGACCGGGAATTTGACCGATTTATGGATGCCTACCCCAATTGGGTGGCTGATTTTTTGATCGCAGGCATCAAGAACAATACTGGAGTATGAATTTAATGAAGACGCAACTTGTATCGTTGATCACCTGCTTGGGGCTCCTTTTGTGCCAACAGCTTGCCGCACAATCTGGTACGCAGATCAGCCTCGCGCAGCTTCAGGCACTCGCCAAGGAAAATTATCCATTGCTTAAGCAAAAGGAAACCTATGCAAGCATGGTGGAAAACAAGGTGGAACAATTGAACGCCAACTACTTGCCGCAAGTGAGTGTGACCGGGCAGGCCACCTACCAAAGTGAGGTGACATCCTTCAATTTTTCATTGCCAGGCACCACAGGTTTCAAGCAAAAGCCCGATCAATACAGCTTTGGACTTGAGGTGAAGGAAAATTTGCTCGATTACGGTTCCATCAAAACACAAAAGGAGATCGAGCGCGGCAACTCCAGCATCCAGGTACAGCAGATCGAGGTGGAATATGGGCGGGTGAAAGAGCGTGTGAACCAACTCTTTGGGAATATTGCGTTGCAGCAAGAGAATAGAAAAATCATGGACTTGCGCATCGCCGAGCTCGATGCCAAGCGTAAGCGGATTCAGTCTGCTGTGTCCAATGGAGCCGCCTTGCAAAGCAGTTTTTTGGTACTGGAATCGGAATATTATCTGACGGAGCAGAAGATTGAAGAAATCAATTCCAACCTGACGACGTGGTACAAGACGCTGAGTTTGCTCACTGGCAAAACCATCGACGACAGCTTCAACTTTGTGGGCCTTGAGAATGAAATTCCCTTGGAAACCACTAATGTACGGCCTGAGTATCGCCTATTTGAGCTACAAGGAAGCACGCTCAAACTCCGCGAAAGCATGCTTTACCGCAACAATTTACCCAAGGTTTTTGTCTTTGCTAGAGGTTATGTGGGCCGTCCCGGCTTCAATTTCCTGAACAACGACATTCGACCCTACGGACTGGTCGGGCTGGGCCTTTCCTGGAACCTCACGCCTTATTTTTCAATCGGAAAAGAGGCCAATAATTTGAAGCTCAGCGCTGATCTGATCGCAACGCAACGCAAAGTTTTTGATTTGAACCTGCAAGCCACTTTGGTGCAATACGAGGAGGAAGTGAGTAAACTCGCCCGTCTGATCTTGCTCGACCAGAAAATCGTGGAGGCCAAAACCGCAATTCGCAAGTCCTCATCGAGTCAACTCGACAACGGTGTAATTACCCCTTCAGACTATCTCGTCGACCTCAACGGAGAAAACCAAGCGCAATTCAATTTGAAATTGCACCAGATTCAACTGTTGATGACACGACAAAATTACAATACGACGCTCGGCTACTGAGCCGCATCAAAATTCAAGAGAAATATACATTACGATGGCAGAAAATACATCCCCCGCGCAAGCCCCTGAGGGCCAGAAACCCAAAGGCAATAAGAAACGCTTGTTCATCTTTTTGGGCATAGGTATTGTGGTATTGTCGGTATTTGGTTACATCAAAATTTCGGGCATGGGCCACGAAACTACCGACAATGCGCAATTGGATGCGATGATCACCCCCGTGCGCAATATTGTGCCTGGCTTCGTGACCGAAATCCAATTCGAAGACAATCAGCAGGTAAAGAAGGGCGATACGCTCGTGCAGATCGACGACACCGACTACAAAACGCGCGTCGCGCTTGCCGAGGCGGCTTTGGAGAGTGCACGCGCGCAGTTGGAAGTCGCAAAATCGGGCGTGAACGTCGCCCGATCCAACGCAAGCGCATCCACCTATAGCAGCCAAGCCGCCAAGGACAATATTGTGGCCGCACAAGCGCGCTACACAAGATTTGAAAAAGAAATGGCGCGTTTGGAGCGTATGCAAGCCGATGGCGCTGCTACACAGCAACAAATCGAGGCCACCCGCGCTGAATTGGAGGCTGCTAAAGGGCAACTCGACGTGATCAAGCGGCAAGCGGAGGCATCAACCTCGCAGGCGGCTGGCGCCCGCTCTCAGGCAGAAGGGCAGACCTCGCAGATCAGCCTAGCCATGGCCATGCTCAAGCAACGCGAATCTGAATTGCAGCTCGCGCAAACCCAACTCCACAATACCTCGATCGTCGCGCCCTTTGATGGCATCATCTCCAAGCGTTCCGTGCAAATGGGCCAATATTTGCAGGCAGGTACGCCGATCTGCTCTACGGTTGATTTCATGCACCTTTGGGTCTCAGCGAATTTCAAGGAGACGCAAATCGAAGACATGCGCCCCGGACAAGTCGTTGAGATCCGTGTGGATGCCTTCCCATCAGCCAAGGTTATGGGCAAGGTGGAGAGCTTTGGCGGAGCAACAGGCGCGAAGTTTTCACTGCTGCCGCCCGACAATTCGACGGGCAATTTTGTGAAAATCACGCAGCGCGTGCCTGTGCGCATCGCGATCACTGAATCGCCGCAGGACCTGGCGGGCCTGCTGATGCCCGGCCTCAGCGTCTCGGTCGATGTCCACACCAAATAAATAACACGCGTGAGCAGCACATTGCAAATACCTTCTCAGCCGATTCAATACCCCACGGGTTTTGCCAAGTGGATCGTGATCCTCACGGCGATTTCGTGCGCCGTGCTCGAGCTGCTCGACACCACGATTGTCAACGTTTCGTTGCGCGAGATCAGCGGCAGTATTGGCGCCACCACAACCGAAATTGCTTGGGTCATCACGGCCTACGCCATTTCCAACGTGATCATTATTCCGCTCACAAGCATGTTTTCGGACCTTTTTGGGCGCAAACTTTACTTCACAGGTTCGGTGGTGATCTTTACGGTGGCTTCGCTCATGTGCGGGCTCTCAGGGAGCTTGTGGACGCTGGTTTTTTGGCGTTTTGTACAGGGTTTGGGCGGCGGCGGATTGCTTTCTACGGCACAGACCATCATCATTGGGCAATTTCCGCCTGAGAAAATCAGCACCGCAAATGCAATCTTTGGGATCGGGATTATTATGGGGCCTACATTCGGCCCGACGATCGGTGGTTGGATCACCGACAACATCTCTTGGCACTGGTGTTTCTTTGTGAATATTCCGATCGGCATCGTGGCTACACTTTTGTCATGGGCTTATATTACGGACCGTCCGGGTGCGGTTCGCCCGCGCAAGATCGACTGGTGGGGCATCATATTTTTGGTGACCGCCGTGGGCTCCTTGCAATATGTGTTGGAAGAAGGAACTGCCAAAGACTGGTTTGCTAGCGAAGAAATCGTCATTGTGTCCATTCTCGCATTGTTTGGCATTCTCGCCTTCATTCACCGCGAACTCAGCATCGAGCAGCCGGCAGTGAACATCAGGCTTTACCGCAATTATAACTTGGCGATGGGCAGCGTGATGAACCTGATCCTCGGAATGTTGCTTTTTGGGACGGTGTTCATATTTCCCCTGTTTGCGCAGATTTCTTTGGGATGGACAGCTACCCAAACGGGCGTATTCATGATTCCTGGCGCTTTGTGTACCGCATTTTCCATGCCGCTCGTCGGCAAAATGTTGGGTAGCGGCGTCAATCCCAAATCAATTATCATCGTGGGCATCATGCTCACGTTTGGATTCATGATGATGTTGGCGGCAGCAAGTCCAGAAAGTAGCGAAAGCAACTTCTTTTTACCCTTTTTGATGCGAGGATTTGGGATGGCATTCATGATGTCGCCGATTCTATCGCTTGCGGTGGCCGGCTTGCAAGGCAAGGACATGGCGCAGGCCGTCGGCCTCGCCAACATGATCAGGCAGCTCGGTGGTGCCCTCGGCGTTGCGCTCATCAATATGTATCTCACGCATTTGAATGGCCAAAATCGGGGTAATATGATTGGTTATATCAACGATTACGATCAGGTGTCGAGCGAACGTATTGCGGCCTTGACGCAAAATTTTGTGGCGGCAGGGCGCAGCTTTGAGGAGGCCCAATCAATGGCTTACAAGGCATTGGAAGGTGCGCTATTCAAGCAGCAAGCATTGGTGAGTTACGATCAGGGATTTTTTGTGATCGGCATCGCTGTGCTTTTTTGCCTGCCGGTGGTGTTCCTATTGCGCAGGGTGAAAGTCGCCAAGCCCGTCGATGATCATTGAATTCGGCGCAGTAGCTTGCTGAAGATGAGCTCAAAGCTGCTTTTGGAGCCAAAGCTTTTGTGTAAAAATCTTGCCTTGCAGGTGGATGCGTAGGAGGTAACAACCCTCGCGCACGTGGCCTACTTCAAGCTGCACAGCATCTTGCTCGGTCACCAAAGGCTGTACATGTTGCGTCGTGCCAAGCATGTCGATCAATTCAAAACGCGCATCCTCGATACCTGCAAAATCGATTGTCAAATGCCCATTGCTAGGGTTGGGGAATGCGACAGGAGATGGTTTAGGGCTTACGATGAGCTGCCGTATCGCAAGCAACTGCACACGGCCATTCTTGTCCCAGGCCCGTAGCCGATAATATTCGGTCACTTGCGTAGCCTTCTGGCTCGCAAGTTCATAGGCTTGCGGCGTGCTTGCATCGCCTTTGCTCTCCATCTCGCCCCAATGTTCCCAATTCACACCATCTAGGCTACTTTCAATTTCATATTTTGCTTGGTTTTGCTCCGTTGCAATCACCCATTTAGCAGTAACATTTTGGTCTGGAGCACCAGTGATTTCAAAATCGGTAAGTCGCAGGTCAAATGGCGTTGAGGCTGTGATTGCGATGTCGTCGATGATAAATCCGCAGGTGGTATAGGCAATAAACTGATGCACCAAGGTTAAGGTGTGGGTGGCAGCGGTGGCCGTAAAGGTAAAAGTCGACGGACTGAGCGCCCAGATGGTATTGCTTCTGGAATCGCTGGTATTGAGGCCTGCAATCGTAACGCCGATCGTCGCTGGATTGGGGCCGGGGCAGCCGCCCAGTCGCCGAGAGGCCACATAAGAAACATCGTAGGCGTCGCCAATGGAAAAGCCGCTGACGGTCTGGCAAAGGCTTACAAGGTTGTCGATTTCCGCAACGGTATTTGCGCCATTCGACCCTCCATACACAGTCTCGGGATTCAGTTCAGGCGTGCAGCCCCAGTTGGCGGTACCGCTGGTGAAGCCACCGTTCACGATGGATTGGGCATGCGAAATGGAAGACACCAAGAGGATCAAACAGAGTATCGCCCCACGCATCTTGCTCCTGGGATTCATCATTGTGCGAATGTCGGCAAAGCTGTACATGCAGCAATTTACCGCAGAAGATTTAGCTATCCGCACATGAATTGCCACAGTTTATCCACAAGCAACCAATGGTGGCTTGATTAAATGCACCTGCGGCTTATGCTGTGATCGAAATTTCAGGTATCGCTGGACCGCTTTCTTGTGGGTTCAAAAACCAAGCGAGCGCCACGCGGTCGCGGTAGACGTCAAATGCCTGCTTGGCAAGGTTGAACCGCGCAAACGGATAATTGGCCGCCACATATTCGACGTAAGCCAATGAACAATATTGAAACAAGTCGATCATGGCCTCGCGCGCATCGTCGCGATCGTCGCCGATGAGACCTTGCAGGAATGCGATCAAATCCATTGCAAGCGGTACAAAATTGATTCCCGAACCACTCGCCATGAAGATGCCCACATTGTCATCAGCCTCCAACATCTGCAGGTCCATTTTGGGAATTTTTTGCGTTGCAGGTCTACCTTTGGCTGCATTTGTGAGCTTGTCGACGGCGATTTGCCATTGATGAAACACCTCGACAGCTTCGCGACGGTCTTCGCAGAGCACAAGTAGGCTCCCGTTGGTCTCCAAAAATGCCTGCTCTTGCAAAGCGATTGAGTCGAGCGCAATTTGGTTTTCTTCAGCAGTACAAAAGGCGAGTGGCACGGCTGCGCCTTTTGTATCGAGATCGTCTTTGTCGTTTGGAGTGCCGATAATGAGGCCGCTGATCCAAAATTCATCGCCCCATTTGACAAGGCTCGTGGTGATCACCTCGCCCAATTTCACGGCCTTGTTTCCCGATTCCAATGCCACGATCAGCTCGCGATTGCTGGGTAGGTGACGAAGGAGATAATGATCTTCTTTAATCGCCTGCACCAAGAAGCGGCCAGATGTTTTCGGTGAAATTTGCGCAATTTTTTGAAGGACGACATCGCTCCCGCGCAAAATCCTTGAGGCCATCGCGGGTATGCGCAGGCCACCAAACCGGGTGATTTTGTTCATCGCCACATCAAGCCTCAGGTCATATTGGATCAGGTGGCGATCGTCGGCATTGATTTCTGGCCTTCTGCGGTAATCGGATTGGATTTTTTCTTCGAGTTCAGCTACCAAGTCCAATTGCCCAAAAAGATAGCTGCTGACACCGAGCCACTCGATGCGTTTGCGCACCTCAAAGAAGTTGGGATCGTCAGGGATTTGGAGATATTCGTCAAAAAAGCTGGTCGCCGGTGCCTTGTCAATTGCAGCTTCCAAAACCTCCCACAGCCCTTTCACAAGTTCGGTGCGCAAAAACATTACGGGATCCAAAAACACCTCGACCTGTAGGGAATTGGCCCAAGCCCAAACCATCAAGTGGATGTCTTCTGGGTTGATGTAGTCGGGATCGTAATCTGGCAACTCAAAAAAGGGCAGGTAACGGTCTGCGACCTCCATGTGGCGCTCGATAAATGCCTTCCAGATGCCGATTTCGCAGATGAAATCCTCAAGATAGGCTGCAAGCACCACCGCCATGTGTACCACATCGTCGTCGCTCGGCGGAGTGGACAAATTGCGCAAATGCGATTGCGCTAGCACCTTGTACAACTCCTTGGCTACGCCGATATAATATTTGTCATGCGTATCGATTTTGGAATAGGGACGCATTCCGATCCATTTTTGGGTCAAAGCCGAATGCAATTGTTGCGAATTCATATCATACATGCCGCGAATTTGGAATGTGTCGCATGAAATCACAAGGGTTTTTAGTCCACATTTTGGGGATTCAGGCTGCTTCCAACATGCGCAGATCGACCCAAGCCACATAGCCATAGTGTTGCAGCACGCGTGCAATGCGGCCATATTGCTTGCGGCTGAGGATGCGCTGGCCATTTTTGATTTTGGAGAGGGTGCCGCGCCCGAGATCGGCAAGCACCTCCAATTGGTTGGTGCTGATGGCGCTGCGTTGCAAAAGGAAATATTGTATGCTCTGCCCCTCCATAAAGTCCAAGTGTTTGTCGAGGTTGTAGAGCTGCCACTTGGCGGCATCGGGCTGCGCCACGGCAAAGGCATGTGTCTCGGCCTCCGTTTTGAAAAATTGGCGCTGTGAGTCCTCATTTTCGGCAAACCACTCAAAACCTAGATTGCGGGTGTCGAGCAACAGCTTTGCGAGGGGCTCCATCTTACCAAAGGCGTAGGGCTGATGGCGATTGCTGAGAACCTTGACACGGTTTTCTTCAAGTTTAGCGGCGTCGAGTTGCAGCATAAAAAGCTGGGTGTTTGGGAAATAACCCGTTGTGAAGTGACCTGCACGCTTATTCACGGTGTCGCGCTCATGCATTTGCAGGTAGGTCTCTCGGGCCCGACAATATTCGCTCTGCGCGAATTGTTGGGTGACTGCCTCAGCCTCGGCACTCGCCTGTGAGACGATCGTGTAGGCGAAGTAAATGGGGGTGTGTGGTGCTTCCATGTCGTAATGTTACGACAAAAATATAAAAAGGTGCAAGATTGCGACAAAAATATTTTTGGCAGCTTGCCTCGCTTAAACGATCCCCAATCCCTCAAATCGCTCGCCAAGCACACGGGTAGCGTCCGCGCCGAGCGCACCCTCGATCACGCTTGCATACACGCGCCTGAAATCAATGCTGTATTTCAAATCGCCATCGTCCAAATCGGCGAGGCTCGGCAGCGGATTGTAAATCCCAGGTTTTTTCAGGGCGCCGCCCATCAAGAAGACATTGTTGGCGGTGCCATGGTCGGTGCCATTGCTGGCATTTTGCGCGACCCGTCGGCCAAATTCGCTGAAGGTGAGCACCGTTGTATCTTGAAAGCGCTGATTTTGCTGCAAATCCTTGGCAAATGCGGCCACTGCCTCGCTGTATTGGCTGAGCAGCCTGCCTTGGCGACCTTTTTGGCCAGCGTGGGTGTCAAAGCCGCCGAGGCTTACATAATATATTTGGGTCGCGCTGCCGCTCACGATGAGTTCAGCGACGAGTTTCAGGTGCTGGGCAAATGGATTTTGCGGATATTCTGCCTTGCTGCTGTAAATTTTGTGCTGCGCATGCAGGTAGGTGGCGCTTTCACTCGTCTCTACGAGCGTTTTGTGCAGGTAGGCGAGGGTAGGATGATCGTCGTGTGCAGGCTGAGTTTGCGATGCGATCGCATTGAAAAACGGCTCGTGGGTATTGCGGTAAAATTGCTCCACATTCGTGAGGGCGATGCCGTTCATCTTTTTGCCTTTGAGGGCTAGACTTAGGCCCTCGTCGACCTCGATGGCGTGGTAGGGCTTGCAATCGGGGCACTGCGCGTCGAGCAAACGACCGACCCAACCGTCGTTCCAATATTGGTCGGCGGGGCTGGCAGTCTGCCAGATGTCCATGCTGCGAAAGTGGCTGCGGTTGGGATCGGGGTAGCCCACGCCATTCACGAGGGCGAGGTGCCCCGCGTCGTAGAGGCCTTTGAGGCCCTCCATGCCGGGAGCGAGTGCGAGGTCGTCGTCGAGCCGCAGGCAGTCTCCTTTGGCATGTGCGAGTTGTGGCCGTGCCTTGTAATAAAGGTCATTTTGCCAGGGCACAACGGTATTGAGGCCGTCGTTGCCGCCACCGAGCTGTATCACGACGAGCACCTTGCCCTGGGCCGATCCTAAGAGTGCGTCATATTGCGCACTGCGCAAGAAACGCGGCACAAACAGCATGGCACTCGCCAAAGCCGAATTTTTGAGGAAATCTTTGCGGTTCATGCTCATTTCAGTTGAAATTCAGGGAGTGCCATGACGCGGAGTGCGAGGCTCTTAATGGTTTCAGTTTTGCTGCTGGGATCAGCAAACTTGCGCAGGTTTCCCAAGTCGATGCGTAGCTGTGGCGCGACAACCAAGGCGTCAACAAGTGCTTGTGCCAGGTCCTGCGCCGCTAAATCACCAAATGGCGCTATGAAATCCTTCCAATCCACCTCGGCCTTCATCTTTTTGGGGATGTTGGTTTCAGAGATGTCGGGTCCCTCATCGTCCAAATCCAGCTTTACCGCAATATTAAATTCATCCGCCCCAAACAAAACCAGCGGCAATTTCATACGCAGCATGAGGGTGGAGCTGTCGATCCATTGCGTGCCATTGGGCCATCCTGCAACGTTGGGCGGGAAGAACAGCATTTGCCCCAAGGATTGCTGGATTTTGAGCAGAAACGTTGTGTTGGGAAGCTCCATTTTCAGCAAGCGCTTGTATTGCACAAGCAACTCGACGGGAGATTTCACGAGCGCGCCCAAATGTTTATCCGCATAAAACCAATCCGCCAAAAATATATTGCGCAGTGTTTTCGCGATGTCCAGCTGACTTTGAACGAGCCAATTTTCGATGGTTGCGATGGACTCGGCATTGGGAATGGGATTTACAAACCATGCATATAGCTTGCGAGCGAGGTGCTTTGCAGTCTGCGGATGGGCGACAAGGATGTCGAGGACAGCCTCGCCTGTGAGGTTGCCCGATTGGCCGAGCACTGTTTTGTGGCCGGCGTCGTGCTGTCGCGCGTTGAATTCATATTGGCCGATTGCATTGACTTGCCATCCGGTGAATGCCCGCGCGGCCTCCTTGATGTCGGATTCGGCATAATTTCCGATGCCGAGCGTGAACAATTCCATTACCTCGCGGGCAAAATTTTCATTGGGGTGGCCCTTTTTGTTTTGCTGATTGTTGAGGTAAATGAGCATCGCGGGGTCTTTGGCAACGGCATGCAGCAGGTCGCCAAATTTGCCCAGCGCAAGACGGCGCAGGGTATTGTTTTGCACCTGCATCAGGTAACCGACGGGGACATTGGTCGCAAAGTGATCGTGCCAAAAGAGCGTGAGTTTTTCGCGCAGCGGAGCCTTGGAATCCGCCATTTCATCTAACCAGTGCAGATTCAACTCCTTGAGATCCTTTTTGGAGCGTTCGAATAGCACACCCAATTTGAATTTGCCGACTTCCTTTTCATGGCCTTTGGTCGGATCGTCGATCGCAGTCAGGTCTTGGACCTTTTCCGCATCATGAAATACGCGATCGACGTGCCATTCCAAAGCTTGTGCGCCATTTGCCTTCAGAAATTGTGGCGTTTCGCCAAAGCCTGCACGCAGGTAGAGGTGCTGAATTTTCCGTTGTGACTCCCGATCTGTACCCATTCCCGATGCTATCATTTACCCAATTTAGGGAATGGACTCGGGATTTGGGGAAAGGTTTAATTCGGATCGAAAAAAGCTGCGCAAGCGTGATTGAAGCGCCCTACTTTTCAGCCGACTCAAACACCACGTCGCGGTAAATCTCCGCCATCGGGATATGGACGCCGATAGATTGCAGGCTCACAGATTGCGTGAGGTCATTGAAGATTTGTATTTGCCAATGGCCTGAGGGGTGCCTGAACCATACTTCGACTTCATATTTGTGTTGATCGACAAGCACATATTCTTGAAGCGTAGGTATGGTCCTGTATTTTTTGAATTTCCCTCCCCGGCAATAGCTTTCGGTATCATCGGAGAGCACCTCGACGATCAACGTCGGGTTTGTTGCAATGTTATCTTTTGGTGGCTCATATGCAGGTGCGCCACAAATGACGGATGCGTCTGGCAGACATAGTGAGCGGTCTGCTGGGATTCGGATAAGTAGGTCGCTGCTGAAGGCTCTGTAACCTTTGTTTTGAACTGCGGAACGCAACTCTCCGATCATATTGGCAGTGATCGAAGCATGCCTCCCAGACCCACCTGCCATGTCATAAATCTCGCCATCAAGCCATTCGGCCTTGCCTTCGATGGACTGTAGGTATTCAAGAAATACCTCTTCCGTTACTTTTTGATGCTTCAGGACTGAACTCATGGATCAAAAATAGGAAATTTGAAGGAATGATGCAATGGATAGGTGAGGCGCCAATCGGCTTTGTCTGGAGGGCGCGCCCGTCTTTTGCTCACCGCGTCAGGTGATGCAATAGCCGCCTAAATTGGCCTGTGCGCAGAAATGCCGGATCTGCAAATCCACTCTTGGTTTTTGCGATGCGGCCGGTGAGTTTCATGGTCGCGGTGAGAGCGAGCGGATATTGGCGTTTGGCAGTGCTGCGCACCACGCCGATCTCGTGGATGGGATTGCGCTTCACGTCGAGTGTGCGGATGAGCACGTCCATTGGCGTGGCGTGTTTGTCAGTGATCATCACAAAGTCAAATGTGCTCTTGGGCGCGTGCTCGAAGATTTGCTGTATGATCTCGCGGCTCTGTTTGGGGTCGTCGATGTCGCCGTCGGTGTAGATCACGAAGTTGGTGAAGCCGACGAAATTTTCTTCAAATTTCTTGCGGTAAGCGACTTTTTCGATGACTTGCAGCAGGGCAGGGGCGAGGTAAGTCATCGTGTTGAGGCCGCCATGCACCTTCTCGATGCGCTTGCCGATCTCCACGAGGTTGTCGCCGGGCTCGGCGAGCAAGATCGGATTCGTGGGCCCAAACATCGTAATATATGTGTCGTAGCCCGCGATGCGACTCGCCATGTAGTCGATGATCGCCTCTTGGATCGCCTTGTCCATCGGCAGCGGGTGCCCGCCAAAGGTCATGGAGCGGCTGCCGTCGATCAAAATGATCCGCGTGGGGCGCGTGATCGCGACGCGGCGGTCGTCCTTGCGAAACATGCTCAGGTGATCGGTGTCAAATTTCTCATTCTTCGAAATCCGCTCGATCAGGGCCTGCATTTTCCCTTGGTCAAATCTGCGCAAATCACCGCCAGGCGGTATGAGTTGATGCTTTTTGGAAACTTTGCTGATGAGCTTGAGCTGTGCGTCTTTCAGCTTTTCCAAAGCCTTGGCCATCACCGCAATCACAGGACCAAGCAAGGCCACGCGACGGTTAAAATCGTCCCAATCGCCCTTGGCGAGCACATCGAGATTCATCGGCGGGGGAATGTCGAATTTCAGCTTTTCGCGTTCCTCGACCTCCTCCTCCAAGGGCTTGCGTCTTGCTTTTTCTTCTTCAGTTGGCTCGACATTCGCCTCCAAGGCAGCGAGCAGGTCCTCGATGCTCACCATCGATTCCTCGGGCGCGGCCTCGCGGTCGAGCACACCCGTGCTGTCTTCCTTGCCGCCATGGGCGTCGCCACGGTCGCCGCTCGTGTCTTGTTTTTTCTCCTCCTCGGGCTTGAGTTCAGGGGGCAGACTCTCGTCTTCGACTTCCCGGATCAGTTCTGCCTCGGCATTCTCCTCGTCTTCAACCACCTCTTCCTCAGACTCTTTGTCTTCCTTGAGGTCCACGAGTTGCTTGAATTGTTCCATGAGCTGCTCCATGAGTTTCTCCAATTCCTCGGGCGAAACCTCTTGTGGAGCCTCTTCGGGCGCATCCTTTTTCTCGGTATTTTCAGGTCGCTCGACCTCTTCTTGCTGCTCTACCTCCTCGGGTTTGGTCTCGGCGCCCTCGGGCGGCGGACCTTCCATTTCCTTTTCTTGGCGCTCTTTTTCGTCGGATTCTTCTTTTTCGTCCTTTTCCTCAGGATCCTTTTTCTCTTGATCCTTGGGTTTGGGATCCTTGGGCGCGCCCGAACCGCCTTGGTCGGGCTCGCTGCCTTGTTCTTG
Source organism: Bacteroidota bacterium (assembly GCA_031424495.1). Lineage (GTDB taxonomy): Bacteria > Bacteroidota > Bacteroidia > J057 > JADKCL01 > JADKCL01. Next base: position 27,059 of record JANPHP010000318.1, on the reverse strand, counting down.
GTCTTGCTCCTCAGAGTCGCCGTCGTCGTCTGCGTCGTCACTGTCCTCGGGCGGGCTGTCAGCCGAGTCGCCTGCGCTCTCGTCGTCGCCATCGCCGCCGCCGCTGTCGTCTTCAGGCTTCTGTTCCTCAGGCTTTTCGCCTTCTAGCTCTTCCTCAGATTCCTTTTTGGAGCTGTTGTCTGACGAGCTGGGCGGAGTCGGATTGTCCTGATTGTCCTTCTCCTTTTCCTCGTCTTTGTTCTCCTCGTTTTCGGGCTTTTTTTCCTTTTTGGGTGGGGGCGGAGGCGTATGGTTCATTTCCGTTTGGAAACGGTCCATGGAGTCCTCGACATCCTCCGGTTTTTGCTCGGTGATCTGATCGACGAGGTCCTGGGCATAGAGTTTCCAGATTTCGTGAATCAGTTCATAGCGTTTGGGGGCATAAGTGGCTGCGAGTTCGGCATAATATTCTGGGCCACCTGCCATCTCTTGGATGTCGGGAAAGAAGTACTCGACTTCCTCACACATACCCTTGAGCTGCTCAAAAGCCGCGACTTGCGTCAAATGTTGCTCGGGATTGTTGCGGTCGCGGCCGTGGATCCAATCTGGGCGGGCCATGAGGCTTTCCCATCCTTCATAGCTGTCTTCAAAGAGGCCATTGTGGGCGCAAAACAGCCTGCTGATGATGAACGTAAGGTTTTTGAAGCGAATTTGGGGCGTGTCTTCGGTATAGATGACTTCCTTGCGCACATACCTCCGCCCGATGTCGCCGATCGCCGTGTACCAATAGTTGAGCGAATAGGCATAATCTTGGCCTAATATTTTCCCGATCTCTGCGGTGTAGCGGTTCACACAATTGTCTTCGCAGCAATTGAGGAAATAGTGCTGCAATTTCAAGACATGGCCTGCTGCCTGCTTGGCGTCTTGGCCCTCCATGTCGCCGAGCACGTCGCTCAGGTCTTGGATGTGGTCGGGCACGCCCCGTGTCTGCACTGCATGGCCGATTTCATGCACGGCACAAGCCCGTGCGTGGTCAAATCCGACGAGCATCGAGTACAACAAATCGCAATTGATCTTGGGCGGCGTGCTTGCGGATGCATAAAAAAACCAGGTGCCCGGTGCGCCCCAACCGACCATGATGTCGGTCTTGCGCAGCAGGTTGTAGACGTGGCTGCCAAATATTGCGCGCAAATATTTGACTTGGTGGCAATCGAGCAATTGTTTCCACAAAGCCGTTTTCACCAAATCATATCCGCCTTTACGACGGCTCTCGGGCCACGCTTGCAGCAGATAGGGATTGTAAATGAGAAAGAGGATGTGGGCACCCCAGACCAGCTGTTTCTCGGGCGAACCGAGGTTGATGTCCTGCGGGCCGAGTCCCTGTAGGATGGCTTTTTGGGCATTGGCGAGCTCTGCATCGAGGCCACGGTCGTGGCTGATGCTGAGCAATTCCTGCATGATGTGCTTGAGTTCCTCGGCGGGAAAGATATTTCCCTGCCAATCTCGGATGAGGCGATCGATGTTGTGGAGCAGCTCCTCGGGCAGCTTGCGGTCGGCGACGATAATCTTGAGGGAGATGATCAAATCCCACATGCGATCGGCCACATTTTTTTTCAGCCCGATGGCTTCGAGCAGGTCCTCCGTCTTGAATTTGATGTTGAAAAGCTGATTGATGTTCAGCTCGGCGGCCTCCAAAGCCTCAACCAAACCGTCGACTTGCTCAGCAGTCGCAGGCGTGAAGCGCGCGGGAGTATTGATTTTGAGCAATTTGTCAGACAGCAAGTAGCGCAGGCCCGTGAGGGGCATGTCCACAAAGTCCTGGATGGAGGGAGTGCTCACATTGTAAAGATAGATTATCAATTGACAATTGATAATGGAGAATGGACAATTGAGAATGGAGGGGGCAGCTTCGTTCTTCGGCGTGCGATGCACCTGCAACGTGCAAAATCTGCCTTGGGGGCAGATTTTGTACATAGTTGATTGATTGGAGGGCGATTTTAGTTCGGGAGGACGGGCAATTCGTTGGCGAAGAGCCTGTGGAATGCGCAGATGCGATTGTTGCAGCGTGCAGGGAACTGCATGTGGCTCGCCATCAGCTTTCCTTTGGGCTGGATTTGGTTGGCGCGAAGGCTATCGCGTTGCTCGGCACTGGGCTGAGATGGGCGAGTGAAGTGTATCATTTTGATTTTCTGATTCATACCTCAATTTCGGCAGGGGCTTTGACATCTCGTGTCAAAAACGGGTAGGAAAAAGTTGGGGTAGGAAAGGAATTTCCTGGCGCGAATCGATCCCTGTTCATTCCATGCCAACCCATCAATGAGCTGAAACGTTTGCCCGGAAAAAATATTCGCATTGGAAATGAGCTACTTGTAATCATTAGGCGGCCAATTCATCAATTTTCTTCATTTGCCATCTTCATTTGCTTTCATGGCATTATTTTTTGACTATATTTGAAATAGAGTTGCAATACTAGAAAGTCAATGCGACGACCCTTATAGAATCACACCCGTTCTTCCAATGATTACTTTGAGTCCGATTTGCATTGGAGTTGGAGTAGTTTTAGGGTCATTTAATTTTCTATTTATCAATTCTTAAATCCACTAAAGCTTATGAAACGACTTTCGTTGTTTTTAATGGCAGGGCTATTGTTGGTCGGCCTTAGCGCTTGTACTGCCGACAAAGATGCGGCGATCCAGTCCACGGCTGTCAAACCGCAAAGCGTGGAGGGAAACATCATTCCCAATCAATACATTATCCAACTCAAACCCAGCGCAGTTGCTTCTGCACGGGAGCGCTTGGATTGGTCCAAAATCTCTGATCGCGAAAGCAAAGTCGCCCAAATGAATTTGCTCAATGCACAAGTTGAAAAGGAGCTCGACGTTTGGCTCGCTCAATTTGAGCTGCCTGCGGATGCGATCATTCAAAAATATACATCGGCGATGGTTGGTGTAGCCCTGAAACTTACGGAGCGGCAGTATGATTTGATCTCCAAGAATGCTGCTGTGGGTTCGGTGGAATTTGACCGTTATGAGGAGATTCCCCCTGTAAAGATCGAGAGCATTGACAATGCAAGTGGCAAAATCAATGCGCAAACCACTCCCTGCGGCATCACCAATGCAGGCGGTGCAGGCACTGCCAATGCTGCTTGGATTTGGATCGTAGACACGGGCATTGACCTCACGCACCCCGACCTCAATGTGCAGACTAGCGCGACTTATGCAGTTTCGTTTGTGGGTGGCACAGCCGATGACTGCAATGGTCACGGCTCTCACGTAGCAGGTATTGCGGCAGCACTCAACAATACCATCGGCGTCATCGGTATGGCCCCGGGCGCTTTGGTGGTACCAGTGAGGGTGTTTGGATGCACGGGTGGCAGTGCTACCTCCACGATAGTGGCTGGCATCAACCACGTTGCGACTTATGATTTTACTGGAGATGCGATGAATTTGAGTCTGGGCGGATATTACGGCACCAGCGGATGCGCTACGGGCTCTAGCTACTTGTCGTCTATCACGACGGTCGCCAATGGCGGCACCCACGTCGCGATTGCCTCTGGCAACAACAATAGCAACGCTGCCTATTATCAACCAGGATGCATCAGCGGAACACGCATCTATACCGTGACCAATATGCGTTGCGACAAGAGCTACTACAACGATGTCACCTACGGTGGCAACTATGGCAGGCCTCCAGTAGATTGGATCGCGACTGGCACAAGTGTGTACAGCACATACAAAGATGGTCTGTATGCCACGCTCACGGGCACTTCGATGGCTACGCCACACGTGGCCGGGATCCTGCACCTGCGCAATGGTGCACCACTATCGGGCGGCAATGTCACCTATAGTGGTGTTAGCTATCCGATCGCCGTTCGGTAAGCAATCATTTGTAGTTGTCTATAATATGCTGCGGCGCACTAGCTCCGCAGCATATTTGTTTTATTGACGAGGCGGAGTGTCCATTGGCAATCGCGAGACCTTCGCAATATCGAATGCTCGATGATTCTCAATCCCAATTTGCAGGTTTACTCCACCAGATGACCGTTTTGAAATTGTACAGAGAAAGTGGTGCCCACGCCCAATTCTGAATGGAGTTCAGCGTGGCCGCCTAGTTTGCGGGCCACTTCCTGCACAATGTAGAGGCCGATACCCGTGCCGGTCGCAACATGTGTTGCGCGGTAAAACATCTCAAAAACATGCTTCAGGTGCTTTTCTGCAATCCCGATTCCATTGTCGCGCACCCTGATATTGACGAATTGTGCATCGACCACCACATCTACCCAGACATGTGCTTCCTTTTTGGGATCTTGGTATTTGATGCCATTGGAAATCAAATTGTTGAGCAATATGCCAATCCTGAATTGATCGCTCAAAAGTGGAGCCGTAGCGGTGAGCTTGAGCTCGACGCTTACACGGTCTGCGCCCGCCATAAAGCGCAACTGCTCCATGGTGTCGTCAAAGGCGGCTTGCAAGTCGATTTGAGCCAGTTGAATTTCTTGACGTGCGTTTTTGGAATGATGCACAATGTCACGGATGAAGCCATCCATTTTCACTGTCGCGCGTTGCATAAGCTGTAAATAGGGCTCCGCCTCCTCTAGGGACTTGGCTCCGAAGACGAGTTCCAGCAGGCCTTGTACTGACGAGAGCGGGGCGCGCAAATCGTGCGATGCGCGGTACACAAATTGATCGAGCTCGAAATTTGCTTTCTCCAAGGCCTCATTTTTGGCTAGGAGGGACTGCTCTTGTAATGCGAGATCTGTGATGTCGTGGGAGAATGCTGCGATCAAGCGCTGCCCGTGGTCGCCTTGGATAGGCATGAATGTGCGCAATTTGTGGATCATTTTGCCATGCCGATCCGGGCGAATCTCTAGCAATTGTATGGGCTGACTGCCTTCCAAGGCCTCGCGGTGCTTGGCAATGCGGTTTTGAGCAAGGGTGTCATCGATGCCACGAAAAGCACAAAAATCGAGGTCTGTCTTGCCAATGAGCCATTCACGTAGCGCTCGATCAGGTACAGCATGTGCACTCATGAAGAGGTAGCGCGACCCATCATCGAGCAATGCAAAATCCGTGGGTAGTTGGTTCAGAATGCATTCAAAAAAATTGCGCTGAAAGGTGGCCTGCTCCTGCGCAATTTGAAGATCGGCTAGCAGCGTATTCAGTTCCAACACGAGTGGTGTAAGCAACTGATCGTCGTCCCATTGTGGCAAGATTGCGGGCAGGCCATTTCGCGTCTGTCGAATCGCTGCAACCAGGGTATGTATTTTCTCTTCGGTGGTCAAAAGGTCTTGGTGGTCTCAGTGGTGCAAAGGCAATTTAGGAAGATATCAGACGGGAAAAGCAAATTCTTTAGGAACCACGATCGTTTTTTGATGCAAGCGCAATCGTCACAAACGCAATTGGCGGGGTGTCACGCCAAATCGCTCTTTGAACCTGCTACTGAAGTGTTGCAAAGAGGAATAGCCGAGTTCAAATGCAATTTCCGTTACCGTCTTGCTGCCCTCGATCAGCATCGATTGCGCCAATGCGAGCCGGGCCTCCGCAAGGTAGGCGAATACGGAATTGCCAAACATTTCTCTGAATCCATTTTTCAGTTTGAACTCATTGATGCCCGACACCAGTGCAAGCTTGGCCAGGGTCGGCGGCATGGCCATGTGCTTGAGCAAGTATTCCTTGGCAAAGAGGATGCGCTCACGGTCATATTCAGTTTTGGAGTGGATGGGGCGCTTTTGCAGCGATTGTTCCCAAGAGGCGGATTGCAAGGCTATTAATTCCATGACCTTGGCCTCTTGGTAAAGGTCACGGTAAGCGGCGGGCAAATGACAATGCAGAAGTTGCTGAAGGCAAGTTTGCAGCGGAATGTCGAGGTAGAGGACGCTAGGAAATAGCTCCTGCAAAACATGCGGTTCCGATCGCTCATCGAGCGCTGACCACAGGTCCGGGCATTTGTCTGCAATTGCGCGAAATCGTTCGCGCTCGATGCAAATGATCAATGCTTGCAAGCGAGGTCCCTCTGCAACGATGGTACAACTTTGGTAGCCAAGTGAAACAACTTGGTGCGTCCCATCGGAACAGCGGACTTCTCGCTTTTCATCCAGCTGTCGGAGGCAAATCATGCCTTTGAAGACAAAAAGCAAGGCTATGCTGTTGGGAGACCGTAGCTCAAAGGTGTGGCTCGATTCGGCAAAATCAAAATTCAAATGGCTGAATGTGATGTTTTGGATGGCCCATTGGGTCAGGTGCAAATTGCGATCGACACCACTGTCTGTAGGCGCGACGGCAACCATTGGGCCTTGCGAGGTGCTCGCAACGTGCTGAAGGCCTAGGCCTGAGAGTATTTTCATTTCTTTCACTGATCCCAAATATATGAGTTTCTATCCTGTATATGTAACAATGGACAAAATTTTGCCCCGTTTATTTGCATCATCGATTTGTGATTCAATTCGAGACTAGAATGCGCGCTTTTGAAAACGACGATTGTACACAACACATTTTCTATGGTTTCATTTAAAAAATTAAGACAAATGGTACAGGTCAAAGGCAATGGAAACATCGTTTCCAAAACGTATCCCATCAGCTCATTTTTGCGCTTGCATATTGCGGTGCGCGGCATCACTGAACTCATCCAATCCGAAGAGGAAAAGGTTGAGGTCGAGATGGATGAAAATCTCTTGGATCACTTTGAGGTCGGAAATGCGGGCCGCACCTTGTTTGTGAGCACAGACGGCAAGCTCCGGCGTCCGATTTACACCAGCTGCACGGTGCGCATTTATTTTCGGCAGCTTGAGGACCTCGTGATACGCTGTGATGCCGGCAATGTCGTGACGACCAGCCGCATGGTGTTGCAATCTCCGCTGGACCTCAAGGTGCAGTCGGTGGGAAATGTCACGCTCAATCTCAGCACGCCACAGCTCAAGGCTGTTTTGCAGATGGAGGGCGACGTCACGCTGATGGGTGATTGCGGCACGGTCGATATTCGCACACAGAGCGAGGGCAATCTGATGGCGAAAGAACTGTTTTGCTCAGAATTGAAGCTCAAAAATCAGTCCCAGGGCAACATTGATGTATTCGCAGACAAGAAAATATGGATTTCCCATTTTGGTCAGGGATATATACATTATTATGGTGATGCTGCATTGATGGACGTGAAACAATATGGTGAAGGCGAAGTCAAGCACTGCTGAGTGACTGCATTTCGGTAGCGTCGAATTGGCTACAGCAAAATGAGGGATTCTGCTCAGCTGATTGCCAAACGATTGAATACAGCAAAATTCACCTATGTGAGCGTGGTTTGGGTTTGCGCACGAGTTTCATTTGCTCCACAATATCCAGCATTACCTGCCAATCGGCAGCATTCAATCTGCTTTTGACGATGCGACGTAAGGGTGCCCGCATTTCGCCTTTTTGAATGAAGATCACATCGTCTTGGACTTGGATCAAATGAATGCCATCGTGCTCATAACTTGCGCCCGTGAACCCAAAAATATTTTTGAGCTCCACCTGCTTGTCGGTGACCACAACCATGGGATTGATCATCATCAAAACCGACAGCAGCACCGGCATCACGCCCAGCGCGAGGATATACATGTCTGAGAGGATAAGGCCGACAGCGCCGATGATGACGCCGATCAGCAAGATCGAAAAGGCAATGCGTGGGCTGCGGCGCAGCGATGTGGAGGGTTCTTCCATGGATTCAGAATTTCATCTGCTCTGCCTTTTGGGCAGGGCTGCAGTTCTCAATGGCATAGCCGAGCGCTATGCGTGGCATGTGGTCCACAGACCTGCACGAGCCGTGTTGCGGCTCGCCGCGATCAGCTGTTTGCCGCGCCTGAAATTCAGGATCGGCATTGGCGATGAGCGCAGTGGTGATGTCGTGGATCAACATGGCTCAAAGGTAGCAGTTTTGAGGAAGGAATTGCGCACCTAGATCGGCAGATGACAAATGTGAAGCAGTAAAAAAGACCTGCCTTGGCAGCGCATTGCAGCCAAGGCAGGTACTTTCAGAGGCGTCGTAGCCTTGCTGATTCCCGAGCGATCAGCTCAGGGCGCAGCGCAGGCACAGCCTCAGGCAGAGTGTGAGGCACGGAATGCCCTTGTTGGCAGTGTCGGTGTTTTTCTTCACCAATTGTTGAATCATCAATTCTTTTGCGTTCGAAGTGTGCTTTTCCATCATGAAATTATATTAAAGGTTGAAAAATCAATGTTCAGAATGCAGCCAAGGCTGTTTTCGCAATTGACCCAGGTATTCTGGCGTGATCAAGTCCGTCCATTCAGAATACCACTTTTGCAGGGTTTCGGGTCCTAGTCGATCGTAGATATAGCTGTATTGCGCTGTGAGCTCGGCCTCGATGCGTGCATAAAATGCCTCTGGATCGCGCTCCATTTCAGTCTGTGCCTTTTGTTTCTCGGCACTTGTGGTCGGCGAATGGTTGATGTAAAACCCAAAGTAGGTCTGGCAAAACTGCTGATAGGGCTGCGTGAAAAGAATGAAAGTATGCCACATCTCGTCTAACAGTGTCATTGAGAATGTGATGCCCAGTTGCTGATGCGGCTCCCCCATGGAGGTGCGGTAGATGCTGTCTGCCGATAGCCATAGCCAACGTTTCATTTCGTCAAAGAGCTCCTGCGACGTTTCCAAAGGAACATCCCAGTTTTCCATAAATTTCTCGATGACATCCATGTTTTGGTAGGCCATCACTTCCGCCAAGGTAGCGATGCCAAGAGCCTTTGTAGCATCAGCTGTAGGAGTCCCCATTTTTTATTTATCGTTTTGTCAATGATAGGCAATAGTTTCTGGAAATCCAAGGTTTATGACTGATCGTTGTGCAAATGTGCTGATAATGTGTGGGGTAGGAGAGCTTCCGTTCCTGATAATGTCGTAAGGCATTCTCAGGAACCTGTAAATTGCCAGTAACCGGACGAGATTGTGGGAAAAAGCTCTTGACCATTTTTTTGAAAGACCGATTCCTTTTGCTACATTTAGAGGATTCATCTAGTCTAAAATTTGCCTTTACGTCTAATTGTCCAATTGTCATGGGAAATGAAAAAATGCCAGCGATTCTTTACCAGAATCCAAGCCCCGAAAATATGTGTATGGCCGAGCCCGAAGGAGGGCAGAGCATGTCGCCAATGCCTTTTTCGTTGACGGCTGAGCCACAGATGTCTATGGCACCTGAGGAGCAGATGTGCCCAGTCGCAGCCGCTCCTGAAAACTTGGAGCTACAGCGTGGAGAGCTCACCACCAAAGGTGAGGGCGACGACGCTGCAACACAGTACATCCACCGTCCACAGACGGCCAGTTCTGGAGTCACCCTCGGCAAGGGTTACGACATCGGAAGCCGCACAGAGGCTGCCGTGGTCACAGAGCTCACGGCGGCAGGCATGCCGCTCGATCAGGCAACCAAAATTTCCAAGGGTGCCGGCCTCACAGGGGCAGAGGCCGATACGTTTATCACCAACAACAAAGACGACATCGGGGTGATTCCTTCTGATGTGCAGTATGCTTTGCTTGCAACGATGCTCGAATCGTATCAGGCATTGGCCAAAGACGCCGCGACCAATACGGTCGCCGATGGCAACAACGTGAATGCAGCCTCGCGCGAAGCCAAAGATGGTGTCGCGGCAGGCACCTATGTCATGACAGAAGAGCAATGGACGGGATTGCACCCTGCCATGATCGAGCTGCTCACCGACCTCAGGTACCAGGGCGGTTACTATGGTTATGACCGCATCGCAAAGGTCAATGCTGCATTGATCACCAACGACGGCAATCAGTTGGAGCAATTCAAGGCTGTGGCAGCCTTGTTTGACAAAGGCGAGGAAACCAGCAGCTACATGGACACCTACGGTGCCAAAATCGGTGAAGGAACCGGCAATACTGAGCTTTTTTATGGCCAGACAGCCGAGGACATCGCTGGCGCTACGACCCGCAGAAACCGCATTCGCCTCGCCTACCTGCGCCAGATCATCACAGCTTTGGAAGCTGGCAGCACGGTCACGATGGCATTGCCAGCACCGGCCGCCGAGCCCGCTGCTGAAACCGTCACGCCGGTCGTCGGGGCACAGTGATGCATTTTCAACGCATATTTATGACTAGCCTGTTGCTGGTCATGTATTCAAGTGGATGGGCGGCAGCGTCCATCCACTTGCCGTTTACAGGTCAGCCATCGGTCATTAATACTGGATGGATGGCCGTGGACAGCCCGCGCATTGCCGGGTTTTGGGAGCGCAGCGATCATCCGCTTGATCTAGCTTTTCAAAAATGTGCAGGTGTCGAGGGCGCTGGCGACTATACGATCCGACTTTGTCTCCTCAGCAGCCTCACCGATTGGGAGAAGGAACTCATGCGCAGCTACGATGCGCTGATGTATACGCTCGCGCCGACATCCGCATCCGCCAAACAACTCAAGCGCACCCAAAAACAATGGGAGAGATTCCGCAAAACGGAATTTGCCTGGATAGAAACCAAGTACAATGGCCTCAACGGAACCATGTATCAAAAATGGATCACGATCGAGCAGCTCATGATCGTGCGCGAGCGAGCCTTGCTGTTGTCTGATTATCGAGCCCGCATCGCGGCTGACACCGAATGAAAAGTCTGGTGATCAGCGCATATCCACATCAAAAAAGGCTACCCTCGCAGGTAGCCTTTTTCATATTCCATTCGACGCAAGCTCACAACCCAAAGGCTGCCTTCACTTTGTCGACATAGTCCAGTTTCTCCCAGCCGAAGAATTGCACCATTTTCTTTTGGAAGGTGCGGGTCTCGGTGCGGACGCCGTTGTTTTCAGAGATGGTCACGTAAGCGACCTCGACTTCTTTCAACTCTGGCGTGCGGCCCATGTGACCGTAGCTAGCTGTTTCGCTGTAGATCGGGTTCAGCAGGTCGAAGCGTTGCACGATGGCTTTTGGGCGCATGTCAAAGATTTCTTCGACTTTTTTACCGATTTCGATGTCGCTGAGCTTCACTTTGGCGGTGCCATAAGTGTTCACGTTGATCGAGACAGGGCGGGCGATGCCGATGGCGTAGGCGACCTGCACCAAGACTTCGTCAGCGATACCCGCAGCGACGAGGTTTTTGGCGATGTGACGCGTAGCATAGGCAGCCGAGCGGTCCACTTTGGATGGATCTTTGCCAGAAAATGCACCGCCACCGTGAGCGCCTTTGCCACCGTAGGTGTCCACGATGATCTTGCGACCTGTGAGGCCGGCGTCGCCGTGAGGACCGCCGATCACAAACTTGCCGGTCGGGTTGATGTGGTAGATTGTGTTGGCGTCGAGCAACTCAGCTGGGATCACGCGTGTCACGAGGATGGACTTCACGTCTTTGGCGATTGTGCTCAGCATGAGCTTGTCGCGGTCGGCCTGGCTAAGGTCAGGATGCGTTTTTGCAGTGACAAACTCGTCGTGTTGGGTCGAGACGACGACGGTGTGCACGCGCATCGGCTTGCCATTGTCATCATACTCGATCGTGACTTGTGCCTTGCTGTCTGGGCGCAAGTAAGGCATCAGGCTCAGTTCATTCTTGCGAATGTTGGCGAGTTCCTTGAGCAAGCGGTGGCTGAAAGCCAAGGCCATCGGCATGTACTCGGGCGTCTCTGCCGTCGCATAGCCAAACATCATGCCTTGGTCACCTGCACCTTGGTCGAGGTCGAGGCCCTTGCCTTCGTCCACGCCCTGAGCGATGTCGGGTGACTGGCTGTGAAAGCTCGCCAAAACACCGCAGCTATCGGCATCAAAGCGATAGTCGTCGTGGTTGTAGCCGATGCGGTGGATCGTTTCGCGCACGACTTCAGGCACTTCGACATAAGCCTTGGTGGTGACTTCGCCTGCCACGACCACGAGACCGGTGGTGACCATCGTCTCGCATGCTACGCGGGAGCTGGGATCCTGCTTGAGCATGGCATCCAAAATGGCGTCCGAAATCTGATCGGCAATCTTGTCAGGGTGTCCCTCGGAGACGGACTCGGATGTGAACAGATAAGGCATAATTTATTTCTCTTACTTTAAATTGATTCCTTAGGAAAAAACGAGGCAAAGTTAGCATCAATTCAATAGAATGAAAGAGTACAAACGTGATTTCTGCAAAATAGGCAATTCTCCAAATAATGTTCTGTTTCCGTGGGCGCTTCAGTGCTTGGGCGGAAGGCTGTTTGGGTAGGGGAGGATGCAGGGGGCGAGGCATGGAGAAGGTGGTTTTTCCTTGGCTTGCCTACAGGGAATGCGCGGCCTGTGTTTTTGGATTTGTGGGCAATGACGCATCCTCCTATCTTTGCGCCATGGGAAGAAACAAGCTGCTGAAGCTCGAGGAATTTGACACGGCCTCCAATTGTATTTATGGCAAGGATGGACTTGCTGGGACTTGGCGTGCCCACTTTGGAAATGACAATCCGATCATCTTGGAGCTTGGCTGCGGCAAGGGCGACCTGTGTGTGGGCCTTGCCCGCCGTCACCCCGGCGTGAATTACGTCGGCGTAGACCTCAAGGGCGTGCGCATGTGGACGGGCGCACAGACAGCACTGCGCGAAGGACTCACCAATGTTGCCTTTTTGCGGGCAGACATCCACGGCGTGTCCCACTTTTTTGCGCCGGGCGAGGTCGCGGGCCTTTGGATCACATTTCCCGATCCATTCCCCCGCATGAAACAGAGCAAAAACCGCATGACCAATGAGAAGTTTCTCAAAAACTACGTGCAAATGCTCCCAGCCGGCGGCGAGGTCTGGTTCAAGACCGACAACGTGAGCTTGTTCAACTATACATTGGCCCACTTTGAAGAGCTCGATGCCAAGCAGGTATTCTCAATCCAAATCTTGGAGCAGACACGTGACTTGCATGCATCCGACCTCAAAAACGACGACAATGGCATCACGACCGACTATGAGCGTCGTTTTCTGGGCATGGGCAAGGCGACCAATTACATGCACTTTCGCCTTGCGGCCGGCCCCAACATCGGAATGGTGCCAGCCTGTGAGCGCTTGGCCCTAGATGCCGACGAGCGCGCACCTCGGGTGAGGTGAGCCTGGCACCGAATTCTAAGGAATGCAGGTTGTTGTGTGGAAATGATCGATATTCGCAGACGTATGTTCCGATACAGGAAATGATGTGGAGCAATATTATTGACATCACCCATGGAGCTTTCACAACACCCTTTGAGTGTACTTGATTTTATGATCGGTCCAGATTTGCTTTCATCGCCCTTGGGGGAGGATGTCATACTCACCTGCGCGCTCACCAATCAAAAAACCATGCCTTTTAGGCTCAAAAAAGATTGGAAATTCACCCATGACGGACATGTGCATGGCACGCTGAAATGCGATATCACATTGGATGGCAAGGTCTATGACGCACACAGCGTACAATCCGATGGAAACGAGAGTCGCTTTTGGTCTCAGGGTGACATCGTAATTTTGAAACAAGGTGATTCTCATATATTTACCGCAAATATTACGGAAGTTTACCCTTTGACGGAGCGCGGCACCTACGCTGTGCAGGCTACTTTTCAGCCCGAAAAACTCAAGGGTGTCATGGTCACCAAATGCAAGCCGGTTTTGTCCAATCTGATCTTGATTGAGATTTGGTAAAATGCGCGACCTTCACGCTGATTTGGCGCTCATTTGCCGGAAATGGGCGATTTGTGAATGGCGGGAAGGCTTACTCCTTGGAATATTGCAAGGTTTAGTTCAGGTATTGAAGGACGGTTGCGAAGACAAAAAAGTACTGCTACGAAGGTTAGGCTTGTAGTCGGGTTGGCCGAATGGCTGAGACGCAGGCCAATTTGAGGTGCAGTAATGCTATTTTCGGAGGCAAGTTTAGCGATTCTGATAATTTTGTCAATAAAAAGCGATTACTATTTGCTTTTTGCGTATTTCGTTGCTATTTTTGCTTTATCAAATTAAAACCCGAGGGGGAAAGGATTGAGGAGCATGGAAAGAAACGAAAGTAGTCATGCAATTTTATTTGAGCAGCACAGTGTGCGCCGCATATACGACGCCGAGACGGCGACTTGGTGGTTTTCGGTAGTTGATATCATCCAGGTGTTGTTGCAGCATGAGTCGTTTCAGGCAGCGAGGAACTATTGGAAAGTATTGAAAAGTCGACTGAGCAAGGAGGGAAATGAGTCGGTTACAGATCGTAACCGACTGAAATTATCCGCAGCAGATGGGAAAAAATACCTGACCGATGTCGCAACCGTAGAAACGTTGCTGCGGATCATCCAATCTGTCCCTAGCCCAAAGGCAGAGCCGATCAAGTTGTGGCTTGCCAAGGTCGGTTATGAACGGATGCAGGAACTCTCTGACCCTGCTATTGCCGTGGTGCGTGCCCGAGAGACGTGGGAGCGGCATGGCCGTGATGAGAAGTGGATTCAGCAGCGGCTCATGGGCTTGGAAACGAGGCTGAAACTCACCGAGTATTGGGCAAACCACGAGATCAAGCATGGTGCGGATTTTGCGATGCTCACGAACGTCATTCACAAGGAATGGTCGGAGCTGACCGTGAAACAACACAAAGCATTGAAAGGCTTGGAAAACCACAATCTGCGTGATCACATGACCGAAGGCGAGCTGATTTTCACAGCCTTGGCCGAATTATCGGCACGGCAAATCGCGGAACGGGTGGAAGCGACGGGCATTCTTGAAAACAAGGAGGCCGCAAAGCTCGGAGGCGGAATTGCCAAAAATGCAAGAGTGGCGTTGGAAAGTGCAACGGGCATGAAGATCGTTAGCGATGAAAATCACTTGCCGAGGCTGGGTGTTGAAAAGACTTTGTTGTTACAATCGGCGGATGATGAAGCTTAAGGGGGATGGCGATTTTCTGCTCGAAAGGAAATCGAAATCGCATGAATATTGCGGTAAAAAGTTCAATTTGTTGCCTTCAGTGGACATAGAGGAATTTTGTCCTTCTGAAAACTGAGTTGTGAGGATTCCGAATAGAGCAGCATAGCGCAATGTTTATGCTTTCCATCGTCATTGGCTGTCGACTGGATTTAAGTCGATGGATCGTCTTGATTTTCAAGAGCCAGGCGCTCTCGACAAAACGGCGGTTGCAGTCGGGTATTGCGAATAGGATTTGAGATAATAGACGACTTTGATGCTATCATTTGGAAGGGGTTCGATGACAATCTCCACGTTTTGGTTACAATTGGAAAGGCCATATTCCAAAATTTCCAAACCGATAGTGCTGCTTTCTGAAGCATTGCGCAATTCCCAACGGCCGCCGCAGTTAAGGCCTGGGTAGTCGATTTGGATCGCTTTGAGATCAGTCGCGTCCAGGTCTACAAACCAACGATGGCCATCGATTTGGTCGCCGAGCCCTTGCCACTGACCTTTTAACCAATTTTGAGACTTGGCCATGCCTGGCAGCAGCAACGATACGAGTGCCACCAAATAGGTCGCCGCAAATTTATTCATCAGCTTTTTCATAGCATTCACTTTGAATGAGAATGGCAATGACGCGAATAGTTACAGTTTACCAATGCCGTTTTTTGGAATTGAGGGCGGCCGCAGGTATTCATTTCACTTCAAAATACCCCAGGAATCAAGCGATGGCGGACAAAGCTGCGATATTCGGCCCAATATGCTCCATACTTTGCTGCGCATTTTTCATCGTCACGGTAGGTGCGTTGTACAAGCAGGATGCAAAGAAACAGGAAGTAAAACCAAGGCATAAACCAGCCAAAGCCCGCTGTGCAAGACCACAGCGCTGCAGCCGCCAATTCTGGGAGGTAATGAAAGTGGCGTGCCAATCCCCAAAAACCCGAAGTGAGCAGCAGATTTTCCTTCTCCTCGCCAGTTCCTGTCACGTATTTTGCGCGGATAAAGGTGGCTGGCTTACCCCATATATTGATTTTGCCGCCAGCTTTGCGAAATGCTTGCCGCTGATAGTCTGCCCAATAATTCATCCAGATACTAGCCGATCCCAAGAGAAAAATCAAGGCAGCCGCCCAGAGTGGAAGGATGTCATGGTGACCCACCATAAAGAAGGCTGGCGAACTGTACACGGCAGGCACCCAGACAAGGCAACCCCAGCAGATATAGTAGCCTGCACGGTCGGTGATAATGTCGGTCGAGCACATGTAGCCTGCTTCCCAGATATAAAACTTTGTGAGATACATTACCAGCAAACCCGAGGTCACCACAATCGCTGGATCAAAATGCCCGATCAAGTCGCGTTGTGCAAATGCAAAAGAGATCGCAGCCAAAGCCCATCCTGTCATTCCAATGCGGCAATTGGTGAGCATTTTTACGTCGATTCCCCCAAATCGAGGATAGAGCTCTGTGCCCCAATAGTAGTCAAAGATCACGTTGCCCGAGGTGCTGGCATCTGTGGAGGAGGGAGCAAACCGTCCTTTGAAGTAAAGTCCGAGGCAAAATATCAGCGCAAAAATATTCAGTGCAGCCAGCAATTCCCCCCAATGGGCATACAAAATTCCCGCTGAAAACCAGCCCATTCCCTCAGACGCAAACAGAAATAAACCGATGGAAACACCAAAAGACAGCAGGCCATTGTCCTTGTACTGCGGCACATTGCCCATCGGAGTGATCGGCCCTTGATAGGGTTTGCCCGGCAGCACCTTCATCATCAGGATTTGCAGGGGAATGTAGACACCAAGAATAGCCCAGGCCGTGGGACTGCCCCAGAAGTGGCCTAACCAAGCGTGCTCGAAAACCACAGCGGGTCCATCCTGTAAAAATGATTCCAAAAGTTCGACAACCGATCCGTTTAGGTGGTACAAGGTATACCAGATGAGCATGGCGGCGGTGGGCGTCGCGAGCATCAAAAACAAGGCAAACATAGACTTGCCGATGCCGGGTTTGGCATGCGTAAACTGGACTTCTGTACCTTTCATAGACAAAATGGGTTGAGCGGGCATTCCTCTAGGGGTATCACGAAGGTATTGATTTTTTACAAACGGCCGATGTTGGGGTTCCACCTCTGCGCAATTCTCACTAACTTTACTGTCGCATCAGCAACTGCACGGGCACTCGCCTAGGTGGGACGCGCAGCTGCCGATCTGCTGGATTGAATTTGTAAAAATGAATATGGAAACCTCCGATATAGCGGTTACAGACTGGTGGAAAAACCAGCGTACCAATTATACCTATGTCGCCATTGCTGCTGGCATCCTCTTTTTTCTTGGTTATGTCACCATTTGGGAGACTTTTTACGGCCTGCAGGCAGACGGAGCGAGTGCGTTGAGTGTCCTAGGGAGTATCCTCTTTCACCTCTTGCTGCACATGCTCATCTGGGTGCCCTTTTTGCTTGTGGAGATCTTTGGATTTCGTCTTTTGCCGATGATCGACGCGCGCTACAACCCTGAGGGTATAGTCGATACGCGCAAGCTCATCTTGATTGTGGGCTGCGTCGCCGTCTGCCTACTTCCGATCATTTTGCCAGCGACTTTGATTTTGTGGCACGGCTAATCACCAACCTATCCCTCAACGTCCAACACCGCTTACATGGCTACGATATTCTGCTCCACTAAATTGTCTGCGCTTATCGGCAATAGTTTGCCCGCCGCCGTCGCTGCACCCCAACCCATCGACAAGATGAATAGCTGGAACGGGCATTTGTTCCTCCTTGGCGGCAAAAAATGCATCGTCTTCGTGAATAAGGCCACATTTTTCACGATGTTCAAACTCGGCGTCGCCAAGCGTGATCTTGCAGATCTTGGGAAATTCTTTCAAAGCTGCCTCACGCAACAGCTCAAGGCCAGTGAGCTTACACAGTTGCCGCTGCTAGCCAATTGGGTCGAACCTGCAGCTGAACATCAATTTTTCCGCACCGACAACGACAAGGTGATGGTCGGCACGATCAATAATATTGTCGATATCTTTCGGTATGGTTACAAAGGGCAAACCTTGGATCCAGATTTCGAAGTAAAGTTAGGGGCCATAGCCAATGGCTATCCAACTGGAGCCTTGAAGCTCAAGACCCCTCTCTATGAGATCGCAAGACTCGCAAATGGAGGGGTGCCTGTGCCACCCACGCGGCCCAAGAGCCCTTTTGGGCCCGATTTGCCTGGGTCTCCGAATCCAGAGTTTCTGATCTCTGAGCCTTTGTCTGAGATCATGCGATTTGGCGCAGAGCGCATCTTGAAGGAATTCTGCGAGGACAGAATTCCTCCAGAATACCATGATCAAATTCGTCTGGAGTGCAAATTTGATGGCGATAGCGCGATCATCAGCGAGCGCCGCCCAGATTGGGAAGGTGGCCCAAACTGGTCCGACATGGCCATCATCCGATTCAGGTACAGCAATCGGACCGCAAGGTGGACGGTCTACTGGTGCGACAGCAAACACAAATGGCATCTGTGCGATGATTTTGAGCCTACAGAGTCGCTCGCAAACTTGGTGATCGAGGTGGATGAAGATGAAAGCGGTCGGTTTTGGGGTTGAGATTGGGGTGCAGTTTGGCTGGCGGTGTTGGGAAATTTGAACTATTTCGTTTCAAAGAATGATAGATGGGTAAGCATATCCGTTTCGATTGGGCAGCCAAAAAGATGCTGAGAGACAAAAAGAACTTCGGCATCTTGGAAGGATTTTTGTCTGAATTGCTTAAGGAGAACATCAAAATCGAAGGCATTTTGGAGGGGGAAAGCAATCAAGAGGAAGAAAATGGCAAGTTCAATCGAATCGATCTGCTTGCAGAGAATGCGATGGGTGAGAAAATCATTTTTGAGTTTCGAAACTACCGGGAGTGGGAGTTTTTGCTGCGAATGCGATTTGGAAATGCAAAAGTAGTTCTAAGCCATGTTGGGATTGGCGAGCGATACCCGAAGATCAAAAAGGTAATCGCCGTCAGCATTGTGTACTTCCCACTTGGACAGGGTGACGATTACATCTATGTCGGGCAGACACGGTTCACAGGCATGCACACACGTACCAAGTTACAGTTGACCGATTTGCAGCAAGACTTCCTCGGCAAGCCCACTCTCCATCAAGCCTACCCAGAGTATTACCTGATCCGTACGACCAAATTCAATGACGTCATCAACGACAGCCTCGACGAGTGGATCTATTTCTTCAAAAACAGTGAAGTTCTCGATAGCTTCAAAGCCAAGGGCATGGATGAAGTGCGCACAAAACTCGCCGTCATCAATATGAGCGAGGCCGAGCGCAAGCAATATCAACGATTTGCTGAGGAACTGATGGATGAGGCGAGCTACATTGCAAGCAACAAGTTTGAGAAGGAGTGGTATGCAAAGAAGGCGGTGAAGGCGGCTCATATTGAGACGGCTCGAAAATCGATTTCCGCAGGTCTTTCTGATGATGTCATCGCTGGAATTACCGGTTTGTCGGTGGAGGAGGTGAGGATGTTGCGGGAGTGAGTCCGAACTGCTCGTTTATGGCCATCATTGGTTTTCGTTACGATAACAAGCCCGCGAATTACACCGTCTATCGGTGCTACAGCGACAACAAATGGCACTTGTGCGATTATTTTGAGCAGAATGAATCGCTACAAGCATTGATTGAGGGTGTGGATGAGGATCAGAGCGGCCAGTTTTGGGTTGATTTTGAGCACAGTAAGGAAAAATGGGTCCACATGATTTGTTTCGCAAATATTTTTGCGATCTTGGGCTTGCAATCTCCTTTTTATCAACGAATCCCAATTATGAAAAAACAAAATTCCGTGTTGATTGAGTTTATGATTTTTGGGCTGGCATTGGTTCTTTCATGGCAAGGGACTTTAATTGCCCAAATAACGCCACCTCACAAGGGACCACCCAATGATTTGATGACAGCAAAAATCCTCTTTTTGTTATCTGATTCGCTCACTTTAGCGGATTATCCCCCGGATTTGAAGGGGAAACCCACTCCGAATATATGGAATTTCAATATCAGTACTTCCAATCAAGGCGTTCGCAATCAGGCTCCCAAGTACCCATTTCCTTACATGATTGACTATGAACGAAATCTTGCTTTTGCTCAAGAGCAGGGTTGCAAATATGTTTTTCGGTATGCTCCCGCGAAGCCTTTTTACAAGATGGCTTTCCGCGATGTCCGAGGAGGGTCAAACACTCCAGAGGCACCGCTTTTGATTGTAAACATCGAAACTGGGGAGGAATGGCGTGTTGGAGAGCTACCGGAGTATTTTGCCCAATCTGGAGGTCCAACACTAAAGTATTTTATCAAGAAGGTCTGCCATCATTTTGAGGTTGACATGCTGGATAAGTAATTTGCAAGCCTGCAGTTCCCCTTATGCCCGTATCTGCAATAATTTCGGTTGGGGATGCTTTCCCACGGACATTTCCTTGCATTCGGCCACGAATCTCATCAACAGCCCAAGGTTTTGGTTCGGATTGCAGACCGATTTTGATCTTGAAGACGAGGAAAAATCAATCGGATTGGAACTGAACGCCATCCCGCAGGTGATTCATTGCGAGGATTGAGATTCCCCCACATCCAAAAAATCCCTAATTTCGCACTGCAAAAGCAAGAATTATGGGTGTTCCGCTCGCTACGCACGGAACTGAGTTCATACCCTCCATACCGGAACTAGGTCATGCTGGCGTCAAATCCCGAAATATTTGCTTTTCAACAACCTTTTACTTATGTTTGCCGTTAGTAACGTGTCGCGTATATGATATTGAGTTTTGGTTCAAGGGAGACGGAAATGGTGAACAGGGGAGAACGAGTTGCGAAATGGCCCCTCGATATTCAAAATGTGGGTAGAAGAAAGCTGAGAATGCTCAACAACTCCCAAAACTTGCATGATTTGCGAGTGCCGCCTTCCAACCGATTGGAAAAACTCTCTGGAGATTTGCGCGATTTTTACAGTATTCGCATCAATTCCCAATGGAGAATCATCTTTCAATGGGATGGCAAAAACGCATCTGAAGTAGAAATCTTGGATTATCATTAATGTAAACGGATATGGCAACGCTCAACAACATCCACCCCGGCGAAGTCCTCAACGAGGAATTTCTCAAACCTTTGCTCATATCAGCCTACAGACTCTCCAAGGACCTCGGCATCCCACAGACACGTATCAGTGAGATCATCAGGGGCCGCCGCAGCATCACCACCGACACCGCCTTGCGACTTGGGAGATATTTCAGCAACAGCCCAAGGTTTTGGCTCGGATTGCAAACCGATTTTGATCTGGAAGAGGAAGAAAAATCAATCGAGCTGGAACTGAACGCCATCCCGCAGGTGATTCATTGCGAGGATTGAGATTCCCCCACATCCAAAAAATCCCTATCTTCGCCCTACGAAAGCAAGAATTAGGGGTGCCCTGTGCCCGATGGCGCAGGACTGAGATCATACCCTCCACACCGGAACCAGGTCATGCTGGCGTCGGGAAATTCGGAACGGTTGGCGAAAACCCTTTTTCCTGCAACGTGTTATCGGTGAATCTCAATGGCTCCAAGAGCCGCCAAATGCGTTATGATCAAGGAAAACGGTGTGAATACAGTGGAAAATAAGGGCAAATCAGGCAAGCCTGTGCAAGGCGAGGGCATCACCAATGGCCCGATTTCGGGTTCTGAAAAGGTGTATGTCGGCGATTTGCGGGTGCCAATGCGCAAAATTTCGCAGAGTGACTCGCCTGCCGGCTTCTCGAGCGACGGAAAGGGCGAACCCAATCCTCCGATTTACGTCTACGATTGCTCCGGTCCCTATACCGACCACAATGCCGAGATCGACATTTACCAAGGTCTGAAGCCCCTGCGCCAAGCTTGGATCAATGCCCGCGCCGACGTCGAGCGCCTCGAAGGCCACAGCAGCAAATACGCCATCCGCCGCGCCGCCGATCCAAAGGTCGATGAGATTCGTTTCCCGCACATTCCCAAGCCCTTGCGCGCCAAGGCGGGCATGAACGTCTCGCAGATGCACTACGCCCGCAAGGGCATTGTGACGCCCGAGATGGAGTATGTCGCCATCCGCGAAAACCAGATGATCGACAGCTACAACGCAGAGTTGCTCAAACAACACCCCGGCCGCAATTGGGGCGCTGCGACGCCCAAGACCCACATCACGGCCGAGTTTGTGCGCGAAGAGGTCGCCCGTGGCCGCGCGATCATCCCCAACAACATCAACCACCCCGAGAGCGAGCCCATGATCATCGGCCGCAATTTTCTCGTGAAAATCAACGCCAACATCGGCAACTCCGCCGTGAGTTCGAGCATCGAGGAAGAGGTCGACAAAATGGTATGGGGCATCCGCTGGGGCGCCGACACCATCATGGACCTGAGCACGGGCAAAAATATCCACGAGACCCGCGAGTGGATCATCCGCAATTCGCCCGTACCCGTCGGCACGGTGCCGATCTACCAAGCCCTCGAAAAAGTTGGCGGCAAAGCCGAAAACCTGACTTGGGAAATCTTCCGCGACACGCTCATCGAGCAGGCCGAGCAGGGCGTGGACTACTTCACGATCCATGCAGGCGTGCTGCTGCGTTACATCCCGCTCACGGCCTCGCGCGTGACGGGCATCGTGAGCCGGGGAGGCTCCATCATGGCCAAGTGGTGCCTCACGCACCACAAGGAAAGCTTCCTCTACACGCATTTCGAGGAGATTTGCGAGATCATGAAGGCTTATGACGTCGCCTTTTCGCTCGGTGACGGCCTGCGGCCCGGCTCCATCGCCGACGCCAACGACGCCGCCCAATTCGCGGAGCTCGAGACCCTCGGCGAATTGACGAAAATCGCCTGGCAGCACGATGTGCAAGTGATGATCGAGGGCCCTGGCCACGTGCCGATGCACATGATCAAGGAAAACATGGAAAAGCAGCTCGAAATCTGCCACGAAGCGCCTTTCTACACCCTCGGCCCGCTCACGACCGATATTGCGCCCGGCTACGACCACATCACGAGCGGCATCGGCGCGGCCATGATCGGCTGGTTTGGCACAGCCATGCTCTGTTACGTCACGCCCAAGGAACATCTCGGCCTCCCGAACCGTGAGGACGTGAAGCAGGGCGTGATCACTTACAAAATCGCCGCCCACGCCGCCGATCTCGCCAAGGGCCACCCGGGCGCGCAAGTGCGCGATAACGCTATGAGTAAGGCAAGATTCGAGTTCCGCTGGGAAGATCAATTCAACCTCGGCCTCGACCCCGACACCGCGCGCAGCTACCACGACGAGACCCTGCCGAGCGAAAACGCCAAAGTCGCCCACTTCTGCTCGATGTGCGGCCCACACTTCTGCTCCATGAAAATCACCCAAGACGTGCGCGACTACGCAAAATCCATCGGGGTAGGGGAGGAAGGCGTCTTGGCCAAGGGCATGGAGGAGAAAGCGAAGGAGTTTGTGGAAAAGGGTGGGCAGGTTTATGTTGGGGTTTGAGGGCATGGGGAGGACGATAAATGTGGATAACTTGTATATTTTCCACAAAAAATAGGTAACTTTCACACATGGAATATCGCCGCAAAGTAGAAGTGAAGGAGCCGATGGTGCCGGCCGTGGATGTTGATGGGTTGGCAAACAATCTGAGCGATCGCAGCGGATTGGATGTGATTGATGAGAAGATGTACGTTCGGGAGTTATTTGCCGACGAGATTGCACGTGTGAGGGATCGGATCTTGCATGATCGCAACGATTTCTTGACTGTATTTATCTCTGGACAAATGGGTTCTGGCAAAACTACTGCCTTGACCTTTTTTGCGGATGCAGAAGTGTTAGCGACCTACTTTCCCATCCATGTGAAACCTTCCATGAGCATCGACCTCGCAAAGATTGACGATGAGGACGTGAACGTGGTCGATGTCATGATGAACATCGGTGAAGCACTTTTCAATATTGCCAGAGACAAAAAGGTCGACAAGTTCATTCTCAATCATAGGGAACATTTTGAGCAAATAGAAAAAAGTGTAAACAATAAGCTCTCAATTACAGAAACGAAGGAAGGACTTGAGCCGCAAGAGATCGGCCTGAGTCTATTGCAATTTTTCACTGGTTTTAATAGTGAAAAGCTCTACCGCAAGGAAGTCAGAGAAACTTTCAAGTATCGCACTTACGATTTGCAGCAATACTTGGATTCGATGATTTTCGATTTTGAGCAGATCGTTCTTGGGGGAAAGCGTGCACTTTTGATTATTGACGATTGGGAAAAATTGCGCAATACAGTCGGGTTGAGCAATGTCTTTGAGGATGGCATGCCAGACATCATGCGGCTGAAATGTAAGAAAATCATTCCCATTCCTGTCCATCTTGCCGCCCTGCGCATCGGAAAAGATTTGTATCGGAATGCCGTCTACTTTGTCCTAAAACTGCTTCCTAACCCGCATATTTCCCATTTCGATGAGGGCAAAGAAGAACTTGAACTGATCGACCGCAACAAAGTGTTACTTCAAAGCATCGTTTTGCGACGCATAGACGCTGCAAAGCATGTGAGTTTGTTGGAAAAAGGGGTTTTGAATACAGCGATTGAAGCAAGCGGGGGCATTGTACGTCAGTTTTTGCTCATTATGTACGAAGCAGCGACTTCGGCGAGAATGCGTGGCTCAAAAGACTGCGTCCGTCAAGTGCATCTGGAGGAAGCTCTGCATCGACTCAAGCAAGGCATCTCTGTCGAGGTGGTGTTTGATGGCGATTTGGTGGATGCCCTCGACCATGTTCGTAAATTTAACCTTCCTCCGAATGATGCAAATCGTGAAAAGCTTGTAGAAGCTTTTGTGAACCTGTATTTGATTTGCAATATGAATGGCATCCCTTGCTTTCATCTCAATCCACTTTTGATCGATACTGTGAGTAAAAATGCAAACCATTTCACCGGGCTTGCTTGATCTGCTCTCATTGGAGAGTGAACTCGAATTGTGGAGATTCGAGCATGCGATTACCTATGTTACGGAGAGTTCTTACGCATTCTTCGTGTTAGTTGCCGACACAAATCGTCTCTGTGAGGAACTTGTAGATTATTCTTTGCAACGATTGGATGGAAAATCTACCACCATTTCGTTTAAGGATTTAGATCAGTTGCGAGAGGCCTGGGATAATGGAATATCTTGGGCGATTTTGAATGTTCACGGTGCCGCCGATGGTGATATTGCAGCCATCGCCCGAAGTCTTCAAGGCAATCGTGACTGGATGGCAGCGCACCGTAAGAAATTGATAATAGTGGTAAGTAGTCTGGTTATTCCCAAACTCAAGCGTGCCTCAGCCGATTTTTTCGCGTTAGTGCAATATTCGGGAAACTTCAAAGACCAAAAGGCTCTTTTCGATGAGAATATGGGCATTGAATTTGAACGCAATACTAAATTCGTTCAAGTATATCAAGATGCCAAAGAGAGGCTTGCAAATTTCAGAAAATATGATCAAGATGAGTATTTGATTCATAAGGCATGGCTGGCGCAAATTGAAGCTGCCAAAGCACTAGAAAAATGGGAGGAGGTGAGAGACGATTCCCAAAAATTGCTTGATACTACCTTTGGGCTAGAACCTAGTTTTGTTCGTGAGCTTCTTGTGCTAGCTGCACAAGCGAATATTCAATTGGGGGAATACGACAAGGCGCTAGATTATTGTCGACTTCTGTTCGATTTGCCGAAAGAAGTTTTGAGCCAGAGAGATCAAATCGTAGGGTATTCTTTGAATTCTGAGGCATTTGCCGCTAAGTCGAATTTTGATGAAGCCTTGTTGCTGGCGAGGAAAGCTGAAGCGATTGCTAGAATTCTTGGAGACAAGCGTTTTTTATCCTTTGTTTTGAGGGATCTGGGACACATACTGCATCAATTAGGACGGTTTGATGAGGAATTGGAGGTTTACAATGAAGTTGAACAGATTGCCCAAGAGTCGAACGATGATTTCGGACTAGCCAGCGGTTTGAATAGCAAGGCTAATCTCTTGATCGCACTTGGGCGATCAGAAGAGGCAATGCGGTTATTATCTGAGGCAGAAATGATCTGCAAGAGATTGGGGAAAAAGCAAGGCCTGTCGTCGGTCATGTTAACCCAAGCATTGATTCTGGAAACGTGGGGAAGAACCTCAGAAGCGATTGAAAAACTAAGAATCGCGGAGAAAATTGATCGGGAATTGAAGGATAGGAAAGGTCTAGCAAGCACGCTGAACAATCTTTCAAAAATATATAGCTCCTTAGGTAGATTGAACGAAGCAATGGCCCTAGACAATGAACAAGAAGCGCTTGTCCTGAGTTTGGGGGATCAGGTTGGGTTGGCGAGAGTACTAAACAATCAAGCTGCACAGCATTTCAAACTGGGCGATTTGGACGAGTCAATGAAGAAATTAAGACGTTCAGAGGCAATTAGCATTGAACTTGGGAAAGTGGATATACTGGCATATTCGTTGGGGAATCAAGCACTAATATGGAAGGTTATGGGTGATTATGAGAAGGCGATGGAAATGTTTGAAAGACAAGAAGTTTTGGCTAGCAAAATTGGGGATTATGAAATGCTACTTATGAGCCTGGAAAGCCAAGGTAACATCTTGCGTAGAAATATGAATCTCAATGGAGCAATGGATAAATACAAAGAAGCCGAGAAAATTTCCTTAAGAATTGGAGCGAAGTCATGTTTGGCTTTGTCTTATTGTAACCAAGCAGCAATAATGTATGATTGGAAAAGATTTGAAGAGGCCCTAGCACTCAGTAAGCAAGCGATCATGTTGGCAAAAGACACAGATTCTGAATTGGAACAATTATTGCAAAGCCGCATTGACGAATTAATGGAGCAGCTTTCACATTGAGATAGAAAAATGGAACCCCTCACTCAATTGAGGTTCAATAATATATCCAATTTACCCACGAAATTCTCGCTCAATAATTCAATATCTTCTTCCTCCCCTGCCAATAACTCAAAATCGCATTGTAATAAAAGCTATTGTCAATCTTGGATTTGAGCCAGAGATTGAGCTTCAAGAGATCATTCCAATCCGTCTCCAGCGCTGAGATTTCTTGGTAGGAAAATGGCTTCTTCAACAAATACTTTTGAAGCATGTCGAGGAAGGCGCGGTAGTGCGAGAGCTTCCTTGCGTCAGTGCTTTTGCGCAGGAGGGCGCGCAGCTTTTGCAGGCGCACGAGGGCTTCTTCGCGGTTGTTTTGGTTGATGGTCACGATGAGCTCGGCCATTTTGACGGTGATGTCGGTGTCAGTCTTGGGCTGACGCTCGATGAGCTCGGCGATGGCTTCTGA
>JANPHP010000317.1:0-15593 GCA_031424495.1 Bacteroidota bacterium | reverse complement strand
AGCGCAGAAGGAGTACCCATGGCTTTCATATCTTTTTGAAAGCCAAGCTAGAGTGCCGAAAAATCAGCACATAGCTCTGTTTTCAACCAACATCATTCAATTGTTTAGTTTTGAGGTCGATTTTTCATGCGATTGCCCTGTGCAAGCCCCCAGAAATGCGCGAAAATCCCAACCCATCATCCCAGTTCCATCCGCTCAAGCCAAACCATTGCTCCTACACGTCACCGCTTCAAAGCTGCATTTCAAGCGCCAAAACCAGCCATTCAGGAAAAAGAAATCCCCACAACAGCGATTCTATTTATATTTGCTTCCGAAATGATGAGTGGGTTGGCGGCTGCGTGGCAGATTTTCGGATATTCGCAAACAAGCAGGTACCTGAGATTTCTAGGAATGCCAAATGGATGGCTCGCTTGTGAACACGATAGTATAGAATGCGAATGAACACGGACGCACTGAAAGAAAAGATAGAAAATGCCTGGGAAAACCGGGAATGGTTGAAAACGAACGAAACACTCGCCGCAATCGAGGCCACGATTGAGGCCCTGGACACTGGTCTGCTGCGCTGCGCGCAGCCGCTGGAAAACGGCGATTGGCAGGTGAATGAATGGGTGAAGAAGGCGGTGATCCTCTACTTCCCGATTCGCAAAATGCAGACCATCGAGTTGGCGCCCTTTGAATACCACGACAAAATGGCCCTCAAGCACGACTATGCCGCCAAGGGCGTGCGCGTCGTGCCACCCGCAACCGCTCGCTATGGCGCCTACATTTCGGCTGGCGTGATCCTCATGCCCTCCTACGTGAACATCGGCGCTTATGTCGATGCAGGAACGATGGTAGACACTTGGGCGACGGTGGGCTCTTGCGCCCAAATCGGCAAAAATGTGCACCTGAGCGGAGGCGTGGGCATCGGTGGCGTGCTCGAACCTGTGCAAGCTGCTCCGGTGATCATCGAAGACGACGCCTTCATCGGCAGTCGCTGCATCGTGGTCGAAGGCGTGCGCGTAGGCAGGGAAGCCGTCTTGGGTGCCAATGTCGTGCTCACCGCATCCTCCAAAATCATCGATGTCTCGGGCGACACACCGATCGAATACAAGGGTTTTGTGCCTCCAGGCTCCGTCGTGATCCCGGGCTCGATCCCCAAACAATTTCCAGCAGGCGTCTACCACGTGCCTTGCGCACTCATCATCGGTAAACGAAAACCCTCCACCGACCGTAAGACCTCTCTGAATGACGCACTCAGAGAATTCAACGTCAGTATCTAAAATTCATGTTTTTTACAAACAACAAACCCACCATTGTTCAATTCAAACACCTCAAAAATGACTAGAAAAAAATCTCCCAAAATGATCGAAAAAGACAATCGCCGCATCAAATCGTTGCGGACCTCGATCATACAATTTCTCCAAAACGAGCCCACACGCTCGTTTAACCACAAACAAATTGCGGCTGGTACCGGCCTCAAAGGTGAGCTTTCAAGCGACCGCCTCACCGAACTGCTCGAAGAAATGGCCGCCGCAGGCGTGCTCAAGATCCCAGAGCGTGGCAAATATGCCCTCGTCGAAACTGCACGCATCCTCACGGGTCGCTTGGAAGTCAAAGGCGACGGATTCGGTTTTGTGGTGCTCGATGGCGAGGAAAAAACAGACGACGTCTTCATTCCCGCCCACCGCGTTGGCAAGGCCATGAACGGCGACCACGTGCGCATCAAAATCACCAAAAATGGTGGCAGGGGCCAACGGTCGGAGGGCGAAGTCGCCGAAGTGCTCGAACGCGCGGCTGATGTCTTCATCGGCACGATCGAAATCGTGGGCCGCACGCTCAAATTCCGTCCAGACGACTCCAAGCTCAACCAAGAGTTTTATGTCAAGGTCGCTCCCGACCTCGTCGTGCGCGACGGCGACAAGGTCTTGCTCAAGCTTGGCAACTGGGACCACAACCTGCCCGATGGCGAGGTGATCAAGGTCCTGGGCAAATCGGGCGAAAACGAAACCGAGATGCACGCGATCCTCTTCCAATTTGGATTTCAGGTCGCCTTTCCGCCAGAAGTCGAGGCCGAGGTGGCCTTGTTTGATGGCAAGATCCCAAAAGAAGAAATCAAGAAGCGCCGCGACATGCGCGAGGTCACGACCTTCACCATCGACCCGCACGATGCCAAGGACTTTGACGATGCACTTTCCTTCCAAAAGCTGGAAAATGGCAATGTCGAGGTCGGTGTACACATCGCCGACGTGAGCCACTTCGTGCAGCCCGACACCGCCCTCGATGCCGAGGCCTACAACCGCGCGACAAGCGTCTACCTCGTCGACCGCACCGTGCCCATGCTCCCAGAGCACCTGAGCAACAACCTGTGTTCGCTCAGGCCGCATGAAGATCGCCTTACATTCTCAGCAATTTTTGAGGTGGATGAAAATGGCCGCATCGTCAAGGAGTGGTTTGGCAAGACAATCATTTACAGCGATCGCCGATTTTCTTACGAAGAGGCGCAAACCATCCTTGAGGAAGGTGTGGGCGAATACGCAGCCGAGCTTTCAGAACTGAACCGCCTCGCCAAGATCTTCCAAACCGAGCGCTTCAAACATGGCTCCATCAACTTTGAAGAGGATGAAGTCAAATTTGAGCTGGACAAGGAAGGCAAGCCGATCCGCGTGTACCGCAAGGTGCGCAAAGACGCCCACAAAATGATCGAAGACTGGATGCTCATGGCCAACAAGCGCGTGACCGTGCACGTGGCCAAGATGCGCACTGGTATTCCCCTACCCTTCGTCTACCGCATCCACGACCGCCCAGACGAGGACAGACTCAATACCTTGCAGCAATTTGCCGCGACCTTGGGTTACGATTTGGACCTTAGCGACGAGCGCAAGATCGCCCGTGCGCTCAACAACTTGATGCTGCAAGTCGAGGGCAAGCCCGAGCAGAGCATGTTGCAGACCGTCGCCGTGCGCACGATGGCCAAGGCCATCTACTCCACCGACAACATCGGGCACTATGGCTTGGGTTTTGAGTTTTACACGCACTTCACCTCCCCTATCAGGCGCTATCCCGACTTGATGGTGCACCGTCTGCTCGGCCAATACCTCACTGGCGATCAGTCGGGAAGTGTAGGCAAGCTGGAGCTCGCCGCCAAGCACTGCAGCAACCGCGAGAAACGCGCTGCCGAAGCCGAACGCGCGAGCATCAAGTACAAACAAGTCGAGTTTTTGGAGGACAAGATTGGTTTGCACTTCGAAGGCATCGTCTCGGGCGTCACGAACTGGGGCATTTATGTGGAGATCATCGAAAATCGCTGCGAAGGCATGATCGGCCTGCACTCGATGACCGACGATTACTATGAAGTCGACACCGTGCACTACTGCGTGCGTGGTCGCCTGAGCGGACGCAAAATCAGCCTGGGTGACAAGCTGATGGTGGAGGTCAAGGGCACAAGCCTGCGCAACCGCACCATTGATTTTGGCATGGTGGCCCACTTGGAGTCGGCCTTTGAAGATACTGAAATGCCACTCGTTCAACGCCGTGAGGCTGGAGAAAGCGGTGGCACCCGTGGCCAATTTGGCGGTCGCAGAGGCGGTGCGCCACTCAAAAAATATGGCCAATCAGACCGAGGTGGTCGCCGCAAAGGCGGCGAAGCTAAACAAGGAGGCAAGAAAAAATCGGCCGCAGGCAAAAAGACCAAGCGCCGATAAGCTGCTGCCTTTATCTTTGAACCAAAATCCAAAAACTCGCCGTGCTCACGATCGGCGAGCAAGTAAGTGATCATCAAAGTATGCAGCAGCCCGCCGAAATCAAAACAGCGCTAGAGGCCCACCTGAAGGCGCTCTCAGCCCGCCCCGAATGGCAACTCGGGCTCTATGCCCCGATGTCCTACATTTTGGATTTGGGCGGCAAGCGCATCAGGCCGATGTTGCTCTTGATGAGCTACCAAGCGATGTCGGGACGCGATGCAACCGAGGCCCTCAACTGCGCGACTGCTGTCGAGTTTTTTCACAACTTCAGCCTCATCCATGACGACATCATGGACAATGCACCCGTGCGGCGGGGCAAGCAGACCGTGCATGAGAAGTGGAATGTGAACACGGCTATCCTTTCGGGCGACGCCATGTTTGCAATGGCGTATGAGTTTCTCATCGCCGACTTCCCGCAACATGCCGCAGCGCTCATGCGTGAGTTTTCCCGCGTGGCGATCGGCGTATGTGAGGGGCAAATGCAGGACATGGAAATGGCGGGCAGGCCCGCGAGCGTGCCGCAGTACATCGAGATGATCCGCAAGAAGACAGCGATGTTGCTGGGCGGCAGCTTGAGTCTGGGCGGCATCGCCGCCGGTGCAGCCACCTCCGAAATCGCGCAACTCTACGCCGTCGGCGAGGCCGCAGGCATCGGTTTTCAGCTGCACGATGACTATCTCGACGTGTATGCGCCTGCAGACAAGTTTGGCAAGCAGGTCGGCGGCGATATTTTGGAGAACAAAATGACCTTTTTGCTCATCCGCTGCATCGAGAAGGCGGATGCCGCACAGAAAAAGGAGCTGGACCACCTGCTCTACGTGGAGCCGTCGGCGGATGCAAAGATCGCCGGCGTGATGGCGCTTTATGCCAAGCTCGGCATCCGTGAGGAAACCTTGGCTGAGATGGATCGCTACTTCGCCATCGCGGCGCGCTTGTCGGCAACTTTGCAGCAACATCCTGGATTTGCATTGATTGAAGACTTTTTCACTTCGCTTGCCAAACGGGATTATTAACCATGCCACCACTGCTCCTCAAACTGATAGAATCCCCGGTCGCGAGCTTCCTCTTTTTGGTGACGATCGCAACATCATTGGCAGCCTTTCAAAACCAATGGCTCAAGGAGAAATTCATTTTGAGGCCCTATGCCTTTGCGCACCGCAAGCAATACTTCACCATCATCACGAGCGGGCTCATCCACGCCGACTGGGGGCACCTGATCGGCAACATGCTCACCTTCTGGTTTTTTGCCTTCAACCTTGAGCAATACGTTGTTTATTTGCAGTGCCTGCAACTCGACACTATCCCTGACCCCACGACGCAGCAACTCAATCAGTTTTTGGGCCACTTCAAATTTTTGATGGTCTATTTGATATCGATGATCATCGCTGACTTCTCAACGATCCTGAAATACAAGGACATACCCGGATTCAGCACGCTGGGAGCCTCGGGGGCGATCTCTGGTGTGCTAATGAGCATGGTAATCCTTACACCAGCGATGGGCACGCAGATGATGATCTTTGGCTTTATCCCAGGATGGGTATTCGCGATCTTGTACCTGACCTACAGCTACATAGCCGCACAGCGCATGGAGGACAATATCGGGCATGAAGCCCACTTGTGGGGTGCTTTGGCCGGCATTGCATTCACCTTCATCCTGTTACCCCATCAGAGCTGGCAATTTGTGGAGATGTTGCAAAAAACGTTTTATGGGTGGATGCACTGATGCATCCCAGCCTTAATCTGCAGAGATCATGCGGGGCACACAATCCAACTGGACTTCCCAAGTGAGTTGCTGCTTGTCGGCGTCGTAATCATCGCGGCAAAAAGCACGCGCAATGAAACGGTTGCTGTCTGCGAGACCGACCTCGTAGACAAACTTGGAGCCATCGTCACCGCCTTGGAAGAAACCGATTGTATCCAATTCGGCATGGTAGACTTGGTGTTTGGCAAAATATTCTTTCTCCAGATCACATATCCTCGAAAGCTGCACTTGGGCCTCGGCATTGATGCCCGTGTACAGCTCATCTTTGATGTTGCCAAACAGCATCGTTACCAGCACCCAGGTCACAGCGCTCAGCGCAATAGCGGCGGCCCCGATCAGGATCCATTTTGAATTCATGCTGCGAAATTAGGCAATTTGAAACACTTGAGCGTCGCCAATTTGAGCGAAGTGCAAGCACTGATCGACCTAAATTCCCTTGATGCCCCCGCTGCATTTGGAGAGATTCAGGGGAATGCAGAATTCTGAAGGCATGGGTGTCATGGCAGGCAGCGCACGAGGAATAAAAAGGATGAAACAGAAGCCTAATGGCGTAAAAATTGCGGATTCACCTTGCAAAATACTGTCCCCTCTCCTACTTTTGCAGTGAACTTCGAATGAACGATGCAACCATTCCCACAAGTTAGTTTGACTCTTTTTACAGGAAATTCTGGTCGGCAAATGCATGCCAAGCGGTCGAATCAAAACACCGTGCATTCACCCTCCCAAAAATGTCAATAATCTCAAAAGCAATAGAATTACAATTCACATGAAAAAAATTCATTTTACGTTTTCCATCGCCGCTGCATTGATCGCATTGGTTTGCTTCATGTCCATGGCCCGCTTGGGCGGCAATACCCAAGCGCTCGCCGCTGAAAATGTTGCACCTGCCACCAAGGAATATGACCTCAACGCATTCGGCATTCCCCTCACAGTGACTGGCCCAGAAGGTGCAGAATTGAAAAAAGGCATGGTCAATGGCGAGATGGAAGGCATCATGTTTATGAGCGCCGAAATCAAAAAAGGCAATTTCATCCTGGACGCCGTGATGGCTGACGCTGAGCCCGAAGAAGACCTCACCGACGCAGTCGCCTATCAACGCTCGGTCGCCGAGGAAGACGAAAACTTCAAGGGTTATATCCTCGAGGATGAACACGGCTACATCGCTAAACTCGACGATGGCGAGGAAGTGAGCTATACCTTCAATTATACAGTGGTCAAAGGCGACCGCCACATCAACTTCATGGAAGGTCTCACGCTGCATGCCTTTACTGAGGCAGAGGCGCGCGCCATGTATGAGGCTGCAAAAACCGCGAAATAAGTCACAGGAAAGCGCTTTTCCTGGAGACCAATGACATGGCGTGGATGGATCTCCCATCCACGCCATGTTTTTTGGGGAATGCATCATCAATGCCCATTTCCAGCTTTGGCGATGAGAATAGTAGTTTTCAGCCAAAAAATATGACCTTTGGGACAATGCTCAACCATCTCATCCGCTGGGCGTAACAAGGGCATCAATACATTTTTTAACGTTTTATGAAACAGCATCTTAATACCATCATCATCGCGGTCGCCATTGTGATCACGGCCATTTTCTTTACCACCACCTATAAAAACCGCAACCGCAGCAACGATCTCATCAGCGTCACGGGCCTCGGCAGCAAGGATTTCAAGAGCGATCTCATCATCTGGCGCGGCGATTTCAGCGTCTTCAATGCCGACCTGAAACGTGGCACCATCGAGTTGGATTCCACCCGCAAGACCGTGCGCAATTATCTCGGTACCAAAGGTATTGTGGCCTCGGAAATCGTCTTTTCTGCGGTGACCATGGACAAACAATTCCACACATGGTACGAAAAAGAAACGCAACACAGCGAATTCACAGGCTATAGCCTGAACCAAACCGTCACGATCGAGAGCAAGGATGTCGAGAAAGTGGAACAAGTCTCGCGCGAAGTCACCGAACTCATCAGCCAAGGCATCGAGATCAGCTCCTCCGCTCCGGAATACTACTACACCAAACTGGGCGAACTCAAAATCGAGATGGTCGCCGCCGCAACCGCCGACGCCCGCATCCGCGCCGAGCAGATCGCCAAAAACTCCAATGCCGATCTGGGACACCTGCGCTTTGCGCAAATGGGCGTCTTCCAAATCACAGCCCAAAACAGCAGCGACGACTACAGCTGGGGCGGCTCATTCAACACAAGCTCCAAAATGAAAACTGCCAATATCACGATGAAATTGCAGTTTGGGATTGAGTGAGAGCTGGGGGGAATGCTTGACAGGATTATTTTTGAATGATTGCAAAAAATTCGGAGTCCCTCGCAGCTTGGCTGCGGGGGATTTCTTTGGGAGTTGACGTTTTTCAGATGGTTTCTATTTTCAGTAGCATCAAGGAGCAGCCTAGTGGGGCAGCACCTACCGCCCCCCAAGCACACACTCTGTAACGAAAAAATCCCGCCAAGCCGACGGGATTTTCAGTGAGCGAGAAACGAGACTCGAACTCGCGACCCTCAGCTTGGGAAGTTGATGCTCTACCAACTGAGCTATTCTCGCAGACTCACTATTGAGACCCTCTGCTTGGGATCCGCCTAGGCGGACTACCAACTGAGCTATTCTCGCAGACTCACTTTTGAGACCCTCTGCTTGGGATCCGCCGAGGCGGACTACCAACTGAGCTATTCTCGCAGACTCACTATGGAGACCCTCTGCTTGGGATCCGCCTAGGCGGATTTCCAACTGAGCTATTCTCGCAGACTCACTTTTGAGACCCTCTGCTTGGGATCCGCCGAGGCGGACTACCAACGGAGCTATTCTCGCATGACAAAGACAAAGTTAATGATTTTCCCGAATCTGGCAAGGCCCGATATACGGCTTCAATCCTCTTCTGGGTAACGGCTGTTTTGATCTTGGCGCTGACGCTTCTCGAGCGCACGCTCGGCGCGGAGGTCCATGCGACGCACTTCATTCTCCGCAATGGCTTGTTGCAGGCGCGCGTTGAGCGCGGGCCAATCGCTTTCCTCAACTTGCTCGGCGCCAAATCGCAGCAGCTCTGCTCCCACCCAGTCCTTCAAGCCGGGTGTCTCGACGTTGAGGTATGCAAAATTGACCTCCTCGATCATCTTGGTCACGTGACCTGCTGCGTCGGTCACGACCTTGAAGCGGCTCTGATCCTCGTCAAACCAATCTTGAAAATCGGCGATCATAGCAGCGTCGGTAAGGGCAGCGACCTGCTCCACCTCGATGTAGCAACCATATTGCAGGAAATCACAAGCCAATTCATGCGCCTTGCCGACGGTGGCGGCCATGACGGTGAGGCGCTTGCCTGCCGCCAAGTCACGCAGGTGCTGCAAAGCCACTTCGAGATCACAAGGCATATTGGTACTCAATACCTGCGCCAACGAGGACAGGTAGTCTTTGGACCACATCGCATTGAGTATGATTTTGAACATCGGTGCCAAGTTAGAAAAATCTGGATGAGTCGGGAAAGAAATGCGCATGACGCTAACTGTCCCTAGGCCGGTCTGCCCTGCACCGAGAGAAGTTCCGTACCACTTCTAGGCGCTATCTCCGGTCGCCCGCCGCTGAGCAGCAGGGGCCTGGCATTGCAATGCATTCACCATGAGGTGCTTTGCAAAACCATTGATCGGGCGAACTACTGCTCGGTGGCAGGCTGCTTCACAAATTTATTAAGGGGAGGTTCAAAAATATTTTTTTTGAGTAGTTTTAAAACATGATCACTGCCATTTCATCTCGCTTGCAATCCAACTTCAGATTACGAATACCCTGGCTTCGTATTGCTTGGCTCGGCATATTGATCATTGGCGCTAGCCTAGCTCCTAAGCCACTTATTGCCCAAGACTACGACCATTACCAGCCCCTAGAGTGCATGGGGCCTATCCCCGAGGAGTTGCGCACTGCAGCTTCCAAGAAATATGAGCGAGAATTGGCGGCACTCGGTGACTCAGCGCAAGGCAAGGAGGGCCGAGCACGGGACAATTTCCTTTTGCAGAGCAATTTTGTGCTCGATGACATGCTTTTGAGCGGTCGCGTCGTCTTTGGCGACCCGGTGAGTGCCTACATTACCCAGGTAAAGGACCACATCTTGCGCGATCAGCCTGAATTGCAGAAGGTCATCCGCATCTACCTCGTGAAATCGCCCGTTGTGAATGCTTTTGCGACCAATAGCGGCGTCTTGCTCGTGAACATGGGTCTCATTGCCCACCTCAAAACCGAGTCTGAGCTCGCATTTGTGCTCTGCCACGAGATCCAACACTACATTCACAAGCATCCGATCAACAACTATGTCAATTCCCAAAACCTGAAATCCAATGCCCGCCTGCTCGGCCTCAACAATGCCGAGGATTACATCGCAGCGCGTACGCGCTACAGCCGCACGCTAGAACTCGATGCAGACGCGACTGGGTTTGACCTCTACAGCAAGTCGGGCTACTCCCTCGCCGCAGCCGAGGGCGTTTTTGAGCTACTCGACTATGCCGACAAACCGTATGATCAAGTACCTTGGGATGCGAGTGCCTTTGAATGGGAATACCTGCGGTTTCCAGCCGAATTTACCAAGTGGCCGCTCGACTCGATCAATATCAAGGAAGACGACGACGACACGCTGAGTACCCATCCCAATATCGCCCGTCGACGCGCTGTGATCGCAAAACGCATCGCCGATGCTGGCCAAGACGATGGGCAGGTGTTTCAAGTCGGCGTCGAGGCTTTTTTGGATGCACGGAAACGCTGCCGATTTGAACTCTGCGAGTTCATGCTGAGCAATCATGCCTACGAGGAAGCCATTTACAATTGCCACCTCTTGCAGACCGAGGAGCCCGAGAGCCATTACCTCAAAAAGGTGATCGCTGAGGCCCTTTATGGCTTGAGCACTTATAAAAATGCAAGACGCTTCTCAGACGCCCACTGGGATTCAGACGATGTCGAAGGCGAGTTTCAGCAATTGGCCTATTTCATGGAGATGAGCGACCGCAGTTGCCTCAACATCGTGGCATTGCACGAGGCTTGGGAGGCCTATCTCGCCGATCCCACCGATCCTGAGTTGAAATCTGTCGCGCAGGAATTGATGGTACAATTGTTTGAGAAGCACCGCAGCACGACCGAGTGGCTCGCCCACGAGAAACCTGCAACGATACCATCCCTCATCGACAGCCTGCTGCAAGCCAAGCAATTGGTGATACAAGCACGGGTGCAGGTGCCCAAGGAGATTGTAGAGGGTGAGGAGACGGATGATGAAGAGGAAGAAGCGGAAGAAGAGGATCCCAAACAAGACCCCAACGCTTTTTTGGAATGGGCACTCACCGACCTCTTTCAAAATGAAACCTTTGCCGAGGCTTGGGCCAAACAAGCAGCCGAGGCCGCAGCGATCAAGGACGAAGTCTATATCTCTGCAACCAAGCAGCATGCACTCTCCCGCACTGAAAGGCTCAAAGGCGTGCACCTCGGCATCGACAAAATCGTGCTCGTGCAACCCATTTACAAGAGCGTGGACATGCGCGACGAGATTTCGGTGCAGTACCTCGCCTCTGAAACCGCGCTCGAGACCTATAAGGAGACCCTGGCGCAGATGGCCAAGCGCAACGACCTCCAATATGAATTTCTGGAAAATCGCAACCTAGAAGTCGGCGACGTGCAGGAGTTCAACGATGTCTCGACCATGCTCCTCTGGTTCAGCGATCACCTCAATGGCGACGATGAGAAGGTGCAACTCGTCAATTTTAAGCAGGAGGAAGCGCAAGCGCTGATCGATCGATTCGGGACCAAGTATTTTGCGTGGAATGCAGAGATCGAGGTCACCGAACGATTGTCCAGGTACAACAGGACCTTATGGATGATGATGGGTTGCGCATTTATCCCCGTGCTGCCGCTGGCGATCTACAAAAACCTGAAACCGCAAAAGCGCACTCTGTTTGTGACCATGGTGTTTGATCTGGAAAAATCGGAGGCCATCTGGGAGAGCTACCACGTCTTGAAAGCCAATGCTTCCGAAACGGTGACCAAGGCAACGATCTATGACAAATTCCTCCAAATCAAACGCAAGTGATGAATAAGGCAACTGCAATTTCATTCCTGCTGCTGCTTACGTGCTTGGCACTACCTGCCCAAGGCCCTGGTTATTTGGGCCGCAAAAGCATCATCAAAATCGATGGCTACGGTATTTTGGCTAGCAACGACTATCGGTATAACAATGCTGGAATCGACGGCACGTGGGCACTTGGGCGCATCAATGCAGGACTGGAACAAATTACTTCCCGGCGCAATGTGCTCGGGCTGATGGCGGAATATGCCCAAGCAGGCAATCCTTATGCATTCGACATTCGTGCACCACAAGGTACAGGTTATGGCTCCACGAAGATTCGGATGTTCGGTTTTGCTTTGTCCTTGAAACGATTTCCGTTTCTCACAGCGGGCAGGTTGGCACCGATCGGACCCTATTTTCAGGTGGATGCGTGCGTTCGTTATGCGACGTCCAAGTTTTACAACGACTTGAGGCCTACCTCAGGATTCCCGATTGGTGGACACGCCCACACGGGCCTTGGTTTTTCTGTGGGCTATGAGACCATTGTGAAAAGCCACTTGGTGCTCGATCTTGGCATGCGGCTTGGTTTTTCCGACATGCGCCGCATGTTGTTCAATGGTGTCACGCAAAAGGAACACATCATCAACGAGGATGCAGGGGTGCTTTTTACGACCGACGTTTTCAGGCTCAAACTCGGCATCGGGTGGCTGCTCGGCAAGTGATCAGGAATGGTTTTTCAATAGCTCAGGGCTGCGCATAGCGTGCGAGGGCATTGAGGGATAGGCGAATGCGCTTGTCCCACACCGCCTGACCGTCGCGGTCCAGGCTATGATCAGTCTCGGAATCGTAGCGCAGCTGCTCATCGTGCCACCCATCGACCAGTGATTGTATATCGGCCCGAATATCGGCCTCTGCCATGGCGCATGGATCGGGCATCGCCGCAAAGTGCTGCCGCAGTTTGCGGGCATACAATTCCGTGATGTCAAAGTGCAACTGCTCGTGGGCAAGCAGCGCCGTCGAGCCATTGCCCTTTTGCCAAGAGCGCTCCTTGTCGAAACGCGTCTCTGCCAACAAGCTGAATTGCCCGTCTTCACAGGCCCAAACGATATGCATATTGGAATAGGTATAGGCCGCCATCGGACTTGCAGGGTCTGCTGCTCCCGAAAAATCGGCCCACGACAGCGTGTCGCGCTCATGCCAGTGGAGGTAGCGTTCGCTGCTCGCAAACAACCAGAAACAACTGAGTATGATCGCCAATACCTTCATGATAGTAGCAGAATGCGCAACTCAAATTTTGTTACGCGCATCAGCCCCAATAAAAATTGTGGCTGCTTGATTTCAAGGCAAAAAAGAAAAATATGCTGATCAAGAACTTGGCCAGTAGATTGGAGAAACCGCATGTCATTTCGACCGAAGTGGTAGAGGGAGCGAAGCGACCCGACCACGTAGCGGAGAAATCTAGCGCCTTCAGTAGCACTTCCTGCTTGAAAGCTCCTATTTGCAATTCGAGCCAAGAGCACTGCATCAGAAGGGCCATTTAGTAAGAGGTGTATCGATAGGCGCTAGATTTCTCCGCTACGTCTTTTGGCATTTGCTGCGGCTCTTTCAGAGCCTTGCAAATACCAAAAGACTCCGGTCGAAATGACATGAAATTTGGCTTGCTGTTCATCATCCAGACAAGCAAAAAAGAAAAATATCCAACGCGCAGCCCTGCAAGCGGCAACCCTCGCGCAGTGTGGAAAAATCAAGAGCGGATGACAGAAAAGAAAAATCCACAATCCGCTAATTATCAAGCAACTGAGTCTCACGCCCCAACCCGCCACGCATCCTTCAAAAAAATCTTAACATTTCTTAAACCTAGCCCCAACATCTCCGTATGAGAAGGCAAGATTCTTCCCGCGAGGGATAATCCCATTTCAAAATCTTACGGCTATTGAATTTTTTCCGTCCCCGACGGACGGTCACTTTTTGCACGATGTCAACCCCTTCGTCACACGATTTCTATGTGGTATCGCTACTCGCTCTTGCTGTCTACTCTCTGCGTCGCCTTGTTGGCTGGCTGCACCCAAAAAATTCGGATGAATTCATTTCCCCAAGACGAGGTGCCCATCACGTCGGCGCTGGAATTTGAATTTGCAGATTCTGTGGCACCGCCTGACTCAATCCAACAATGGACGACTACGCCCTACTTGAAATTTGATCCGCCGATCGATGGCAGTTTCAAGTGGATACGGCGCGACCTGCTCACCTTCATTCCCCGTGAGAATGCCCTCCCGCCATCTACCAAAATCACCGCGACAGCCAATCCCGAGCTATTTTTTGGAGAAAATGCCGTGCTGAGCCCTGAGAAAATTGAGTTTCACACCCCCTATTTCCGTGCCACTAGGCTAGCATCGTCCTGGCCGGAATATTACGGTACCGACGCCGCTTCCCCCATTGATTTAACCTTGGAATTTGAATATCCTGTGGAGCCTGAGGAGCTGCGCACGCACCTGGAGGTCTACCGCAATGGCATAAAAGTTGAGAATATCGCATTCTACAATTATTCAGCTTCGACAGACTTCAACATTACCGCCGACTTGGGGACGCTGGAGGGCGGCGCGCAGCGGATGGAAGTGCGGCTCAAACCGGGCTTGCAGTCCACGATCGGGCACTCACCACTCACCGAGACACAAGTTCTGCTCGATACTTTGGAACCTGTGAGCGAGCTCTCGATCCACGAGGTACAAGAAGTTTTCAGAGGCGGCAAATACGAGATGCACATTGAAGCCAATCAAGGCATCTCAGGCCGCATGGCTGCTTCCTATATTACCCTCGTTCCCAACATGCCATTTGACGTGCGCAATGAGGGCAAAACGCTGATCATCGTCTCAGAATTCAGACCCGGGGCAAAGTATGGCATCGCCTTTCGCAAGGGCATGCCCGGCGTTGCGGGCGGCTCATTGCCGGTAGATTTCTCGGCAACAATCGAGACACCAAAACTCAAGCCATTTGTCCGATTTGCCGATGACAAGGGCCACTTCTTGATGCGCAATGGCTATGAAAACATCAACGTAAAGGCCACCAATATCACTTCGCTCAATGTCAAACTCTACGAAATCTACGAAAACAATCTCCTTCATTTCTTGCGCGTGAATCCCAGCAATTTCAAGCGGTGGAGCTATTTTGACAGTGAGGACGAATATTATTATGGGGATGATTATGGCTACCTCGACATCGATCAGTTTGGCGCGCTCATCCATGAAGACACAATTCAAATCCCCAAAGCTGCCGACAATGACATCATCAACATTCCGATCAAACTCCAAAAACAATTCCGGAATAAATTCAAGGGCATCTTTGCGGTGCAAATTGAGAACAACGAGAATTCGGAATGGCTTGAAGACTATAAAATCATCTCGCTGAGCGACCTCGGCATGATCGCCAAGTGGAACAATGACGACTTGCTGGTCTTTGTGAATTATCTCTCGACGGCTCAGCCCGCTGTAGGGGCCACGGTGAGCCTCATTTCCAGCACCAACCAAGCCTATCTCACAGGTGTGGCAGACGGCTCGGGGATGGTGAAATTCAGCCATGTGGGCAGCGAATGGGAGTCACGCACTTTTGTGCCGCGCATGCTCACCGCACAAACAGGAGGCGATTTTCAGTTTCTAGACCTCGATAATACCGAGATCGACCGCGACCGTTTTGACATCGAGGGTAAATCCAAGGAGGATTACGATGTATTTTGCTACGGCGACCGCAATCTCTATCGCCCCGGTGACACAATGTATTTCAGTGCCATCGTGCGCAATTGGAATGAGAGCACGCCCAAGGGCCTGCCCGTCACCATCAAGATCAAAAGCCCGGAGGGCAATACACTGGAAGAAATCCAGAAAAATACCAATGACAAGGGCGGCATCGAGCTTATGTTTCCAATTGATGAGCGTTCCCGCACAGGCACATATTATGTCGATGTGGATGCGGGCATGAACCTGCACTACGACGCCTACGATTTTCAGGTCGAGGATTTTGTGCCCGACAAAATCAAGGTGAGGCTCACAGCCGAGCAGCCAAGCGGCAAGCCCGGCGA
>JANPHP010000316.1:0-7686 GCA_031424495.1 Bacteroidota bacterium | reverse complement strand
GGTCGAGAGCCGCTGCACGATCCACATACCGGCCTTGGACGATCGCCTTGTGATCCATGTCGCCATTCGAATTGGAGCGCACCCATATCGCATCGTCATAACCTCTGCCCCATCCTCGTGGATCATAAGAAAAGGCAAGCGTCCAATTGTTATAGGTGCGGTACATGCCAGCGAAATAGTACAGGCTATCGGCGCCGACGGCGACCTCATAAAAATTTTCAGAGCCAAACCAGCCACCTGCCCAGACGGTATCCATCACGCCTGCGGTGGTCACCCGCAGCCAGAAAACGTCATAGGTGAGCGCAGGAGCACCATACCAGAGCGAGTCGTATGAAAAAATGGTATCGGTTTCAAAAATGGTAGAGTCTTGGTATTCACCAACCATGAGAATGTTGCCGAGGCGGTCAAATGCGAGGCCATGCGCAAAATCATTTGCATGCCAACCGTAGCGTTTTGCCCAGACAAGTTGTCCCGCCGGATCATACTTGGCAAGGAAGCAGTCATTGCCGCCAGCCGATGCAAGCTCCACACCGCCAAATCGCAGTGTGTCGCGAAAATATCCAGAGATATAGGAGTTTCCAGCATCATCCACGAGGATATCTTGTGGAGCATCCTGGAGGGTAGAGCCAAATGATTTTACCCAAGTGTCAGATTGAGCTTGCACGGTTGCAATCCCAACCATCCACAACAGCACTGAAGCAAGAAGCAAACGTAGCGTGAAGGTCACTTTTCTCATTCTCAAAATGGCTTGAAACACCATGATCAAATCTACCGAATCAGAAGTCAATATCAAAACCAAAAGGCAGTAATGCCGTGGCCACGCCACTTAGGCGCAATACCTTGCCCGTGGCGCCTTGCATCAAAACGATGATGGGCTGCCCTGACAGGCGCTCATATTCCAGCATTACCTGCCGGCAAGCTCCGCAGGGCGTGACGGGAGAAGCGATGAGTTTTTGCGGACTGGTCGCTCGGATGGCGATCTTGCGCACGATATCGCCTTTGCTTTGTGCCCCGATAAAGTACAAGGCAGTGCGCTCTGCGCACATGCTAGAGGGGAA
Source organism: Bacteroidota bacterium (assembly GCA_031424495.1). Classification (GTDB taxonomy): domain Bacteria; phylum Bacteroidota; class Bacteroidia; order J057; family JADKCL01; genus JADKCL01. Next base: position 6,628 of record JANPHP010000316.1, on the reverse strand, counting down.
TGCAGGATTTTCTTGGTTGTTTCCCAGATATACCTCTCCTCCCTCCAAGGCTACAGCGCAGCCTACATGAAAGTTGGAAAAGGGAGCATAGGCGGCCTTGCTGGCCTCCAATGCCTGGTCGAGCAGTGCCACTTCATCGGGCAGCAACCCGGTAGGGTCATCCCAAAGTTGAAAGGCGATGTGGTAATCCTGGTTCAAATCTCAAGCCTCGTAATCAAAAATCCGACAGCAAAATAGCAATTTTCCCGTTGCCTTTACAGAATGTAATGGCTCAGGTCCTTTTGGGAGCTGATTTTCTGAATCTTGGAACGCACAAATTCGCCGGTAATCACAAACTCACGGGTATCGACCCTGTCTGGGACATCAAACAAGATGTCGTTGAGGATGTTGCTAAGGATGGTATGCAACCTGCGTGCGCCGATGTTTTCCATCTCCTGATTCACCCTAAAGGCGATTTCTGCAATTTCCAATATTGCGTCTTCTGCAAAAATGAGCTTCACGCCCTCAGTATCTAGCATCGCCTGATACTGCTTGGTGAGCGCATTGCGTGGCTGGGTGAGTATTTTGACAAAATCATCTTGTGTCAATGAACTCAGCTCCACCCTGATTGGAAAGCGCCCTTGCAACTCGGGAATGAGATCGCTGGGCTTGGCGACGTGAAATGCGCCGGCTGCTATAAAGAGAATGTGATCCGTTTTAATGACCCCATGCTTTGTATTTACAGTGCTTCCCTCGACGATGGGCAGCAAGTCTCGCTGCACGCCTTCGCGTGACACATCTGGGCCCGAGCCCTTGCCTGCGCCCGAGGCGATCTTGTCGATCTCGTCGATGAAAATCATGCCGCTGTTGCTTGCGCGATCGAGCGCCTCGCGCGTCACCGTCTCCATGTCGATGAGCTTTGATGCTTCTTCTTCGGTGAGGTGTTCGCGTGCCTCGGCGATGGTGAGTGACCTGCGCTTCGTTTTTTTGGGGATCATGCCCGAGAGCATATCCTGCAGACCATCGAGGCCTTCCATTCCGCCGGGACCCATGATGTGGACCTGCGAGGTCTGTGCATTTACCTCGAGTTCGATCTTGCGGTCGTCGAGCTCGCCATTGCGCAGTTTCTCGCGAAAGCGTTCGCGGGTGCGCTCATTGAGTTCTTCTTCTGAGCTTCCCTCCTTGCGGTCCCCTTCTTCCAAGGCAGCGCCTGCATGATCCGGATTCTTTTTGCGGACAGAAGGAATGAGAATGTCGAGGATGATTTCATTGGCATTTTCACGCGCCTTGACCTCAACAAACTTCTTCTTTTCGGCCTTTACGAGGTTGACAGATTGCTCGACGAGGTCGCGCACCATGCTCTCCACATCGCGCCCGACATAGCCAACCTCGGTAAATTTGGAGGCCTCTACTTTGATGAATGGCGCATCGGCCAAGTGGGCGAGTCGGCGAGCGATCTCCGTTTTGCCCACACCGGTGGGGCCTATCATCAAGATATTGTTGGGGATGATCTCCCCTTTGATGTCTTCATGTGCATTGAGTCGGCGCCAGCGATTGCGCAATGCAATTGCAACTGACTTTTTCGCATCGGCCTGCCCGATGATGTATTTGTCCAACTCCTCAACGATTTTGAACGGTGTCAACTGTTCGTTCATTCTATATTTCTAAATTAGTGCGATTTGATAACCTGCTTCCTGAGCGAAGGTTCAAAGATAGCGAAAAGGCAATGCTCACCAAGCCCGAAAACGAATGCAAAAATGCTCCTTCGCTTGCGGTCGATCCAGAAAGCAAATGCCCATCGCAAAAAGGTCGATGCTCACGCTCACGCGTGGGTGCGCGCAGATTTCCAGCCAAGCTTCGGTCATTTCCCGCGACCAATAGATGTCATCGAGGATCAGGATTGCACCCAAGGAAAGCCGTGGCAATAGAAAGGCGAAGTAATCCAAAGTGGCCTGTTTGCGGTGATTGCCATCGAGCAGCACAAGCTGCGGTTGGAAGCGATCCCAATCGATTTGCTCACGCAAGACCGCCCCAAATTCACCGACGATTTGCTGTGCAGAATAGCCCATTTTTTGAAAATGTGTTTCAGCAAACTTCGACAATTGCTTTGATCCCTCTATGGTAATCAATTGGCTTTCATCATTTAATCCTGAGAGCAAGTACATTGCAGAGAATCCTAGATTGGTACCCAACTCCAATACTTGAGATGGCTGGTACCGCTGGCAAATGCGGCTCAACAGGGCTCCCTCACGGCCGCTCCTAGCAGACGATTGTGTGACCTGATTGAGTGTTTTGCTGATGATCGGTTTTGCACTCCCCCCATAACCCGCTCCGAAATCCTCTATTTCCAGGACTTCGCTCGATCGGCTGCAGTTCGCGCGCAGTGCTGCGATGGCTTGTGCAGAAGCCGAACGACGATGCGGCAAAACCTTGGTGACAAACTCATAGACAAATGGGGAATGCACGCCATGTTTGGTTTTGGCATGCAAGAGGTACCGCAGGTACTGTCGAAGCTGATAGAAAGCCATCTAAAAAAATTGGGGCTGATCACTCAGCCCCAATTTACTATTCTGTGTGAATACTCCTTATTGATGGGAGTATTTGTAGTCAAATGTCATGCAACCACAACCGCCGATACCTTCAGTGGTATTGACGCGGATGACTGCGTAGTGAGGCAAAGTCGGCATCTTCAAGATCACGACGTCACCGGGTGACAGTGGATCAGACCTGCGACCAATGCGGTTGCTCGTCACAAAGGCTTGCCACGTGGTCTCATAAGTAAGGTCGTCAAAGTTGAAGCGGGTGGCATCGGTCGTGACGATCGTGCTGTCCAAGGCTGCTTGGATTGGCGAAGTCAATTCCCAAGTGATCACCGAGCCAATCGACTGCTCACGGATGTACATGTCGGGAAGTGCCATGTTTTGATTGTCGCCAGAAACGACGCCAATCAAGTTGTAGGCATAGTCATGACCGGTCAAGATGCTGTACAAAGTTTTGTTGGTGTAGGAGGTAAACTCATACAAAGTTGCATCGTTGACATCAGGAATCACGTTGATCCTCACTTTGCCTCTAGCCACTTTGCCACGGTTGTCTGTAGCATAAGCGTAGACATCGATCGTCGTGTAAACTTGGATCGTGTTGTTGTTGGGCACCGTGTAGGTGATTGTGCGTATCGAGTTGTTGGTGGAGATGGTGGCAAATTCACCTGGGATGCGGGTCTCAGGATTGTACACTACACCAGAAACAGAGGTCCACTTTTCCTTGGCTTCCCAAGTGGTAAGCAGCTCATTGTCATGGATTTCAAATTGGATCTGGACGGTTTCGCCCTTGTGAGCCAAGATGTAGCCATTGGAAGGTGAGAGTAATGTCACCTGGGGGTCACTGTCGATCGGCGGATCTTCAGGCTCGTCGTTGCGATTGGGATCGCAACCGGCGTAGAATAGGACCGCAACAAGAGCAAATGCTGTGAAAAAGAATGAAAACCTCTTTTGCATTTTTATTATTTTCTAGAAAGTAGGGCTAATATAAGGATTATTTCCAATTCCACGAAAAAACCTGAACAAAGCCGCGGGTTTATCCACGCTGTCTCCAATGTTGGTCATCGCTGAAAAACCGCCAAGCAATTGGTTTCGTTGCCCGTTGATGTTTGTACTTTGAAATCAAGCGTGAAGGATGATCGGTTGTAAACTGCCCATCCGCCAATATAATCCAATCCATAAACCTGCTGAGGAACCCAGAGCGTATCTGTGGTTACGATGGCTCTCACGCTGTCCCCAAAGACATACAGGTTGTGGATATCAATCGCATCATCGTCTCCGCCGATGGCGGCTGTGATAGAAGCTGTGTAAAGGTTGCTGCTCGACTGGCAATGCAGGCTGTTTTGCCAAAGATTCCCTAGGAGCCGGTCCCTGATCAGCGAATCGCAATTTGCATCGGTCCACCCTTGGTCGCAAACGCATTCACCATTGTTGCAAATGCCGTTTACACAATTCAAATCAGGACATGGATGATCATTACAACCCAAAATGAAGGCTAGCCCGATGCACCACAAGGCAATTATGTTGGTCAGTTTTGGGAAAGCGTGGCGGTGCATATATCAAATGCCTGGGAAGCGCCTGATTGAAAGACGTTGTAATGTAGGGTGATTTGCGTGCGTGCGCTGTTGATCGTGCCTTCTGCATCGATGTCGACATTGCCTAGGGGCTGTCGTGAGATTTGCACCGTGGTGCCATCGGAACCCAGATCTGCGGTGACAGCGACGGGGCGGCCCCAAAGCCCCGTGAATTGTATCTGAACCATGCTCGTGCTCGGGGCTGCGAGCACGACATTATAAGCATCGGCTCCGGCAGTGCATAGCTCTTCCACGCTCCAATTGCCATCGAGGCCAGCATTGATGATGGCGCTGCAATCGGGAGTATAGTAGCCTTCTGTGCAATTGCAGGTGCCGTCGATGCAGGCACCATTTACGCATGTGACACGCTTGCACTTGTCACGCTTGCAACTCAAGCTCACACCGAGCATGAGCAAAATCAAGAAGAGGGTGAAGATTTGGTGGTAACGCATTTCAAGAAGAGGAGACAGTTTTTGGAATCGCCATGACGTGAAGATAAGTGAAAGGCTCCACAAGGCAAAGAGATTCAGGGAAAAGGGATAAAACTAGAAAGGCCCTGCGTCTGCAGAGCCTTTCCAGATTCAAATCCTAACGAATTACTTCGTGAGGGTAGCGGTGCACTGATCAGTGACGGTCGAAGAACCGGTAGCGTAGATTTTGTAGGTCAAGTTGATGGTTTTGCCATCAGCTGAGATGCTACCGCCTGATGCTTCGATATCAAAGCCAGTTTGGATCACCTGACGCTCGATGCTGAAAGAAGTGCTAGCAGTTGCGCTCACTTTTGCAGTAACGATGTTAGATGGAACTTCCCAGAGACCAACGAAGGTCACGTCGAAAGTAGAGCTGCTTTTTGGGGCAACCACGACAGAGTAAGGACCAGCAGCGCCAGAAGCGGTGCAAGACTCGGTCAAGGAGTAGGTGCCAGAGTAAGATGCATTGAATGCAGTCTCGCATGACAGGCCTTCGTAACCGGCGTCGCAAACGCATACACCTTCGACACAGCTGCCGTTGGTACATGTGATGTCTTTACAAGGGTCTGAACAACCTGCAAAGAACATTGTTGCGGCGATAGCGAGGGCTCCTACAAAGCCAAATTTCATGTTTTTCATAACTTTTCGATATTAAAATTGTAGAACGTGTAAAAATAACGGTACAAAAGTAAATGTTTTTTGTGATTTATCAAATCAACTCTTGTGCCAAAAGCAATTTTTTTACTACTTTTGCATCGAATTAAATTCCGATTCATTTATAGTTCAATTAAAAGCTTTTACCGATCATGAAAAAGACTCTGATCTTTACTTTTGGTTTGTTTTTGGCGATGGTGAGCATCGTTTCTTGTGGTGATGGTGGCGCTGCTGAGGCTAAAGCCAAAGCGATTGCCGACTCGTTGAAGAACGATTCGATCATGCGTGCTCAGGCTGATGCCGAGAAAATGCGTATGGACTCGATGGCTGCTGCAGCTACTGCTGACTCGCTTGCCAAGGCTCAAGCACTTGCCGATTCGTTGGCTGCTGAAGCTGCTAAGCCAGGCAAAAAAGGCACCAAGCCAGGTACCAAACCAGCTCCAAAGCCAGTGCCAGCCCCACAGCCAGCTCCACAACCAGCTCCTAAGCCGTTGACCGGCAAAGACGCTATCAAAGGTGGTACCGATGCTCCTAAGTCAGGCAAAGACGCTATCAAAGGCGCAACCGATGCTCCTAAGTCGGGCAAAGACGCCATCAAAGGCAAGTAATTCCGATTTACTTGTTGTAAAACTTAGCGGCCCGTCTCACGACGGGCCGCTTTTTTGTGTGCCCACTATTTCCCTTATACTTCCACGCTTCTCTTCGCATCATGCATTCGCCCCATTATTCGCTGGGTACGTTCAGGCAATTTGCTGTGTGCGGATTCTCAAGGCCCTACCAACCAAATGTCACAGCGCATCAATAATTTGGTCATTTGCTGGCACAATTGGTAGGGCCATGCGCTCCTTGCAGGCATCTTCTTTTGTTTGGTGCTGCCACGATCGAGCGCAGGCATTTACCGGCTGATGGACCATCATTCCTGCATTGCAATCGAATTAGATCCCTATAATCACTTCACAGTCTATAAAATGCAAAGCGCGGTGTCGAACTCTGTCGGCACCGCGCTTTGCGAAGTTGCTAAACGAATTTGTATCAGAGATTAGCCAGCAAAAACTTGGTCATCTTGTTGTAAAGGTGAAACCGCGTGGCCCCACCAAAGATGCCGTGGTTCTTGTTGGGATAAAATGCCATGTCAAACGGGATATTGGATTTGACGAGTGCGTCTGACCAATCCATTGAGTTTTGGAAGTGCACGTTGTCATCGGCAGTGCCATGCACGAGCAAGTAGTTGCCTTTCAATTGCTTTGCAAATTGGATCGGGCTGTTGTCGTCATATCCGCTGGCATTGAGTTGCGGGGTCTTGAGGTAGCGCTCCGTGTAGATCGTGTCGTAAAACCTCCAATTGGTAACTGGAGCCACTGCAATGCCTGTTTTGAAAACGCCATCGCCTTTGGTAAGGCACAGTGAAGTCATG
>JANPHP010000315.1:0-8480 GCA_031424495.1 Bacteroidota bacterium | reverse complement strand
GTTCAAACCTTTCCCCTAATTTGTTACACCTCATTTCACCCAGCATACCTCCCGTCCAACCTGTGAATCCTGCAACTTATTGCGCAGCATGCATAAGGAAACCGCCTTCTGTTACGTGCACCTTTGTTCCCACAATGCGATAGCTATGTCCGCTCATGAGCATCTTTATTTTGAAACTATTCACCACGATGGCAAGGCATTTTAAAAAAGTCCTAGAGATTGCGCATACAGCATTCAAGAAATGGAATGCCAAAGATCCGTTCCGACAGAGTGCAGTGATCGCTTATTATGCGATCTTTTCACTGCCGGGATTGCTCGTGCTCATCGTGACATTGGCGGGTTATGTCTTTGGCCGCGAAACAGTGAGCAACCATATGGCCGAGCAAATATCCGCGACGATGGGAGCAGATACGGCGGTGCAAATCAAGGACATGATCGTAAAGGCGACCCAAGGTGGCACGAGTTTTTGGGGAACCATCATCGGCGTGGTTACCATTTTGGCGGGAGCGACAGGGGTATTTGCACAGTTTCAAAAATCCTTGAACGTCATTTGGGAGGTAAAAGCGAGCGAACAAAAGTCTGGTATCTGGAGCCTGTTGCGCGTGCGACTCTTTTCATTTGGGCTCATCGTCTCGATCGCCTTTATTTTGGTCGTTTCCTTGGTGATTTCCACCATGTTGTCTGCCTTTGCGAGTTGGCTGTCGTCCCATTTTTCCACCTCTTTTAGCGTCATCCTGCAAATCGTCAATTTCTTGATTTCCTTGGTGATTTTGAGCCTGCTCTTTGCGTCCATGTTCAAGTATTTTCCCGATGCCAAAATCAAGTGGCGCGACGTGCGCATCGGCTCGTTTGTGACCGCCTTGCTGTTTGAACTCGGCAAATTTGCCTTGGGTTTGTATTTCGGAAAGGCCAACCCCGCCTCAGGCTATGGCGCCGCAGGATCGGTCATTTTGATCCTGCTCTGGACCTCCTATTCGACGATGATCGTCTTCTACGGCGCAGAATTTACCCGTGTCTACGCCAGCGTCTATTCCGGCGAAGTGATCCCGACGAAGGTTGCGGTGAAAACGAAGGCAGCGGTTGGGAGGTAGTAGGTAGTAGGTAGTAGGTAGTAGGTAGCAGGTAGCAGGTAGAAGTTAGAAGTTAGAAGTTGTTGGGGTGGCCAATTAGAAATTAGCAATTAGGAATTGGGAGTTTTTGGGGGGCCAATTAGAAATTAGGATTTAGGAATTGGGAGTTTTTGGGTGGCCAATTAGAAATTAGAAATTAGGAATTGGGAGTTTTTGGGGGGCCAATTAGAAATTAGGAATTGGGAGTTTTTGGGGGGCCAAGACAGTATTTCTGGACTTTTGACTTTCGTGATCGGCGCATCCTGCGCCTATTGGGGTATTTTGTAGAGACGCGATTAATCGCGTCTCTACGACGTGGTCGGCAGCCGAAGGATGCGGCTGCTGAATTTTCTGGTTTTTTACGGCGGTGAGCGGCCCAGGCTGCGCCTATTGGGGTATGGGGTGACGGTGCGAACGATCTATTGTTCGGGCACGGGTGACGGGGGAGCGATTTAGGGCACGAGATTACTGCTTGGGGACCGGCGTTTGCTGTTTGCGTACGAGTTTTTGGGACATTTTCGGGGTATTTGGGTCTTGGATTTCTTGGTTTTTAGAGGTTTCTCGCGCCTGATCTGGATACCTTTTGGGTGCCCTTTGGAACGGCCATGCAAGCAGGCTGAAATGGCCTTTACAGCATGCTGGTACGGAGTATGTACGGGCTATGTACGGGATTCCCCCGAGATTGGTCCAGACCCTCGCTACCTCCGGACTAGCCCCGCAGTAGGGTTGCACTAGCCCAGGCGAAGCCGAGGGACGGCTTACGCCTAATGGGTTCGGGTACGGGTTTTCGGTTCGGGAATTGGGGTTTGGGTTTGGGGGGACGGTATGTTGGGCTTCTGCTTTTGGGGTTGGCTGGACTTTTGCTGGCCGCGCTTGGGATGTTGGTATTGCAGCGACTTTATTTGTTGCTGCTGGCTTTTGCTGTTCGGGGACGGGTTGACGGTTGCGGCGCTTGGGGAGCAGGTCGGGGGCGAATGTGATGAAACTGCGCTGGGGGATTGCTTGCGGCTGCTTTTGGGGCAGCGGCAAGCTGGTGCGGAACCTGAGGGTTGCGGACATTGGCGGGCGGCTCAGCTTGCGTTTGTTTGGGTGGATGCGGAAATGGCGGGTGGCGGTGTCCTGCATGTATGCTGGCACGGGGAGCGCCATTTGCGCTTGCGCGCGGCAGAGGGCGGCTATTTTGAACAATCCGAAGTCCTTGGGATTGAGAATGGCGGATGGAGAATTGAGGGGGTTGCGCGTTTTGCTTGCCTTTTGGATGGGATCTTGGGCTGCGGCTATTTTGTCGTTTAGGGCTTTGCCTTTTCGGGCTATTTTTGCCTTGGGTTGGGGTTGCGTTTTGGGTTGGGGCTTTGTGGTTCCAGGTTTTTGTGCGTTCGCCTGCTGGGACTTGACGCCACTCGATGGCCACGAAGAGGACTTGCGATCGGGTGTCGTTGGGGTTTTGTAGGGCCATGGGCAGGCCCTCGGCGGGGATGCATTCGGCGGGTAGCCATGCGGTGCTGGGCTGGTCGTTGATGCAGGCGTCGTTTTTCCTGATCCAGCGCCTGTCGCTGGAGTCGAATTTGAGTTCTTGGAAGGCTGCGAAGCCGAAGTGGAGGCGCATTTGGAGCTGCTGACCTGCTTTTGCTAACTTGCAGCGCTCCGTGATGGTCTCGGCGGCTTCTTTGAGGCCGGTGATATGGATGCCATTGGGTTGGAGCGGATGGCCGATTGTCTTGACTTGGACCAAGTGGGCAATGGTTTTGTCTTTGCTGAGGTCGAGGCGATGGAGGGCGCCGATGGCTTCCTCGAATGTGTAGCGCTCGGGGATGCTGTTGCGCTGCCTTTGGAGCGCGCGCATGCCGTTTGCCATGTGGTTGGTGGCGTGGGGGCGCGCCTGCTGGCGCATTTCCTCAGACAGGTTTTTGAAGAGCGCTCCGGCGCAGGCGCTCGCGCCGCCAAAGAGGGCTGCGCTGTCGCGGGAGTTTCTGAACTTGGGGCTTCTCTTCCATTTTCTCTTGGTAATGGAGGTTTTCATGCGCGCTGTGCCGTCTTTGCAGAGGGTTGCGTCGTTGAAGGAGCCGGTGATTCTGACGAGGGATGTGTATCTGCCCATGTTTTTATGAATTATAAGTTGTTGAGTCTAAGATAAGCAGAATTTTTGGAATTGGTGGAATTGGTTGGGGTGGTGGTGGTGAATTGGTTGGGGGAACTGTCTGAATCAGAATTTACCGGATTTGCAGAATTTTCGGGATGGGCTTGGGATTGCTTGGGGACCGTAGACTCCCGCTTTCTGAGCGGGACACGTGCCGTCTGCGGCAATTGCCTACGGCGATCTAAAGATTCATTTGGTGTTGGTGGTGTGATTGGGTTGGTGGTGAAATTCATGTCATCCTGCTGGTATGAATTTCAAAGGTTTGGTAGGTTTGGCTGTTGCGCAGAATGAATTGCCGGGTTCTTTAGGGCCCGGTTTCTGGGACCGTAGACTCCCGCTTTCTGAGCGGGACACGTGCCGTCTACGGCAATTCATTTGGTGTTGGTGGTGTGATTGGGTTGGTTTTGAAATTCATCTTGGGCTTGGGCTTGCTTGGGACCGTAGACTCCCGCTTTCTGAGCGGGACAGGTGCCGTCTGCGGCAATTGCCTGCGGCGATCTAAAGATTCATTTGGTGCTGGTGGTGTGATTGGGTTGGTTGTGAAATTCATCTTGGGTTGGTGGTGTGGTTCTTATTGCTGACGGCGGTTTTCACGCAATTGTGCAGATTGCCACTGAAACATAGGTTTTTCAAGGTCGTTTTGCTATAATTGTGTCGACGATCTCGATGCCTTTCGACCAAAGACGAGCGATGGTCTTGATTGCCCATTCAATAAATGATCCAATGCTGACTAGAATAACTTGTATCCTTGCCTTGGTGCTCCTTGCGGTGACCGCCCTAGCGATCAATCCCCCGACTCCGATTGAGGGGGCCGCACCGTTCGTATTTTTAGAAAACAAGGGACAAATCTTGGACCTCACAGGGGCACCTCAACCCGAAATTCTATTCATGGCAAGGTCCAAGTCCCTGAATGTGTACATCGCTGCGGATGGCCTGCATTTCCAATTTGAGCGGCAGACCCCGCAGAATGATCGAAGCGTAGAACCGAGGCAAGATCGGTTGGCGAATGCAGATTCAATTGAAGTGACTACCTACCGCGTGGATATGCACTTGTTGGGCGCGAACCCGCAACCCGAGGTGATCACTGAAGGTCTGAATCCTTATTATGAGAATTATTACAACATCCCGCATGCGCCTGCTGGAATTGTATCGGTGCGCTCCTATGAACGCATCGTCGTGCGAGACATCTATCCACAGATCGACTGGGTCATCTATGGAGACCAAGGTGCATTGAAGTACGACTTTATCGTTCGGCCGGGAGGAGATGCGGGACAGATCAAGATGCAATGGCAAGGGGCTGAGAGAATGCAGTTGGATACCAATGGTGGAATCCAAGTGAGCACGCCTCTCGGGGAAATCACCGATGGTGCGCCCGCATCGTTTGTAGGTCCAAACGCGGAGCGCGTGAGCTCGGCATTTGTTTTGGAGGGCGATGTGGTAAGGTTTCAAATGGGTGAATACGATCTGGGAGAGGTCTTGCGCATCGATCCTACTTTGGTATGGGCGACCTACTATGGGGCGATCGGACTTGAGAACGCCTACGGTGTCTCGGCAGATTCGATTGGGAACACCTATATGGCTGGTTACTCGACGAGCAACACAGCGATTGCGATGGGCGGTTTTCAGAATACTTTTGCTGGACAGCAGGATGGCTTTTTGGTAAAATTTGATCCCGCAGGCGTGCGGATTTGGGCTACCTACTATGGCGGCGCTTCATCCGACCATGCCCAAGCAGTGGCGCTCGATGACACGGCAAATATCTATGTTGCAGGTAACACGACTAGTAGCACGGGAATATCTTTTGCAGGTCATCAGATGGCTCGTGGCGGTGGAGTTACCTACGATGCTTTCTTAGTGAAGTTTACGGCAGCAGGGCTGCGGGTTTGGGGCACCTATTATGGGGCCATTAATTCCGACGATGGAACGGGAGTCACAGTTGATGCCACGGGTGTTTACCTGTCTGGCACGACCCTAAGTACGACGGCTATCGCCTTTAACGGTGCGCAAAACTCATTTGCCGGCGGCAATTCGGACGCCTTTCTGGCAAAGTTTAACGCCGCTGGGACAAGGCTTTGGGGCACCTATTGCGGCGGAGCTGCGCAGGATCAAAGCTCGCATTCCTGCGTAGATAATGCTGGAAATGCATTCCTCGTTGGATCGACTTACAGCACTACTGGAATAGCCTTGAATGGGTTCCAAAATGTATATGCGGGAGCCAAGGATGCCTTTGTGGTCAAATACAGTAGCACAGGTACGAAGCTATGGGGGACATATTATGGTGGTGCCTCTTCGGAAGATGGGAACGGTGTGGCAACTGATACATCTGGCAATGTCTACCTAGTAGGCAGTACAAGAAGCACATCCGGCATCGCATTCAATGGTTTTCAAAATTCGATTGTGAGTGGTTTGGCGGCCTTCTTGGTTAAATTTGACCCTAGTGGCACGCGGTTGTGGGGCACTTACAATTGGAGTGACGTGTACACTCCTCTCTCAGGAGATGCCGTCACGTGTGATCGATACGGAAATCCCATCATCATTGGGTGGGAAAATGGTAACCACGCAGTGGTAAATGGCCAACCTAATCCCAGCTGGGGCATTTCGGATGATTATTTCTTTAAATTCAGTCCAACGGGGATACCAATTTCAACGCAATTCATCGGTGGAAACCAAGGCGAATCGGCCTGGGGCATTGCAGCAGACAAGTTTGGCAATTTCTTCATTTGCGGCACCACCGATTCGGATACCGGAATTGCCTACAATGGGCATCAAATGATTTTCCCAGGAGGAATTACTTTTGATGGCTATTTGATGAAATTCCTAGACACGTGCAACAATACGACCCAAGCCCCCACCGCCGTTTGTCAAAATATGACGATCAGCATTACGGGAACGTCTGTGACGAATATCGGTAACTTGGTCGCTGCAGGCAGCTCCACGCTTTGCGGGGGATACCTCGACCGGATCGCGACACCCAGTAGTTTCAACTGTTCCGATATTGGTTTGCACACCGTTTCTGTGCAGGTCTACCAACCCTATACTGGACTCTCTAGCTCGTGCAGTGCCACGGTGATGGTGATTGATGGATCGCCGCCAATCATCACCTGCCCTCCCAACAAAATGGACTCAACCGATTCGGGCCTCTGTAGCACCATCGTAAATTATGCCTTTCCTACAGCGACCGACAACTGCATCAGTCCGACGATTACCCGGATAGCGGGCCTAGCGAGTGGTGCAGCTTTCCCAGCGGGTGTGACCACCAATACCTTTGTCGCCTCGGCAAATGGTAGCACGGATACTTGCTCCTTTACCGTGACGGTCGCAGACATCCAAGCGCCGCAGATCGTTTGCCCGCCTAATTTCAGCGGCAGCACGACCATCTTTAGCAATTGTGCCTACGTCGCCTACTATTCGCCCCCAATTGGTACGGATAATTGTCAAGGCGCCGTCACGACTCAATTGATGGGCTTACCAAGTGGTGACCCATTTCCTGTCGGCGTAACCGCCAACAGGTTTCTTGTGACAGATATCAACGGAAATACCTCTTCCTGTACCTTCACAGTTACTGTGGTGGATGCCCAGCCGCCGACACTCGCTTGCCCGCCCAACATGAACTCCAGCGGTTCCCCTGGTTTGTGCGGGGGAATTGTGACATTCAACAGCCCGATTAGTACAGACAATTGCCCAAGTGCCATTATTACCCAAAACACTGGAAATCCATCTGGTTCACTCTTCCTTATTGGCACGACCACCAATCTCTACACTGTCACCGATATTTCTGGAAATACCGGCACCTGCTCGTTCACGATCACAGTCATGGACGGTGTGCCACCCACGATCACTTGCCCAGCCAATATCGTGCAAAATTCCATTGCAGGCACTTGCTTTGCTACGATTTTCTTTCCGCAACCGACCGCAACCGACAACTGCAATAGCGTGACAACAACGCATCTTTCGGGACCCAATAGCGGATCAAGTTTCCCGATCGGCACCACAAACGAGGTCTATCGAGCAACGGACGCCATGGGAAATTCATCGACTTGCGCGTTTACAGTCACCGTGAATTCCAACAATCACATCACTCAGACCATCAATCTTTGCGCAGGCATGACCCTCAGTGTAGGACACAACCATTATGCTGTACCGGGTACTTTTGTCGACTCCTTGGTCGCCTTTGCAGGTGGCTGCGATTCTATCGTGACAACCCACCTCACATTTGAGGCTCCGATCAATACCAGTATTACGGTCACGAATCCGACGATATCCGCTGATTTGGGTGGCGCAGTATATCGGTGGTTGGATTGTAACAATGGTATGATTGGCATTCCTAGTGCCTTCGGGCAAACTTATGCCCCAACGGTAAATGGCAGTTTTGCCGTGATCGTCATTGTCGGAAATTGCGCTGATACCTCTGTTTGTGCCAATGTGATCGCCGTTGGTTTGGAACAAAGGCATTTGGCTGGCCTGCGAGGCTTCCCGAATCCGAATGATGGCAATTTCACGCTTGACTTTGGCGACTTTATCGCTGAAGGTAGCGTCGTGGTCTATGATTGGAATGGCAAATAGGTTTTTCACCGCAGCCTCGAAGCCCTTGACAAGGTTGCATTGAACCTCAGTTTCCTAAGTCAGGGCGTCTATGCCGTAGAGGTCAGTGACGGGGTGACCCGAAAGGTGATCAAGATCGTGAAGCTATGAGCCGATGCTCTCGGATTTTAATGGGGGTGGCAGGATAAATCCTTGGAGTTTGACTGTAGGAGGCTACTATTCGCAGTCCTGCCGCCCCCGCTCCCTGAGCGGGACTGGCGGAGGCGTCGTTTCGATATGCGCCATCGGCGCATGGACGCCGCGGGCTCATTGGTTGGGTGCTGTGTTATTTGATTAAAACTTTGCTAGGACGCGCTCTAGCTGGCCTCGGAATTTGAATTGGAGGTCTTGGGTGTTGGTAAATTCGGTGACGAAATGGCCTAGGGATTTTAGGCGGTCTTGGAAGTCGATCATGCTTATCATTTCTTTGTTCATGGCGCCTGACATCATGGGGGCATTTTGGAAGTAGTTGAAAATCAGGGGTGCGCCTGTTGATTGGAACTGCTTCAATGGGATCAACCACATTTTCTGGGGGGTAGTTCTGTCAAGCGAATAATTTTTCGAGTCTGAAGAGGAAGAATTTGACATCAGTTACGCCCCTGAGATTGGCCCTGAATGCCTTGATCTTGGAGTTGAATGATTCAGCGTATGCG
>JANPHP010000314.1:0-15947 GCA_031424495.1 Bacteroidota bacterium | reverse complement strand
GCCCTCTGCGATACATTGGCTCCTTGGTGATCTCTTTTTCATCGAGGTACACCTTGCCCATATTGGGTCTGATGAGACCGACCACCATGTAAAAGGTTGTGGTCTTGCCGGCGCCATTGGGACCCAGCAAGCCCACGATCTCGCCCTGCCGCACCTCCAAACTCACGTCGTTTACGACTGTGCGTTCTTTATAGGTCTTGATCAGGTTTTCCGCACGCAGCACCATAAGCTTTTCTAGTATGCTTCAAAGATACAAAAACTACGCCACATGCCCGCTGACAAGGGGTTTGGCAACGTTTTTAAGCAGCAATCCTCCGAAAAGCGAGTTTTCGGAGGATTGCACTTCAGAAATTGATGTAATCGATCAATTCAAAATCATCTTCAAGGTGCTCGCTCCATTGGAGGAGTTGAGGCGCACCAAGTAGAGACCTTTTGCGAGGTCTTGGCCGAGGTCGACTACATGTGTGCCTGCGGCTTGGTTTTCATCTACGACAAGTCTTACGCGCTCGCCCATGACATTGAGCACTTCTACCTGCACGTCACTGGCTGCGTCAAGCGCGTAGCGCACTTGTACATTGCCTTGGCTCGGGTTGGGGTAGATTTCGAATTGATTTGCCATTTCTGGGGTGACGGCAACTGCAGTAGGATCGGCAAAAAAGACTTCCCTGCTGATCGTGGGATTGCCACCATTGAGGATTACTTGCTGGTAATTGGTGATCAAGACTGGCATTTTTTCGCCGGCTGCATACCACTCATAGCGCCTTACGTTGACGACCACATCTGCTGCACCTGTCCAAGATGAATCATGGTGAATCGCAAGGTACTCAATACGCTTCACGTTGGGATAGGTCGCATAGGGAGTGATCAAGGAGCCTGTGCCGTCAAAGGTGGTGCGTGTCCAGCCCAATCGGGTCACTGAGGAAATAAAGCCATCTGGATATGTAGCTTCGACTGAATCTTCATTCTGCACGCCAAATCCTTGTGGGTAACGGAACAAAGCCGCGCCATTGGTATAGGTCATGCGGGTATTGGCTGGAGACTTCTCGCCGATCAAATACAATGAGTCGGCAGTCGAAATGTAAAACTGATACGCATCATTGAATGGGCTGAAGGCCATGTTGGCGGTGGGCCAATTGCTACCCTGCGGGTGCCCGCTTGCAACGATGTAACGGTTGGTGCCCACGACCGATGTGGCAACCAGTGTCGAGAAGTCCCAGCTTTGGCCATTGCCTGCAGGACCGTCGACGACGCCAGTTGTATCTGCCTTGCGGTAGACTTGGGAGTCATTGAGGTCTCCCATGTCGGTGCGCACCAGTTGTGCGTTAAGTCCCATGCCGAGGCATACAAGTGCAATAAGTGTAAAGGTCTTTCTCATTCCTATCATAAATTGTTTTAGAAGCATCTTCAAAGCCAAATAACGGGATTTCCACGCATTTGACCAATGCTAATGTTGAGACAGGGGAGAATTCGCAGACAATTATTACTTGCCTACCGTGCAATGACCAGTTTGGAAACCATGCGGCTACTCGCAGAGCGCAGCTCGTAGAGGTAGATTCCAGGCGACAATGCCGTGCCGTCATACTGGAATTCGTGGGTGCCAAAACCCATACTTTGCTGCTCAAAGACGGTGGCTACATGCTGACCTAGCAAGTCCCTAATCTCCATGGTCAAGCTAACCGGGCGCTCTACATCCAATTTAAAGGTGAGCATGCCGCTTGATGGGTTGGGGTAACTCGACATGGCGATGTTGTTGCTCAACATATTGGCTTCATTGGCCTCCACAAAAACTCCATTTCCAGCATAGATCATTGCCACGCCAGTATTTTGGATTTCGTTCTTTTTACCAATGATAAAAAGATCGCTTCCGATGATCCTGAATTTGAAGCTATTGGAGATGCGACCAGCAGTGCTCACCGCCACTTCGCGCCACATAGCGCCGTCGCGATGCATCAACTTCACTTTTTCAAAGTTGGAGAAATAGTTGTAGGCGACCCAAACCTTGCCAAAATCATCCAGTTGCAATTCGATCGGGCGGCCGATGTTGGAGATCGCTTGTGAGTCCACGAGCTCGTGTGACCACGTGCCTCCAGGCTGCGTGAGCTCAGAAAGCAACACGGCATCTGATTGCTCATTGAGGTAGGCTATTTTGGGCAATCCGTTCGCATCCAACTTCAGTGAGCTAAACTTGCCGATGGCTGAGCTCGTGCCGCCATTCACCGAGTCGATGACCCACAGGCGGGTACCTCCATCTAGGTAGGCATAATAGAGGCTGCGGTCCAGATCGTTGTAAAACGAAACGTGGGGCAAGCCGGCTGCATCCAGAACCAAGCTTGGGTGCAAACCTACCGCAGAGGTATCACAGGTGATGTCTTCAGACTGCCAGGCAGTGCCGCTCACGTGTCGCGTGAGGTGGTGCATACAGTTTTGATTGCCATCATAGTACACAACATGGATTGAATCCAAGCTTGAGATCGCGACATCGGTGAATTGCGGATTTCCTCCAGGAATAACCACTGCATTTTGCCAGCCTGTGAGGCCATGGATGGAGATGCGCAGATCGCGACTTGCTCCACCGTTGTACACAACGACGGGCTGCCCCGATGTCGTATTGGCGAGTGAAACCGCCGTGACGTCTGCCGCGGTAGGATCCAACTGTTCAATCGACCAATTCCATCCCGTGGATTTGCTCCCTGTCGCGTAATAGAAAAGACCTGTATAGCCATCATTGAAGGCGACATGGGCGGTTGTGTCATTGCCTGCAATGACAAAGTTAGCGTCCATCGACTGTCCGCGTGACTGCGAATGCGTGACCTCCTCGATGCGCCAAGGGCCGCCATTCACATGGCGCTTGGCGAGTACCAAGCGCTCATTGTTGGCATCAAAAATCAAGGCATTCAAGGAATCATTGTATATCTCCAACTGATTGCGGCCGATGCCGATGCCAGACATGATGGTGTCGGCTGCCCAGGTCACGCCCGAGTCAGCTGATTCTTGGATAATGAAATACAGGGTGGATTGGTCGGAATAGAGTATAAAAAGGCTGTCGCTACCGCCACGTGTCGTGATGTCGGTGTGGTTGCGGTAGGTACTCGTCCCAAACTGATGGTAATAATAAGTTCCATTGGGGCGGATCCTGCAATAGACCAAATCATTTGTGATCGGCACACAGCAAAAATTGTCGCCGTAAAAAATGGAGCTCGTGTAGGCCAGATGGATATTGTTGTCGGGGTTGTAGGACGCGGAAATGCCTTCGATGGTATAAAAGCGTGTAAATGAACCAAATCCATTGGTGAATCCTGGAAGGAGTCGGTTCAAGCTATCAATCTCTGTCTTGACCCAGACGGTATCTACATAGGGGAAAAGCGTGCGGTGGCGAATGAGCTGATTGTTGAAGCGCGAAAGGCTGAAGACATCCATGCTGCCATCGGGCTCCATGACCATGTCGAGGTATTCGCCAAAACGATCACCGTGCGGCAATGAGTCCCTGCCGCTCGGTGGGTTATAGGTGCCGCAGCTTTGGTGCAAGTCGCGCACGCGGTCAAACGGCTTCACCTTCCATACATTGTTCGCGCGGATCGCTTGGTGCAAACGTAGGCTGTAATTGCTGCTTTGGGTACAAGCGGGAAATGCATCAATGCGCATCCACCCGTCAAAAAAGGCGATTTGTGGCTTGTTGTTTTCGTCAAACAACAACTCCAAGCTGTGCTGAATGCGCTCTTTGCTCGTCACCGTGCCGAGCGGGCCATAGTCCCCATAGCCCCGACCGTACAGATCTGGCAGGGACTCGATGTCCCAACTGTTGGGGCCGGTGCGTGTCGCATAGCGAATACCGATGGTGCTATTGACATTTTCATAATAGGCGATGTGCACAGCGCCTGTTGCATCCAAACAGATGGATGATCGGAATCCGTTTTCCTTGGATGGGTCCACATATTCAAAACTCCAAGTCGCCGAGGCGGGCGCCTTCCAAGCGTAAACCAACTTGCCTTCCACTCGCTGCCAAAATGAAACGTGAATGGTCCCATTGGGCGCGATCTTCATGTCTGAATAGGCGCCCGACTGCACCGTATCAGTGATCATGTCGTAAAAACTCCAATTCAAAAACTGGGCGTGGCTTTTGCCACTCCCAAGCAAGAAGAAACACAAAAGCACCCACAGCACGAGGCGCGAAGGCACATTTTTGTAATTGATGATTCCCATACCTTATCTGTAATTCGCATCTGCACGACCATGCGCGCGTCGGCTACAATTTACATCCAATAATCAATCTAAGAAAGTGCAAAATACGCTGCACCTTTTCGTAGAACCAAATCTCAAAAGATTCACCACTTCACTTCGCCTGCACGCTTGAAATCCTTGATTTTCAACTGCACGGAACTACGTCCGTTCCAAGTCTTGATGTCAGGCTGGAAAACCACATCCAATTCGAGGCTATTGACTTGCTCCCATTGGGCGGCCATGAAAAAAGAAATGCCCTCATAGACAGCTCCACCTTGCCCTAGCAAAAAACGGATGTGTTGCTCCTTCAGCACCTTGGCTTCCATCACCTTTACTCCTCTTGCGACAAAATTGGGTTCGGGATTTGCAGGGCCGAATGGAGCCATGCGCCTTAGGAGACGAATGAACCGCTCGTCGATTTCATCCAAGCCAATTTCCGCATCAATCAGCAACTCCGCCACTTTGCTGTATTCTGAAATATTCTCCCGCACATACTCCTCAAATGCCTCACGGAAAGGGAGATAATCCTCCTCTCTTAAAGTAAGTCCTGCAGCATACTTGTGCCCACCATATTGCACGAGATGGGTCGCACAGGCCTCGATGGCCGCATGCAGATCAAACCCAGGAACGCTGCGGCCCGAACCTACTAGGTATTCACCCGATTTCGTGAGCAAAATCGTCGGGCGGTGGTGGCGCTCGATCAAACGAGAAGCCACGATCCCGATCACGCCCTTGCTCCAGCGCGCATCGCACAGTACGGTACTCATGCGCTTCAATTCCAGTTCTTCCTCGGCAATCTGGGCCATGGCTAGTTCGGTGATCTCTTTGTCGAGCACCTTGCGCTCTTCATTGTAAACGTCCAAGGAAGCCGCAACGGCATCTAGGCGCTCGGCACGACCCGTGAGCAAGCCGACAGCCTCCGTTGCATGTTGCAGTCGGCCGGCACTGTTGATGCGGGGGCCGAGGTAAAACACCATGTCTGAAACGCTCCATACGCGACCGCTGTCATCCAGCGCTTTGAGCGCCGCAATCCCGGGCAAGGGGTTGCTGCGCAATTTCTCGAGACCGAAATGCAGCATCATGCGGTTCTCACCATTGAGCGGCACGATGTCACAGGCTATGCTCAGGGCCACAAGATCGCTGTACTGGGTAAATGGATCGTAATCGATCGGCAACCGATCCGCGATCTCGGCAGGCAACCGTTGGCAAAGCCCTTGACAGAGCTTCATCGTCAATGCGCAGGCAGAAAGCGTCTTGTCAGGATAGCCACATTCCGCCTGCATTGGATTGAGCATCGCGTAGCACGGCGGCATCTCTCCGCCCGGCTGATGATGGTCCACCACGATCACGTCGATGCCTTTGTCTTTGGCAAACCTGATTTTTTCGACAGATTTTGTGCCGCAATCTAGCGCGATAATCAGGGTACATCTAGTATCCTCAGCATATTGTATTCCTTCAAATGAAATACCGTAACCCTCACTAAATCTATCCGGCACATACACTTCAAATTCAAATCCCAAGTCACTCAGAAACAATTGCAACAGGGAAACCGAAGTCGTGCCATCGACATCATAGTCGCCATAGATCAGCATGCGCTCCGCCCGTGACAAGCCATCGAGGATGCGGCGGCAAGCTTTGTCCATGTCGAGCATGAGCGAAGGGTCGTGCATTGATGAAAGGCTCGGCTGCAAAAAATGCTTGGCCTCATCCAAGGTTGTAATGCTACGTTGCCGCAAAATGTTTGAAAGTACTGCTGGAAAGACGCCCTTGGGGGTGCTCAACTGAGCGCTCAAGGCTTGGGTTTCTTCCGTCGAAAATTGTGGTTTTAGCTTCCAGTTCATCTGCCAATGGTAGGTATTTGATAGAATGCAAAATTAGGCAATCCCGCTGCGCAAGCCAAGTGAAGCAGGCAAAAAAGTGGAATGCGCACAATTTTCCCTTACGTTTTTTCCACATAACCACTTGATTCAGCCTTTTTACCAGACAAGCCTATAGCAAGGGGTCACATTCAATATTTCACCAATGATCAAGCTCAGGAAACCCTTAAACCTTTTACTAGTTTCCATTGCTGTTTGGGCCTACAACTGCCGCATCCATTGACCATGCCCGATAACCAAAAGTGTGCATATCGTTTCCATCGTTTTTTGACAATCTAGTTCAATTGGGTAAATTGGAGCTTCTGTTGTCAATTGGGGAAAGCTGAAATCGAGCTTGACCCGCAAAACGGCTGTTTTCAATGAGACTAAGATTACCAATTCTACTCATTCTCGTGACGCTTCTTTTGGCTGGATTCGGGCAGGTCCATGCACAAGGCAAGAAGCGCAAGAATGAGTTGAAAAAAACCAAAGAGCTCCTGCAATACGAGGAGTATCAGAATGCGATTCCGCATATCCAGGAATTGCTGACCGAAGACAGTCAAAATGCCTATTACAACTTTTGGATGGGGAAATGCCTCTATCTGACCTACAAAAAGAACCAAGCGCTGCCCTATTTCAAAACTGTTGAAACTGTGAATCCCGATGTAGATGAGGAGTTTCATTACTACTATGCCCTCACACTGCACTACAATCTAAACTTTGACAAGGCCATCGAGGAATATCGTAAAGACCTTGATCGTCATGCTACTGACAGCCCTGAGTTCACGAATGACAACAACCATATCAGTCAGTGTCTCTACGCCAAAAAGGCCTCCAAAACTCCAGATAATAAGCTGGTGAAAATCACCAACATGGGTGAGTCCATCAACAGCGAATATTCCGAGCACAGCCCTGTCATTTCCGCAGATAACCAAACCCTCATTTACACCGCACGCCGTCCAGATTCACGTGGTGCTGATGAAAAATCAGCATTTTATGATGAGGACATCTACGTGAGCAAAAATGCAGGGAACAACTGGGGTGCTGGAGAAAATATCGGCCTTCCGGTAAACAGCAAGGGCCACGATGCAACGATCTCTTTGACAGCCGATGGCCAAACGCTGTACATGTATCGCCACAAGAAAGATGGCGGGCTCTACCGCACCGATTTCGACGCGAGCGCAAAGCAATGGAAGGAGCCACGCTCCATTCAGAAGCCCTTGAATTCCAAGTACTACGAGGCTTCCATCTGCCAAAGTGCTGACAGTAGCATGCTCTTCTTTACCAGCAATCGCCCTGGCGGCTTCGGCGGACTCGATATTTACATGTCTCGCCGCGAAGGCAAAAATGACTGGTCTGATCCCATGAACTTGGGCCCACGCATCAATACCCCCGCCAACGAAGACTCGCCCTATTTTCATCCCGATGGCCGCACGCTCTACTATTCCTCCAATGGCCCCAATGGCTATGGTGGCTACGATATCTTCGTGACCGAGTTTGACTCAGCTGCAGGAGACTTCATGGTGCCGCTCAACATGGGCAGCCCAATCAATAGCCCCGACGATGAAATCTACTTCGTATTGTCTGCCGATGGCCTGCATGGCTACTACACGAGCGGCAAGGAGGGCGGTTTTGGGGAAAAGGACATCTATGAGATCAAATTCCCCTATTCACGCTACCCCAAGCGCTACTATGCCATTGAGGTGGTGGGGATCGTGCAAGACGCCAATACGCTCGATACCCTGCCATCCAAAGTAATGCTGATCGACAAAGAGCTGGGCATGGCCGTCGATAGCATGGAAATTGGAGCTGCTGTGGGTCAGTATAGCTTTGCCGTCGAGCCTTCACGTGCTTACAGTGTTGAAGTAAGTACAAATGGCTATGATGGTGTAAAAGAAGAATTTACGACACCAGAAATCCATGGTGAAGATGTTCAGATAGAACGCAATCTCTTTGTGCGTCGGGCAAATATTGTCACGGAAACCAAAGAAGGGCCATCCCTTGAACATATCTACTTTGACTTCGACAAGTCTGACCTGCGCATGACGGCCAAGCAAGAGCTGGACATGGCGGTGCAGCTTTTGAAGCAAAACGAAAATTTGACGATCGAGGTTTTGGGCCATACCGACTGGTATGGAAATTACGATTACAATGTGGCGCTTTCTGAGCGTCGCACCCATGCCGCTACCAAGTACCTGCAATCAAAAGGGGTCGATGAGGGCCGCATCGTGGAGAAGTGGCTGAGCGAGACCAAGCCGATCGAAAGCAATGAGGACGATCGTGGACGTCAGTTCAATCGTCGCTGTGAAATGCGATTTGTGAATGGATCTGGCAAGGTCGCTTTTGCGTCTGTGCGCCTGCGCACAGGTAGTGAGGGTCCGTATGTGGACCATACAACGCCCAAGGGTCAGCCAGGCTTTGATTTCCCAGGCGCGCCAGTTTCTGGGAAACCAACAGAAGACGATGCAGTTTCCAATGCCACTGCTAGCCTAGACAACAATGCTGCAATGGCGGGCTTGGCAAGTGCTTTTGAAGCCGTTGCGACACCTAGTGCTACGGGTGCTGCCGCAAACGCAGCCTTCGATTTGCACCATATCTATTTTGACTTCGACAAAGCTATGCTGCGTGATCAGGCGACTGCCGATCTCCAAAAGCTGGCCAATGTCCTGAAATCGAATGACAACTATACCCTTGTCATCAAGGGTCATACCGATGCCTTTGGCTCGACAGATTACAATCAGGCACTTTCGGAAATGCGCTGTGCAGAAGCTTTTGAGTTTCTGTCGTCGCAAGGCATCGAGGTCGCGCGCATGTCCTTTGCGGGTTACAGCGAGACGACCCCGATCGGCAACAACGATAGCGATCAGGGTCGTCAATCCAATCGCCGTGTCGAGTTCGAGATTCAAGACGGCAACAAGGTTGTCTACCGCAGCCGTCAATAGGCCGATCAAAATCCGCATGTTTTCTTAATTTCGTGGAGCAACACGCGTTGCCTTGGTTTTTGTCATGCGCGACAGTACCCGAAGCCTCTCCTATTTCCTCATCCTGCTCGCGGCCTCCATCGGAATTGTCGCATTTGTCTGCCTGCCCTGGTGGACTGTAGATGACGCTTACATCAGTTATCGGTATGGCCGTAACCTGCTCACAAACGGGGAACTCACATGGAACCTCAGCGAGCCTAGGGTAGAAGGCTATACCGGGATCTTTTTGCCGCTTCTCTCCACATTATTGCTAGGACTTGGGTTGCCCTTGGTGAATGGAATCAAAGTGCTCGGCATCGCTGCGCTCTTGGCCACGGTCGGATTGACGTATGCGACACTGCGACGTCTAGGACTGCCCCTCTTGATGCGGGCGGTCGTCGTCTTGCTGTTGTCGGCTGCCCCGATTTTGTATGAACACAGCATCAGCGGCCTGGAAACCATTTTTTTCACCGCGGCGATGGCATTGGTTTGGTGGGCACTGTCAGATTCCGAGCAACTTTTTCAGACTGGCCGATCGGCGATTCCCCTCGCCACGGGGCTACTCCTTGCTGGCTTGTCCAGGCCCGAAGGCATTGCCTTGATGACGATTACATTGATTCAACTCATACTTTACCATCGATACTTTAATTCATTAATTTTTAAGGCTTTTTTGCTGAAAATAGCTCTTATCGCAGTGCTTCCCTTGATGGCCTATTGGGTATGGCGGACAACCTATTATGGCGCTTGGTTACCGAATACTTTTGCCGCCAAAGCCTACGCCGGCTGGATCAATATCGATTCGGTCATCGCATTTTGCAAATTTGTTGGGTACTACTGCTTCTTGCCCACCGCTTGTGCTGTGGCTTTGGGAGGACGACAGATCTGGAATCAGATAAAGTCCCAAAAATTAATGGTCGGCGTTGGCTCAGGTATGCTTGCTTGCTGCCTGATCGCCTATGGTCACAGCCACCTTTGGATGAATTATGGCTCAAGGTTCTTCTTCCCGTTTCTGCCAATGTTATTGATCGGCGCGGCATGGTTGGCACATGGAGGCATCGCGCAACACCCACTATCAAAACCAAAGAAAGTGCTCGTTTTGACAGTGCTCACCCTGCAAATGGTGATCATGGCATACCGGTTCAAACAAGAGGCGGCCTTCTTGAACTATTATCATTGGATCGTGCAAGACGAACTGATCGCTGTGGGCGAGCATCTCCAAAAGACGGCACCGCCGGGGAGCAAGGTGATTTCCTATATGGATGCTGGAGCGATTGGCTACTATTCAGGGTTGTCGATTGTGGATTTTGGTCGACTCAATGATCGATTTCTTGTGGACCCGAGCCTAGGCATCGATGCGATCAAGGATCATTTTTTTGGCCAAGAGGCTGCCTTTGTCGTCATGAGCTCTGCGGCGGCAGATGTGATTGACTACACTGACGAAGCAATGGCTATCGTGGCGGATCAACGGTTTATGCAATATGAAAGAGTAGGCGTGTGGGGCAATCGGGTGGATTATCCCTATTGGCAACACCTTTTTAGGCGCATCCCTAGCCCGATCGAGGGGGCCCAGCAAAAGTGATTTATTTGGAATGTATGTCAATTTAGGTATTTTCGGGGGACGCTTCGATTTAGATGAAATTCACTTCTCTGCGAGATTGGTTTACAAAAATGATCCGAGCCATGCGGTTCGAGCTCGGATTATTCAGGGTTCTCGCGATCATGGTCGGGGTCACGCTGCCTGTCTACCGCATCCTATTTCCGGCAACCATTTATGATCCACTTGCTGCTCGCCTAGCACTTTCTGGAATCTTGGCGCTATTCATCGTGGGTAGTTATGTGTTTCCTCGCATCAGGAATCACATTCGGCCGCTCGGCCATACCTTTATATATATCCTCACTGCCTGGGCGGGATGGCTGGCATGGGAGAACAACTTTTCAGAGTTGCTTTTGGTCAATTTTTTTGTGGTTTTGCTCTTTGGGGGTTCCAATTTCAGAAAGCAATCTGCTTGGGCCTACTTTGCCGCCACCGTGCTGATTGCTTCGACAATTGCATGCTTGTTGCCGCCTGCTCAAGTTACCCTGTGGCCCTATTTCCCCATACTTTTCCTTGCCGTGATCGCGACTGGTGCCGCCACTGCTTTCATGGTGATGATCTCCAAAGAGCTAGACCGGCACCGCAACCTTGTCTCCTCAATCTATGAGAGCAGTCCTGACGCTATCTTGCTGGTGAATGCGGCGACCATGCAAGTGAGGGCCGCCAATCAAAATGCGGCAAATATGTTTGCCGTTGGTGGCCTGCGCACCCAAGCAATGCTCTACCGCGAACTGAGTGAATGGTTCAAACAATACCAAGCCGGCAAAGAAGGTGCTGATCTTACTGGTCGTGGCATCAGCAAAATCGACACGCTGAACGGCCAAGTGCTGTGGGCAGAGGTCTTGATCACCGAGCTGTCATCTGACTATCGGCCAGAATACCTCGTTGCCATCTCAGACATCACCCAAAAACAAAACGTCGCCGAGCGCCTTCAGTTTTCAGATGACATCTTGTCCCAAGTCGATCACATCGTTCTCGTAGCCAACGCGAATGCAGAAATCGTCTTTGTGACGCCATCGGTGCAGCAAATCCTTGGCTACGCCCCCAAAGATCTCATGGGCCAAGGATGGTGGAATATCAAACGTAAAAACGGTGAAGACCCTAGCGCCAGCATCGATTACCTCAAAGCATATTCGCGAGGTGAACGTGCTCCCAAGGAGGCTAACTATGAGGTAAAACACATCGATGGCGCCGGCAAGGAACAATGGATCTTGTGGAAAGATACCCGCACCGTCAACGGTCTCGTCGTCGGCGTCGGCATGCCCTACACCCAGGCCAAGCGCGATGCGACCGTGAAGTCGGTCATCATGAACATCGCTGAGGCCTCGTCCAAAGCCAAAACACCAGCCGAATTTTACCACTACATCCACCACGAGATTCGCAGGCTCATCGACACACCCAACTTTTACATCGCGGTGTATGACAACGAGCGCGATGAGGTGAGTTTTCCCTACTACTCAGACAAAGAAGATGATCCTACCCAAGCCAGGGTGGCCCGCAAGCGCAAGGCCGCAAATGGCTTGACCGAATATGGCATCAAACGCAAACGCCCAGTCTTGCTGCTCAAGGAAGACATCGCCGACCTCATGGAGCGCGGCGTCTTGAGCGTGATCGGCTCCATGCCCGAGGTGTGGCTCGGTGTGCCGCTCATGCACGAAGACGAAGTCGTGGGCCTGATCACGATCCAAGAATATGAACGCCCCGATGCCTACAGCCAAGACGACCTTGCGTTGGTGAATTTTGTCGCCAGCCAAGTGGCGCAGTTTGTTGCAAAATTGCAGGCAGACGAGGCCCTGCGCCTGAGCGAAGACCGCTTCAAAAGCATTTACAAGCAAGCTGCGGTGGGCATCGCCCAGCTGACCCCCGAGGGCAATATCTTGGAGGTGAATCAGAAAATGTCTGACATCTTTGGCTACAGCGTCGAAGAGTTGTTGACGATGATGCCCGTGGACTTTACCCACCCCGACGACTTGGATTTGGGTCGCGATGAACTCATTGAAGTCATCGAGGGCAAGCGTGCAAGCTATTCCAAGGAGAAACGCTACATCCATAAAGATGGACATACCGTCTATGCGCTGCTCAATGTTTCCGCCTATCTCGAAGACGGCAAGCCCTTGTTTGTGATTTCGGTGTACGAAGACATCACCGACAAGAAAAGGGCTCAAGGCGAAACAGAGTTGCTGCTGCGCCTCAGCTCCGGCCTCAACAATGCTGAATCGATGGATGAGGCAGTGGCCATTTCCCTCCAAGAGCTAGCCCAATTTGGTGAATGGGGTTATGCCGAAGCCTGTTGGATTGATCCGCTCGGTGTTTACCAACCGTGCTCAAAAAAGGTAATTGCAGACGAGGTCTTCGCACCATTGGCACAAAATGATTTCCGCATTCCCGAGGGGCTCTATACTGCAAACCTGACGGGCAAGATTATTTGGGCGGATGATCCCGAAGCCATCATCTTCAAGGATGCGCTCAATGCGATCCAAGCGCTATCGGCTGGCAATTGCGCTTTTCTACCGATCGTGCATGAAGCCAGACCCATCGTGCTCATGTGTTTGGCCAGTAGAAAAGAGGGTGCCAACCGATCCAGTTTGGAAAAACTCTCCAGCGCCGTCGGTGCACAGTTGCTCGCAGTGCACTTGCGCAAAATGGCCGAGTCTGCGCGCATCGAAAGTGAAAATCGGTACCGTTCCATCACCCAAGCCGCCTTTGAGGGAATCGCAATCTACCAGGGCAACCGCATCTTTGATTGCAACGCTGCATTTGCCCGTGTATTTGGCTACGAACCGAGTGAGATTCTCGAAATCGCCTTGGAAAAACTGCTCTTCAACGATTCGCCGATGCAATTGCTCGGCGACTTGGGCCAGGGAGACCACCACAGCGTGGAGTTTACCGGCCGCAAAAAAGATGGCGAAGCCATCTTCATGGAGGCCCTGAGCCGCAGAGACCAGTGGCAAGGCCAGCCTGCGCGCATCCTAGCGGTGCGCGACATCACGACCCAAAAGCTGATGGAAGATGCCCGCGAATCGGCCCGCCTCGATGCCCGGTTCAAGGCCTATATCCAAAACAGCTCCGAAATCATCAAAATCATCGATGCCGACGGCCGCATCCAATACTGCAGCCCGTCCTATTCCAAAATATTTGATGTCTCTGCCGACACAGTGGTAGGAACCAACAATGGCGATTTGATTTCGGCCGATGATCGCGGGAATTACCTGCTCGCACTCGCGGAAGTGCGTCGCCACCCAGACGCGAGCCAGCAGTTGCAGTTGCGCTTCCCTGTAGCCACGGGCAGCGACCGGGTCATGCAAGCCAAGCTCACCAATCTCATCGATGATCCTGTCATCAAGGGAATTCTGATCAGCGAGGGTGACATTACCCATGTGATCGAGGCCCAGCTTTCGCGCCAAGAGAGCGAGCAGCGCTTCAAGCTTCTCTTTGAAAGGTCTCCCGACGCCATCTTTGTGGAGTCTGCAAGTGGAGACATTTTGGATGTGAATGATGCGGCATGCAGACTTCATGAAATGTCCAGAGAAGAACTGCTCAACCTGAATGTGACCGATCTTGTACCGAGTGACCGACGCGAGGTTGTCATGAATGGCTTTCATGAATTGATGTCTGGCAAGGTGAATTATCTCGAGGGCTTGAGCTACACCAAATCAGGCAAGGTGATTGAGGTGGAGATCAGGTGCAATGTCGTGAATTTTCAAAATGAGCCTGCCCTCTTGCTGCTCGTGCGCGACATCAGCCAGCGCAAAAAGGAGCAGATGTACCTCAAGGAAAGCGAGGAGCGCTTCAGGGCACTGGTCGAGCACGCAACCGAGGCCATTTTTGTGATCGACGTGGGCAATGATCGCCTCATCGAAGCCAACAAAAACGCAGAGTCCCTCTTTGGCCGCACCCGTGAGCAGCTGATGGCCGTGTCACCAACCAGCCTCAGTGGCCCCTACCAAGCCGATGGCGCCGAGAGCGCTGTCTTGCAGTCTCAGCATTTCGGGCGGGCATTGGCTGGCGAATTGTTGGTCTATGAATGGCTGTTTCAGAATAGCGCAGGCGAAGACGTACCTTGCGAAATCAGGTTGGTGAAGTTTCCATCTGCCAGCCAACAACTCGTGCGTGCATCGGTCACCGATATCACCGACCGCAAGCTTGCCGAGCTCAAGATGATCCAAAGCCGCGAGTTGCTGCGCGTCCAAAACGAACGACTCATCGAGCTTGCAGCCAGCACAGCACTCAACTCTGGTGACCTCGACATCGCTTTTGAGGAAATCACCAAAGCGATTTCAGACCTGCTGCAGGTGACGCTCGCTGGTATCTGGCTATTTGACGCTGCCGACCAAGAATTGGTCTGTCGCAAGGAATACAATGCGCAGCGGTCCGTTTTTCTCAGCGGACGCGTTGTGCAAGTTCGCGAGTACCCCAAGTACTTCGCCATGGCCAAAAAGCAACGCGTCATCGCCTCTGACGATGCCATGCACGATGAGCGCATCGACGAGTTTCTGCAACGATCACTCATTCCATCTGACATTCGCAGCATCTTGGACGCTCCCTTCAGGCATGGAGGCCGTATTGCCGGCATGATCTGGACGATGCAATTGCATGCGACTCGCCATTGGGAACCCGAAGAGCTCAACCTGCTGGCCTCGATGGCAGACATGGTGACCCTTGCGCTCCAATCTTGGGAGCGCAAAAAGGCCGAGTCTGAGCTGGAAAACACCCTCACCAAGATGAGGGCTACATTTGAGTCCACCCGAGACGGCATTCTCCTCTTGGATCCTGCAGGTTATTTGCTCGATTACAATGAGGAATATTCCATCCTGAGCGGCATTTCCAAGGCCGAGCTCAACAGCGGCGATCCTTACCCAGGATTCGAGACCATGGCCAGCCAAATCTTGGAGCCAGAGCGCTTTAAGGAAGCCCTTGCACGCATCGAGGCACATCCCGAGGTCGAGGAGCGTTATGTCTACCAAACACATAGAGACCAAGTCATCGAGATCTATGGCCGACAAATGCTGGTGGATGGAAATCCACGCGGCATGTTGTGGTTCCTACACAACATCACAGACCTCAAGCGCATTGAAAAGGCCTTGCTGGAAAATGAAACCAAATTCCGCAGCCTCTTTACCCAAGCCAACGATGCCATCATACTTCTCGACCAATCCACATTCATCGACTGCAATAGCAAGGCCGAGGAAATGTGGGGCTTGAGTCGTGCCGAATTGCTGGGCAAAAAATCTTATGAGTTGTCACCTGCGATCCAGCCCGATGGTCGTTCATCCGCAGAAAAG
The DNA here is from genome assembly GCA_031424495.1 of Bacteroidota bacterium. Lineage (GTDB taxonomy): Bacteria > Bacteroidota > Bacteroidia > J057 > JADKCL01 > JADKCL01. Next base: position 37 of record JANPHP010000314.1, on the reverse strand, counting down.
GCTGCCCTGAATACCACAGAAGCCTACGAGGGCGAGT
>JANPHP010000313.1:0-3401 GCA_031424495.1 Bacteroidota bacterium | reverse complement strand
TCGCCGTGCCTTGTTGCATCATCCCCGTGTCTGGGGTTTTGTAAGCGGTATTGGTCATCGTCAAGCTGGAAATTTGAACTTGAGCGTGTTTTCGATCTTCGTGATTTGGCCCTCGTGCTGCACGATGGAAATGTCTTGGTACTTGCCAGCGGCAAGCACGTCCACAATTTTCCTCGTCACCTCCTGGCTTTGCCTGAGTTCCATGCTTTTCATCTTCTTGTCCTTGAAACTCACCGTCACTGAGTCATATTGGCCCGAATGGATGATGCGCAAGACGGTTTGCTCATTGGGTTCCAATATTTGAAGGTCGCCCATGCGCTCGATTGCAAGGCCACCCCTGAGAAACTCCTTGATGATGCCCGTGATGGGGATGCGCACATGCGTCTCGAAGGACAGTCGATCCAAATGCTCAGGGAAAATGAAATATCCGGGTTCCTCATGGATGGCGAATGGCGTACCATCTGTGAATACCACCAAGATCACCGGGCAGCGCTTCACGATAGAAGACAATATAAGGTGCTGCAACCAATTGCCGTCCAATTGCTGCTCCTCAACACCGCCATCGAATCGGTCCCGCATGTCCTTTTCCATTTCCTCGCGCCCTGCCTCGTGATACACATTCGCAGTATCCCTCGCCTGATAAATGCTCCTCAAATGAATGTCCAGATCGACAATCGACGCTGGTTGGAAAAGGCTTTGCTTCACAGCCTTGATCGTGTCCATCGGCAATCCGACCTTGCGCATCTCGTCGATCATGCGTATCCAGATGAATTCCACGAATGAAAACCGACGCCAGCTCCGCGCCTCGCCACGGTCGTTGTCGATCAGTCCGGAATTCTCCCAATGGTTGATCGAGCGGTATGGAACGCCCGTATCAGTGCCGATGAATGACTTTTGCATCAGGCGCTCCGATAGCTCCAGGATTTTGTCGTAGCGCCGTTCTCCGATGTAAGGTGTGAAGTCCATGTTGTGTGTTTAGTAAATTGAACTCAAATGTATAAAATAAATTCCAATAGTGCAATAGTCGATCAATATTTTTTCTGGAAGATCGATCATGAATGAATAGATGTTTCGTTCCGCATGCCTTCCTGCTCCCTCCACTTTCGATTTGTTAGGAATCATCGTGTTCCCATTGTGTTCCTGATGAGTTTTATCGTGTTTCATTCGGAACTGTTAGGAACCGGTGCGTCCGCCCCCAAAATTCTGCTGCAATTCATTCCCACAGGAAAGCTGTGCGAAACCAATGTCCGTTTCCGCGCCTAAAACCTTCGCCCACTCCAACAGGACTTTGATTCCTTTACAGAATCACCAAGCAAACCGTGTAAGGCTTTGAGCAAGCGCCATTTCCCAAGGCACAAATCCTAGCGAAACGGCCATCCTGCATTCCCAAAACACCCTCCAAATCGTTATCTTGCGGCATGTCTATTCTTACATCCATCAATTTCAGAACGCGTATGAAAAGGTTTTTGGCCCTTTTTGCCTTCTTGCTGGCCTCGTTTTCGTTTGTCGCGGCGCAAGGGAACGGCGGCGGCAATAATGGAAACGGCTACGGCAACAACAACGGAAACAACAACCCCTGGGCGAGCATCAATGGCCCGCAATGGCTCATGTCCTGGCTACAAAATGGCGGGCAAATCCCCGTGCCGCTTGCGCTGGTGATCATCCACCGCGAGCGCGACTGGGGCATGAGCAACTTTGGCCTCACGCAGGGGCAAATGATTCAGAAGTACGCCACCGGGCAGCTGACGATTGAGTTTATTTCGACTTCGCCGCCTTCATTGACGTTTCGGGTGCGGTTTGGGGGCGTTGGAGACATCATAATCATCGACGATTTCTAAATCTTCAAGCCCGACAACCACTTCAAGAGAGGTGCATACCACAAACTGCGACTATGTGAGATGCTGCTTTGGTAGGACCCTAGCGCGGAAATGAGCAGTTCGAAGTCCTGGTTGATGCGCTTCGGGTGGATTCGGAGGACATGCAATCGCAAAACGATCAGAACCTTCATTGCTGGTTCAGCATAAGGAAGGTTTGCCAAGAAATAACGCTCGTAGTTCTTTGCAAAGGACTTGATCGCCTGATCGTCCCTTTCTTCAAACAAGAGCGCCAAGTGCGCGACCATGTATTGCACCCGGTATTGGATATGCGGTTTTTGATCCTTGATCTTGTAGATTTTGCCAAAATAGCCCTTGGCTGCCGTGAGATCTCGATTCCCCAAGCAATAGAAAGTGAGAAAGAGTAGAATCGTCAATTTTTCGCTGCTGTCTTCCTCCGCCAAAATTTCATGTTGGTGCCTCAGAAAGCACTTTTGAGCTTCCTCGGCATAGTCGAGGTCGTTGGAATCATAGGCAACTTGAAAAATGACAAGGAGGTACTTCTTGAGGTAAACCTTGCGATTGGATTCTTCTTCTGGCCCCAGCGCTTCAAATTGATGGATCAATGCCTTAGCCTTTTCAATCGCGCCCAAACCCACATAATAATTGATGGTTCGCTTGATCAAGGCAGCATGCTCCATTGGCGACAATCCATTCTCCTCCAGATTCAGCTCCAAGACCCGTTCCGCAAGTCGGCTAGCCTGCAAACGATCTCCATCCAGAAATGCAAAAAACTCATCGATGAGCAACTTTGCGGAAACCAATTTGAACGGGAAGCGCCGCACATCCGTCTGGGCAAAAGCCGATTCCTTGTAGGCTGCCACCTTTTCGCGGTCGATGTGGCCAGTGGTGAAGAATTCATTTCGTATAGCCTCCAAGAATTCCGCCCGATAGTGTACGACCTCTGCCGCCAATTTCACATTTGCCTTGGATTGTGCCGTTTCTAGTTTGATGCGCCGCAAATGGGCACGCAGTTCCTTGCCCTCAAACAGCAGCATCACTACCCGTTTTTCAAAAATGATGATCTTTCTGAGCCGTTCGTAGTATCCTCTTTTGGTGGAATGCGCTTTCAATTTGGTGACGAGTTGCATCACCTCCTGCAATTCTTGCACGGATTGGGCGAAGATGGCCTTTGAGAAGTTCGCCAATTCGTCTGGCAATTCGGAGCGCAGCTTATGCATCCCCTCGGAAATGCCGATCAGTGCGTTTTTGCGTAGAGAATTGACATCATAGTCCTTGAAGGCGATTTTTTCTTCATCCGGGTCATAAGGGACTCTTCCGCGATGCCACCTACACAGCTTCAGATAGGCGAATTCCTTGCCAGCCCCACGGCTAAGGGCATCCCAATCGGCAAATTCTCCCTCTGCAAGCTGATTGATGGCATCATTCAGCTTGGTAGAAGGCATTCTTTCACCATGATTTCGCTTCCGGGGCATTGACCTGACCGATTCCTGCTTTCTGCAAGAAGATTTTCTCCAATATGGGATAAAATTCGTCGTGCTGCAAAGCGAGTTCACAAGAATGCAA
>JANPHP010000312.1:0-22973 GCA_031424495.1 Bacteroidota bacterium | reverse complement strand
GCTGGCCATGATGGGCGGCAGGGCTGAGGCCTTGCGATTGGCACTCGGAGAAGCATCTCAATTTTTGCGTCAGACCTTGGGTACCGATATTGCTACCTGGCATTGGGGGCGCTTGCATCAGATTGAGTTTCCGCATGCCATGGCGGTTCAAAAACCAATGGACAAAGTTTTTAATGCTGCCCCGCTTCCGATTCCTGGAGATTCTGACACGGTTTTTCAGACCTCAATTCGCCCTGAAATTCCGTACGCAGCCAATCTTGCGATCCCTTCCTATCGACAAATCGTAGATTTGGCCGATTTTGATCGATCGTTGTGGGTCAAGCCTCCTGGGCAATCAGGGCAATTAGGCAGTAAATCTTACATCGATCAAATCGCTCCCTGGCTCGAGGGACGTTACTTTCCAATGTTGTGGACGCGAGAAAAAGTAGAGGTGTATGCCACAACCGTGCAACGGTTAAAGCCGATTGAATGATTTGAGCTTGCGAGAATCTTCTTGTCGTTGCCGCCCATTTGAGCGTTAATATTCATCCATTGCTTTTCAAAATGCGGGAAACGGATCAGTTTTTCGCTTAAACTTCTCCTAAAATAGGCCTGTCATCCGTGCTTCTGTTGTTACGGCGGAGAGCTTTGTAGGCCGATATGTGTGGTCCCAAAAGTCGCATAAGGCTACTTATAAGGCATTTTTGGGCAAAAATTTGGTGAATGAGCATTGTTAGGATATTTGGGCCAAGCATTTGGTTGGCTGGTGGGGGGGCAATCGGCCATCATCATTTTCTAAGTCTGATGGGCGGAGTACATGCGTTGCCCTAAATGGCAATGCATCACAAAAAGCTGGTTGGGGCTGGAATGCTAGGGAAATGATGTAGGCAAAAAATTCGTCGGGTGGATAGGAGCTCTTGTGGGGCTGGTAGAGGGATTGGGCAAAAAAAATTTACATAAATGGAAAAAACCTAACAGGATGTTCGGGAAGATTTGTACCTTCACGGTTGAAGCCATTCCATGATCAGCGTGCCGAATATCAAGTTACGAGGATCAAAATGGTCGCAAGCGCGGACGAAAATCAAAATTTCGGCCAAACAGCTAGAGAGAAACGTTTTAATTTTTTTTGATTTATTCTTACAGGTAAAAGGTTAATTTATGGAGATTCAAACACAGAAGTCTCTGACAGTGAATCAGATTCGATGTCGGAGGACATCGCGAGGGCTCTGGAGGAGCCTATTTGCGATGACAATGCTGCTGCTGATGACAGGCTCGTCTTGGGCCTCTCACTACGCAGGCGCGGAATTCAGAATTGAATGGATTACGGGCGAAAGCTATCGTATCACTGAGAAAGTCTACCGTGACTGCCAGGGCATCGCCTTGGGTACCACGGCTTCGGCAAACTTGGTGAACCTGACCTCGGGTGGCACACAAGTGCTTACCCTGAACCGGACTGCGGTGAACGACATCACCCCGCTGTGTCCAGGTCAAGTATCGCCCTGCCCGAGTTCGGTCGGCGTGAGGGGCATCGAGGAGCACATCTACTCCTTTGTGGTCACCTTGGCAGCGCAACAGAACTATCGCATCGAAGCCACCAACAATGCACGTAACGCTGCGATCACCACGGTGAACAATGCTGGTGCACAGTCTTTGTACATCTATGCGAATTTCCGCACAGGCATCCAAAACAGCTCGCCTACGTTCTTGAACAGGCCAATTGCGCAGTTCTGTGCAAACCAGCCTGCCACCTTGAGCCCCAACGGATTTGACCCCGATGGCGACAACATCCTTTACTCGCTGCAAACTTGCTTTCAAGGCAATGGTGTGAGCGTGAACTACAACCCCGGCTTCACCGGTTTGAATCCAGTGACTTCCAGCTCTGGCATCAACCTGAACCCCAACACAGGCGTGCTGACCTTTACGCCTACGATTGTCGGCCAAATCGCAGTGATCTGCTTGCGTGCCGATGAGTATCGCAACGGTGTGGTGATCGGCTCTGTCGTGCGCGACATGCAGATCAACGTCTTGAACTGCAACAACACCCCTCCCGTCGTGGCCCCGGTGCCTAACGTGGTGGTGAACGTTGGTCAAAACTATTGCACGCCGATCTCGGCTACCGACATCAACAACAACCTGATCACCCTCACGGCGACTTCAGGTATCATTCCTCCAGCTACTTTTGTGGTGAACTCATCCGTGGCTGGTTCAGCTACCGGTACCTTCTGCTTCACCCCAACCCTTGCTATGATCGGCAACACCTACTCGGTGACGATCAATGCCGTGGACAATGCCTGCCCAAGCGTCGGCACGGGTAGCATGACCTTCAACATCACCGTTCCAGTCCCTTGCAACATGACGGCAACCGGCAGCGGCACCAACGCCAGCTGCAACGGCGCCAATGGAACTGCCACCGTGGCAGTGACGGGCGGCACCGCCCCGATCACCTATTCATGGAACGGCCCAGGCGGCTTCACTTCATTTACACAATCCAATAGCGGCTTGATCCCCGGCACCTACACCGTGCTCGTGGTCGATGGCAACTCTTGCGTTGCAAACGCAACTGTCGTCGTCGGCAACAATCCTGACGCGATCGCTCCCGTGATCACATGCCCAGCATCGATCACATTGGCCTGCCCAGGTGTTGCAACCTACGCCAATGCTACTGCTACTGATAACTGCAGTGGCGTGACCGTGGTCCGCACCAGCGGCCCAGCTAGCGGCTCGAACTTCACCAACGGAACAACATCGGTGACCTTCACAGCAACAGACGGCAGCGGCAACACTGCAGCTTGTTCCTTCAACGTGACGGTTTCTGACTTGACGCCTCCATCCATCACCTGCCCTGCTTCGATCACACAATCTTGTGCTGGTCCGGTCAGCTTCGCAAATGCAACGGCTACCGACAACTGTGGCAACGTCACGGTCGCACAAACTAGTGGCCCTGCAAGCGGCTCGTCATTCCCAACTGGAACGACCGGCGTAAGCTTCACAGCGACAGACGGCAGCGGCAACACCGCAGCTTGTTCGTTCAGCGTATCCATCCAGGATTTGACTCCGCCAGTGATCACTTGCCCAGCATCGATCATCGCACCATGCCCCGGGCCAGTCACATTTGCGAACGCAACGGCTACTGACAACTGTGGCCTCGCCGCAGTCGTGCAAACCAGCGGCCCTGCAAGTGGCTCAACCTTCTCTAACGGTACGACAACCATCAGCTTCAGTGCAGTGGACGGCAGCGGCAACACTGCAGCTTGTACTTTCAGCGTGGGTGTCTCCGATCTCACTCCTCCGACCATCAACTGCGGTATCTTTAGTGGTGGTGCACCTAACCGTACAGGTCATGGCGGCGACTCCCTCGGTAGGGCTAGCTTCAATGACAACGACAACTCCGTGGATACCGATCCAGGTGCTTGCGGTGCATTGTATGAATATGACAATGAAGTTGCCGACAACTGTGGCGGCGTGACCTTGGTGCAAACCAGCGGTCTGCCTTCAGGCTCGGTATTCCCAATCGGTACCACCACCAACACCTTTGTCGTCACTGACGGTTCAGGCAATACAGCATCCTGCTCATTTGACCTGACGGTGACCGACAATGAAGCTCCAGTGGCTGTATGCCAAGCTATCACAGTATCTCCTGCCTCAGGCACGACCGTGACGGTCACCCCAGGTCAAGTAGCTACATTCTCTGACAATTGCGGCGTGGCTACCACGGCTGTGACCCCCAACTCATTCAACTGCTCACAGGCTGGCCAAACCATCCCTGTCGTGGTGACCGTGACTGACGTGAACGGCAACAGCAGCACCTGCACCACCACGGTGACAGTAGACGGCAGCGGTTGCAACCAGCCTCCAGTGCCAGTGTGCCAAAACGTGACTGTGAACGCCGATGGCAACTGCCAAGGCAATGCTACTGTCGGCCAGTTCAATGGCGGCTCTACCGATCCAAACGGCGATCCATTGACCTACAGTGTTGCTCCTGCTGGCCCTTACGGCCTGGGCGTGACCAACGTGGTGCTGAGCGTGAGCGACGGCCAATTCACTGTGACTTGCAATGCAACTATCACAGTGTTGGATGTGACTCCTCCTACGATCGACTGCGGAATTGTTAGTGGCGGTGCACCCAATCGCATGGGCCACTTGACTGGCAAGGCAGCCATCAAAGCTGGCTTGACAGGTCGCATTGGCAACTTTACAGGTACCGACGCCAATCTGGACAACGATCCAGGTGCTTGCGGTGCATTGTTTGAGTATGACAATGAGGCGCTTGACAATTGTGGAACCGTAACCATTGCGCAGACCACCGGTCTTGCCACTGGCTCTGTATTCCCAGTGGGTACCACCACCAACACCTTTGTCGCAACCGACGGTTCCGGCAACACCTCCTCCTGTACATTTGACGTGAACGTCAGCGATGTCGAGGCTCCTGTGATCACTTGCCCAGCGGCAATCAGCGTCTCCAACGAGGCTGAGCTTTGCAGCGCACACGTGTCCTACACAGCCACAGCGACCGACAATTGCCCAGCAACATCGATCAGCTACAGCCCAGCTAGCGGCAGCGTGTTTGCAGTCGGCACCACTACGGTGACTGCTACTGCAACCGATGCCTCTGGCAACAGCGCTGCCTGCACATTCCAAGTTACCGTGACTGACAATGAGGCTCCTGATGCCGATTGCCAGAACCTCACCGTCGCTTTGGATGGCAATGGCTTTGCACACATCGCCTACAATGCACTTGATGCCAACAGCTATGACAACTGCGGTGTCGACACCGTGTTTCACAGCCGCTGTGACTTCAGCTGCGCCGATTTGGGCAACAACACGATCACCCTCACGGTGATCGACATCCACGGCAACAGCTCGACATGTTCCGGCGTTGTGACAGTCGTCGACAACGAGGCCCCTGTCGCTCAGTGCCAAGACGCTACTGTGTCTTTGGATGCCAACGGCTTTGCCCACTTGGATGCTTCTGCATTCGATGACAACAGCTACGACAATTGCAGCATCGACACGGTCTTCCACAGCATGTGTGACTACTCCTGCGCCAACCTCGGCAACAACACCGTCGTGTTGACAGTGGTTGACGGCAGCGGCAACAGCTCGACTTGCTCAGCCAACCTGACTGTGCTTGATAACGAGGCTCCTACAGCCAATTGCCAGAATTTGACCGTGAGCTTGAATGCAAATGGTCAAGCATCTGTGACTGCAGCGCAAGTCGACGACAACAGCTTCGACAACTGCTCAATCGTGTCTTACGCAGTAAATCCATCTAGCTTCAACTGCTCCAACATCGGCGCCAACGCGGTGACCTTGACGGTGACAGACGGCAGTGGCAATACTGGCACTTGCTCATCTACTGTGACTGTGGTCGACAATACAGCTCCTCATGCGGTCTGCCAAAGCGTGACTGTCACGGCTGGCTCGACTGGCAGCGTGAGCATCACCGCTGGTCAAGTGAACAATGGCAGCACCGACAACTGCGCAATCGCATCGTTGTCTGTGAACCCCAACAGCTTCAGCTGTTCGAATGCAGGTCCTAACACTGTAGTCTTGACGGTGACCGATGTGAATGGCAACGTGAGCACTTGCTCTGCTGTCGTCACGGTGGTGACTGCACCGATCGTAGTGACCTTGACAAGCGCAGTTGATGCTTGTGGTTACAACGTGAGCACATGCTGCGGCGTGAATGGCGGCGGCAATGGTGGTTCTGGCTCAGGTTCCGGTTCTGGCTCTGGCCACTCCGAAGGCCATGGTAGCGGTTCTGGGTCCGGTAGCGATGCTGGTTCTGGCTCAGGTCACGGCTCAGGTCACGGCAATGGTCACAACAATTGCAACAACCGCGTTTGCGCAAGCTACGGCATGAGCAACGACGTTTGCGGCCATGGCATGGACACCGATCGCAGAGGTCGCAACAACATTTCCAATAGCTGCAGCCACGGCTCCGGCACCCATGGCTCTTGCAACCACGGCAACACCCACGGTGGCCATGGCTCCAACAACGGTAGCTTGGGCCACCACGGCTCAGGCAGCGGAAGCGGCTCATGCAGCCACGGCTCTGGCAGCCAAGGCTCATGCGGCCACAATGGCGGCGGCCACAGCTCATGTGGTCATGACGGCGTAGCCAATGCAAATGCTTCTGGCGGCTGTGCACCTTACTCCTTCCACTGGAGCAATGGCGCCAATACTGCTAGCATCGTAGGCTTGACACCTGGCGTGTACACTGTCACCGTCACTGACGGCAACGGCAACACCTCTGTACAGTCGATCACTTTGACCCAAGCTGCACCGCTTACCGTCACTGCTACTGCTGTGAACGTTGCTTGCTACGGCTCCAACAACGGCAGCGTGACTGCCAATGGCGTTGGCGGCTGTGCACCTTACACCTATCACTGGAGCAATAACCGCACGACGCAAACCATCACTGGTTTGACCCCCGGCAGCTACTGCGTCACCATCACCGACCGCAATGGCTGCACCGCAAATGCTTGCGCAACTGTCGCTCAGCCAACCCGCCTTGTGGCCGACGCTGGTGCACACCAAGTTGTGTACCCTGCATACGCTCCACGTGCTTGCGTGACCCTCACGGGTACCGTGACAGGTGGCACGCCTGCCTACAGCACCCGCTGGACCAACCGTCAAGGTGTCACCCTCGCCACTGGCAACAGTGTGAACGTGTGCCCAACGGTTACCACGGTGTATTACTTCCGCGCAACCGACTCACGTGGTTGCAGCTCGATCGACAGCGTCGCTGTCTGCCCACGTAACATCAGCTGCGGTGCAGGCCGTGTGCAAGTATGCGTGCGCACCAGCAACCGCGGTTGCTACCGCTACGAAACCCGTTGCGTGCTTGTGTCTCAAGTGGCTACCCTCTTGAGCCAAGGCGGTACCTTGGGTGCTTGTAACAGCAGCTTCAACTGCAGCTTCCCGACCCGCAACAATGGCAACAACTCTTGCAAGAACTGCGGTGATGAAGGCCAAGCCACTGGCGACGTCGTCGAAGCAGCTTCCTTGTCGCTGAAGGCTTATCCAAACCCAACGAATGGTTCCTTGACTTTGGATGTCCAATGCCGCTATTGCAGCGACGAAGGCACCTATACCGTCAAAGTATCTGACGTCTATGGCAAGACTTACCTGACCGATCAGGTCGGTGTCGCCTTGGGTGAAGGCAGCATCAAGCTGGACATGTCCCAATTCGCTGCTGGCGTGTACATGGTGACCGTCGAGAACGGTGACCTCCGCGTCGTCGAGCGTGTTGTGAAGCAATAATCCTGCTTCGTTCTAAAATTTTGGCAAGGGCCGCTCAAGCAATTGAGCGGCCCTTTCGTTGTTCGGGTACGAGAGGACGGTACGTGAGGACTTTTCGGTACGGATGGAAATTTTTGGGATCTTGCGGTATGAAAAGGATGCTGATCCTGTTATTGATCTTGGGATGTGCTTGCATGCAACTCTTGGCACAATTGCCTGCTATTTGCAGTGCCTATTCTCGTGCGGACGACAGCCTCATCTTGGATTCATTGCGTGCGACTTTTGGAAAGAACAAACAGATACCAGCGATTGTGGAGTTGCAAGCCCTGCGAGCCTTGTCACATTATCCCGAGCTCAATGATGTGAAAATGGAGTTTATTTTTTGCGAACAAAAGACAGCGCATAGTTCTCAGCCGAAGATCAGTACCATGCTGCGGCGGGCCTGCCGTCGCACCTACCAGATACGCATCAGCCTACAAGTGCCCGATTATTACATTCCAGCAAGTCAGCTTCAGTTGCCTTACAATGCACAGATTGGGGTTTTGGGACATGAATTGGCGCATGCGGTGCAGTATTTGCAACGAGGATTTTGGGGTTTGCTGGCGGATGGAATTCGCTATGGTACATCGGGAAAGTATGTCGTGCGGACAGAGCATTTGACAGATCAGGTCGCCATCGACCATCATTTGGGCTGGCAATTATTGGCTTGGGCGCAGCTTGCGCATCCGCTTTTGGAGCGGGCTGGCCGCGGGCAAAACTACATGCTGCCATCAGAAATTGAGGCGCAATTGAATGCGCGGTGAAAGGGGCGCGGCCTCAAGCGAAATGCGCCAGGAGGCTGCAGCTTACATCGGATACCGCAATCAGGCCTAGCGTGAAGATAGCCAGCCTATCGGGCTTGGAACAATCGGAGGACAACGAGGATTAGCATTGATTTCTTGTCCAAAATCGAGCGGAAGTTGGCTATCTTAGGGCCTCAATAAAATTGTATGCCCATCATTAAAACACTCAAGGGGATCACGCCCCGTCTAGGAAATCTGGCTTTTTTGGCTGAAAATGCCGTGATCATCGGGGATGTCGAGATCGGCGATGGATCTAGCATCTGGTATGGCGCGGTGATCAGGGGTGATGTTCACAGCATTCGCATAGGGCAGCGCAGCAATATTCAGGATTTGGCGATGGTCCACTGCACATTTAATTACAGCCCTACCCTGATCGGTGACGATGTGACGGTCGGTCATGGCGCAGTGGTGCATGGCTGCGAGATCAAAGACCGATGCCTCATCGGTATGAATGCCGTGGTGCTCGACAAGGCAGTCGTCGGGCCCGATGTGATCGTGGCAGCTGGCGCAGTGGTCTTGGAGGGTTCTATTCTCGAACCCGGATTTCTCTACGGAGGCATCCCCGCCAAGAAAATCAAGCCGCTGAGTGCTGCACAATTAGAGGGCTTGCAAAAAAGTGCAAATGCCTACGTTATGTACGCTAAGTGGTACACGGAGGAATAACTCCGGCCCCAATCACCCGGTCGTAGATTACCGAAATCAGGCCTTTTGGGGACTGGGAACAATCAGGCCTGCGACTGCGATGAGTGCGCCAGCGACCATCATCGCGTAGACGATTTTTTCGGTTTGCCATTGGCTCTCTTCGATGATCGGTGGCATCAATACCATCCAAGCTGCACCGATGATCGCGATAAGTCCGCCTATGCCAGCAAGCTTGGGACGCACAAAAAACAATACTGCCCCCAGTAGGAGTCCGCCAAGGGCGATTTTGCCTTGCAAGAATTCATAGCCCATCTGTTTCATGGTGATGCCTGCGATCGGCAACTCCAAACCAGCCCATCCTTGCAATACACAATAGATCCCCAACCCTAAGCTGAGGACGAGAAGCACATAAGGCAAAATTTTCTTCATAAAGCATGCGTCGATTTAGGCTGTCAAAATAGCCATTCTTATCTAGGCGCCCAAAAAACGTGGAAATCTTCTTTTGTGTGATGCGATGCTTTTACCTGCTAAATAGCTGCAAAAGCCGCTCGAAATAGGGGCTGTCTCTGCGAATGGCCACTCCCAATGCTGCTTGAAGATCGGCAGCCGAAATGCTCAAATACTGCTGCTGAAAAGGTACAGAGGCAGCAATCGAGTTTGCAAACGCTTCATAATGCTCGTGTGGCAGGTAAATGAGGTCTGCCGGACAGTGTTGCAAGAGGGCCGCAGCGGTCAATCCTTCACGCACCAATGCAGGATTGTTGAGCCCCGCGATGTCGTCGATGACATGGTCAGGATACAATGCCGCAGGCAAGCCAACCTCTGTCGTTGCAATCCGCAATTCGGCAGGCATGCCACGCATAGCCTCCAACCGTGGCCAATAATCTTGCAGGTCTTCGCGGTACACACGACCTGCATCAAAGACAGCAAAGCGCTCTTGGGGCTTGGAAATCTTAAGCCCACGGCCAAAATCGATGCCGAAGTAGAGCATGAAGGCCGCAATCACCAACAAGCCGACGCGCTCCAAGATGATGGGAATGCGCTTGAAGACCATGCCCTGTCCCAGACGCAGATTCTCTTGTAGTTCCATGAGTTCCCTCAGTGCCAGATAGGCGAGGAAAGGGAAAATGGGATAATAAAATCGTTGCCCGAAACCCATGACTTGCAAAACGAACAAGCTGAAATAACCTGCAAAAATGAGTACAGTGACAAGCATTGCTTTGTCGAATTCATTGTAACCCTCACGGAGGCGCCCCCATTTGACATAAAAGCCCATCCCGATCACCAAAATCATCGGCCAACTGCGAGCAATGAAGCGGCCGCCTTCGGCCAAGGGCGTAAAGCGGTAATGGGCAGCGAAACTCGGGCCATACAATCCGGTACTTTTGGCGTAGAAGCTCAGCGGCAGCCAGGCACCTGTTACCAGGTGCGCGCCCAACAGGCAAAGACACACGCCAGCTAGGCTCAGGAGCAAAACCCGCAACCACAAACCCCTATTTTCTTGCTTGCGTTGGAGCAGGAGCATGATCGCCGGTATGCCGATGGTGAAGATGAGCAAGTCGGGCCGCATCCACCAAGCAACTCCCAACACTGCACCTGCAAACCATACATTGCCTCGGTTTTGCCGCAAGCGCTCAAGCTGTGCGATCACAAGCGTCAAATAGCTCATGACCAGCGTGGTCTCCATGCCGCTGGCAAAATGGCCGCGCAGGCTCACGGCCGTCGCGATCAAAGCCAACATCAAAAAGCCCATCAGGTAGATTTTTTGGTTCGTAGTCGGTTGCATGACCTTGAGCGCCAGCCTGAAAAGCAGCGCCAAAAAGACCACTCCCCAGAAAAAAGATGCGGTAAATGCCGCTGCAGTAGGATTGCTAGGAAAGAGCAATCTGAATGGAATCAAGCCAAAGACAAATCCCAAAGACGTCGCCCCATACACGGTGCCTTGGCCAATATTCCAGACCATGCCTTTGCCCGCAATCAGATGATCTGCATAACGCACAAAAATATAGGCATCGTCATAGACTTTGAATCCATTGAACCGACTCAAGAGCGCCATCCCCAAGACGACGACGGCAACGAGCATGAACAAAAGGACCCCCAAGAGGGGTGGCGGGGCATCTTCAGCGTGCGATTCGGAGGTCATCAGTGTGTGTTTTATTCCTCAACGTTTTTTGCCTGCTGAATAATATTTTCCATCTGCACAAAAAATGGACTGTCTTTGCGCAATGCAAGCCCGAGCCAGGTATGGAGCTGCTCGGCAGGATACTCGATATAGTCGGTTTGGAAAGTAGTATTGCTGCGAATTTTTTGGATCATCTCCTGGTAGTCAGGATGTGGCATGTAAATGAGGTCGGGCCGCTGATCTTGCAGGAGTCGATCGGTGTCGAGCCCATTGCGCGCGGTTTCATTGTCATGCAGGCCCGAGAGATCATAGATTGTATTGTGGGCAGCCATGACACCCAAGATGCCGAGCTCGGTCGAAGCGATCTTGAGGCTGTCGCCGAGGTACAGGAATTCTGGAAGGTACGGCCAGTTGTTGCGACCCAGCTCATCGTAAGCCGAGGCAACATCCATGTGGCCCACGGTGGTGCGCAAATTGGTGGGTTTGTGCAGCCAGATGCTGCCGAGCATCCAAGCGCTGAGCGCCAACGCGAGTCCAGGCTTGGCCCAGCGCAAGTTCATGATCGGCCAGCCGCCTTCAGGCGCAGCCTTGAGCACGATGCTCAGGCTTTTGCAGGCGAGGTAGACGATGGCAGGCCAGATAGGATAGAGAAACCGTTGGTGATATCCCATGATGGGCGTGACGAGAAAGGCATGAAATCCGAGGAAAATGAGCAAGCCGACCATGAGCGCCTTGTCGATGCGAGAGAAACCGAAAGGCAGCACCCGACGGGCCAGGTAAAGTGCAATCGGCAACAGGATCCAAAATGGCGCATTGTGCAGCATGAACCAACCCAATTGGCGCAAGCCCGCGAGTGAATAGGCAGTCGCGATGCCTTGGCCATAAGAGTTGAGGCTCTTTACATAAAAGGAAAGCGGAAACAATCCGCCGAGGTATTGTACGCCACCGCCCATGAGCAGCAGCACCATGAAGCTGGTAAAGAGCAAGATGTAAGCGGCCATGCGCCGCTGCAGCGCCCGCGTGCCAAAGAGCATTGACATGGGCAGCAGGAAGGGAAAGAGCAACAAATCGGGGCGAATGAACCAAGCCACCCCACCCAGCAGGCCGATGGCCAGGCTTTTCCCCGGCGACAGATTGGATTCAAATCGTTTGAAGAGGTAGAGGTAAGCGCTCAGCCAAGCCATTGCAAAGGTCGTGTCCATGCCGCTGCTGAAATGCACGGTGAGTTGCATCGCATTCAGCCCGATAAGTACCCAAAAAAGTGCGTAGGTGACCTTGCGGCTGCGGCTGTCTGCGGGAGCCTGCGCGCGAATGAGCATCCAAAGCGCCACAAGGGTGGCGATGCCCCAAGTAATGCTTGAAATCCAGAGCGTGATCGAGGCCTGCCCGCCGAGATTGCGCAGCACCCAGACCCAAGTGCCATAAGCCACAGAGGTCAGTCCGTAGGAGGGTGCCTCGCCGGCATTCCATGAATAGTAGCCTGAATAGCGGTAGTTGTCGGCATAGCGGCTGAAGAAATAGGCATCGTCCCAGATGCTCACCGCCGAAAATCGCAAGGCCAGGTTCAGCAAAAACATGGCCGCGACCAGTGTGCCCAGGCCGTAGAGCAGCCTTCCCGAAATGCTTGCATCTAAGGGATCGAGGGTGTTTTTGCGCATGTATTCAAAATTAAGCTATATTTCCAGACACACTTAATGCAAGAGCCCATTATGTCAAAATTCGCTCCCTTTAGCTTCAAAGGATGGATTGATGAAAATCGCCACCTCCTCAAGCCACCCGTCGGCAACAAGCCCGTGTGGACTGAAACCAAGGACTTTATCGTGATGGTCGTCGGCGGGCCCAATCAACGCACCGATTTTCACTACAACGAATCGGAGGAATTTTTTTACCAGTTGGAGGGTGACATGGTGCTGCGTGTGATCGAGGACGGCAAGCCCGTCGACGTGCCGATCAGGGAAGGCGAGATTTTCTTGTTGCCCGGCGGCGTGCCCCATTCACCGCAACGCAAAGCCGATACTGTCGGCCTCGTCGTAGAGAAGGTGCGCCGACCCGGCATGAAAGACGGCCTCCTCTGGTTTTGCCCCAATTGCGGCGAGAAAGTCTATGAAGAGTATTTTTTCATGACCAATATCGCAACCCAAATGCAGCCCGTCTTTGAAAAGTTTTATGGTTCGGAGGAATTGAGGACTTGTAAGGCTTGTGGACATCTGCATCCGGCGCCTGTGAAGTGAGTTTTTGGGGGGGAATTAATGGGGAATGTAGAGAGTCACAAACTCTCTATTGTGCTATTAATAGCTATGTTGATCTTTCTCCACGTGCTTTGAGCAAAAGATAAGCTGCTGATGGCCTTTAACGGAACCAAAAACTGAGGAGGAAACTTCAATAGTTCCGCATATACTAGCCCAAGGAGAACTTCATCTTCATCTCCATTGAGTAGTTCTGTAATTTTTGCCTCTTGTTGTGAAAGAGTTTTGATTTTACTGGCGCGATTTTTAATCTTAACGGAGTTCAAAACTCAATCCACTCATAAATCTGAGCCATTGTAATCGAGACCCCAAAGGGTTTCAAGGCTACGACGGCATCCAAACCAAAATAGTCGTCGAAGTCCCAGCTCCCATTTTTATTTTTGTAAGCGACATGGACGCTTGGCTCGTGCTGTTGAACCAAGATATACGTTTGGAGCGAGGGAATCATCTTGTATTTGAAAAACTTGTTGCCTCGGTCGTATTTTTGTGTGCTATCCGACAAGACCTCCACGATCACACTGGGATTCCTCACAAGATTGGTTCCATTTGGATCCCTTTCTAGTGGCACGCAAATCACGGTAATATCTGGATGTAACACGATGTTAATCCTCTCGACATAGACCATGAGGCTAGCATCCATGGTTCTGCAACCCTTTTCTCCCAATGCAAGTTTCAAAGCAAACCCGCAATTAGAGCAAATGGTGCTATGCTCAGGCGAACTTCCAGCCATCTTAAAAATTTCACCATTGTAAAACTCGCTGCGATACTCAGCCTGCTCCTCCATTTCAAGGTATTCGGCTAAGGTATAGCGCTTTATTTCGTCCTGAATTCCCATGTATACAAAAGTAGCAAAAATTACAATTGGATGGGAATCACGAAATCATCCCCCAAAAAGCAAAAGTGGAACCCAAGGCTCCACTTTTCACTTATCGTTTTTCTCTTTTCCCAATCACACTGGCAAGACCCAGCCGTGGATGTCGGCTTCACGACCTACACGAATGTCGGTGAGGTTTTTCAAGAGGGCAGGGGCGATGGTCCACTGCTCCACCGGAGGCAGTTGGATCTCTGGGCGGCCCTTCAATTCCGGAACCGATTCGTCGTGGCCGATGCGGCCCACAGGGGCGACGGTCGCGGCGGTGCCTGCGCCAAAGACTTCCTGCAATTTGCCACTTTCGGCTGCGTCAAAGACTTCCTCGATGGATATGCGCCGCTCTTGCACCTCGATATTCATGTCGTGGAGCAACTCGATCAGGGCTTGGCGCGTCGTACCATGCAAGATCGTGCCGTCGAGGCGTGGGGTGACCACGACGCCATCGATCACGAAGAAAATATTCATCGTGCCACATTCCTCGGCATACTTGCGCTCGCGGCCATCGAGCCAGAGCACGTTGTCATAGCCGCGGTCCTTGGCGTCTCTTGCACCCATGAGGCTGCCGCCATAGTTGCCTGCTGCCTTGGCCTCGCCGGTGCCGCCGTCGATGGCACGCACATATTTGGCGGTGACTAGCAACCCGACAGCATGGGAGTAATAGGCTGCCACGGGGCAGCTGAAGATGATGAAGCGATAGCTTTCTGATGGTCTGATGCCGACAAATTCGTCGGTTGCAAACATGAAGGGCCTGACATAGAGCGAGGAACCTTCATTTTGGGAAATCCAGCCTGCGTCCAGCTTGATCAATGCGAGGAGGCCGTCCATGAAGATTTCTTCGGGGACCGCAGGCATGCACATCCGCTCAGCGCTATGGTTCATGCGAACCCAGTTTTCACGGGGACGAAAGAGAACCGGCTCGCCAAGCTGATTTTTGTAAGCCTTGAGACCCTCAAAAATAGACTGTCCATAGTGAAGTGCAGAGATCGATGGGGCGAATGAAATCTTATCATAAGGCACGATCTTGGGCTCGCCCCATGCGCCATTTGCATAGTCTGCAACGAGCATGTGGTCCGCAAAAATCTTCCCAAATGGAATATGATCAAAATCAACCGTGCTGAGCCGGCTTTTGCTGACGCGCTCGGTTGCGATCTTCTTATTCATAATTGCTTCCATGTTCTTAGGGATTATTCAGCAGAGATCAACTGAATGTCAAAATAAAGTGTTGCGTTGGGGGGGATATCTCCCTCTCCTGCTCCCGCAGCGCCATAGCCTAGCGCGGGAGGTATCCTGAGTAGGTAGCGGCTGCCCACCGTCATGATGGACAATCCCTCATCCCACCCTTTGATCACCTGGCCTAAGCCGAGGGCGAACTGTAGGGTCTGCCGTCTGTCGAGCGAACTTTCAAATTTCTCGCCGCTCTCGAGATAGCCGGTATAATGCACGTTAACTTTCTTTCCTCTTACGGGCAACTTGCCCTTGCCGACAATAATGGGCTTGTAGGCAAGCCCACTTGGGCGCTGCTGCATGCCGTCGTCCATGATGGCACGATCCCACTTGCGCAGCGCTTCCATTTCCCTCCAACGGGCAATGGCGTGCTCCATCAAAGACAAATCTACCGCCGATAAGTTCAGCTTTTTGTCGGGATCAAGACTGTTGAGATAGGTATTGTCTGGTTTTGCAAGCTCCGCAGGTAGCGCAAGCTTCATCACATTGCCCTGAGCGCGGTTGTAGTCCAAATAATAAAACGTCGCAGCATCTTCGGTGAATTGCACACAACGGTTGGAAAAATCGGCCTCCTGATAGCAATAGTCGATCACCTCAGCAGTGACCTGCTTGCACCCATCGCATTGCGCCTGCAGCCCAGATGCCACAGAAAGCGCGAAAATCAGTGTTAGGAAACCCTTTCTCATCCACTGCAATTTACGGAATAAAACAACCGAATTAAAGGCAAGTAACCAAGGGAAAACTTTTGGTAGATGCGTGAATTTGAAAGGGGAATTGATCACGCGACAAGGATTTCGTGGAAAGTATCCTTGCTTAACGGGCGCCGACGGTCAGGCTGTGAATTTGCCTTCGTAGGGTTTGCCCTTGTACCAAAACTGGTAATTGTAGACTTTGCCTTCGAGCAGTTTGTCTTTGCGAAGTGCTTGATAGTGCTCGCCTTTTTCACGCACACCATAGTCCACCCAAATTTTGACGCCTGCTGCGTCAAACAAGTGGAACTCTATATAGCCTGCGTAAGGAATCTCATAGCCCAATTTTACGGAGTTGCCACTGACAATGGCTGGCTTGAGGTGGAGTGTGATCTCTGGGGATCCTTTGGAAATACCGTATTGATCATTGCCCCCGCCAAAAGATGGTGTGAGCTGGGTCAAAAACAGGAGTATCGAAATGAGCACGGTCATACTTCTACCAATTGTCCTAAATTTACGGGGAATTGAAGCGCCCACAAGTCCAAAAATGAAAATTTTCTTACCACTCCTCATTCTCCTGTGCATGCTAAGCCAGCAAGGTTACGGCCAAGCTGCAGCTGGTTATGCGCCAGACTTCTCCATGTCGCGGCAACAGTTTGAGGATCAAGTGTTGCAACCTAAATCGGAGGTCTGGGTGCTTGATTTTTGGGCCTCTTGGTGCGGCCCATGTATCGAAGCAGTACCCTATGTCAAGGAAATGCAGCGCAAATACAGCGCAAAAGGCGTGCGTTTTATCAGCCTGTCTTGGGACAATTCCGAGGAATACTGGATGTTGGCGCTCGCAAGGCTCAAAATGCCTTGGCAGCACTTGCTGGTTTCAGAGTCTTTCAAGCCCTTCATCAACCAGCACTTTCCACACAAGGGCATTCCAGCAGCATTTGTTGTTCGTACAGATGGCAAAATCAAGCGTGTTGCTGGCGTGGGAATGCTGGAAACGACCATTCAAAAAGCACTCAAAGCTTCCAAAAAATAATTTTCCAAGCTCATGAATACTGCGCTCAAATTGGTGGAATGCCCACGTGACGCGATGCAGGGCATCTTGCAGCCGATACCGACTGCAGAGAAGATCGCCTACCTGAATGCATTGCTGCGGGTTGGATTTGATACACTGGACTTTGGCAGCTTTGTTTCGCCCAAGGCCATTCCCCAGCTCGCCGATACTGCTGAGGTGTTGGCGGGGTTGTCGCTTGCGGGCAGCGCAACCAAGCTCTTGGCCATCGTCGCCAATCGGCGCGGGGCCGAAGAGGCCGCACAATTTGAGGCGATCTCTTACCTCGGCTATCCTTTTTCCATCTCAGAAACCTTCCAAATTCGAAATACGAACAAGTCGATTGCCGAATCGTTGGCCTTGGTTGCAGAGATGCATGCCCTCTGCAAATCGGTCGGCAAGGAACTGGTCGTGTACATCAGCATGGGTTTTGGAAATCCCTACGGAGATGCTTGGAGCCCTGCGTTGGCAGCAGACTGGGTCGGCCGCATCGCAGATTTGGGCGTGGGCATCATCTCCCTGGCCGACACTGTCGGCACGGCAGATGCTACTGTGATCGGGCCCTTGTTTGAAACGCTGATTCCGCGTTTCCAGCAGGTGGAGATGGGTGCGCACTTTCATGCGGCGCCCGCGCAGCGGGTGGCCAAGCTGCAAGCTGCATGGGACGGCGGCTGCAGGCGCTTTGACAGCGCCATGCTGGGCTTCGGAGGCTGCCCATTTGCCGAGGACGAGCTCGTCGGTAATATTTCGACAGAGTCGCTGCTTGATTTCTTGGCAGACAATCATGTCGCTGCGGGCTTAGACGCCGATGCGCTCGCCGAATCTTTGCGGCTTGCGACTGCGATTTTTGGGAAGTATCACTGATTTAAGGAGACTTTGGGTGCCTAGGCTCAAAGCCCGCCGGGCTGTTGCCGGTTGTCAAAAGGCGCCTCGGTCGCTGAAGTCACGATTTCGTAGCGCTCGACGAGCATCTCCCATTTGCCCAGAAACATGGTCAGGGCATTCGTAAGCAGGTCCACCATCTGGGGTTCCGGAATGTAATAGGTCTCGTCCACCACTTTTTGAGCGGTATTCACAAGGCCGATTTTGTAATACAGCAGCATAGCGACATCCACCAATGGATTCCGAATCTTGAGCACACCATTGTTATAGGCATCCATGTACTTCACGATCGCCGACCGCACAGCCGTAAATGCAGGGCCGTCGCCAAATTGATCTTTGAGCAATTGCTGCAAAATGGTGAAAAATCGCTCGGCCTGTTGTGGATGAAAGACCTCAAAGCAAGTCCGGAAATTGACGGCGAGCACCGCGAGGGAAAAATTGAACTTGATGAAATCACTTTTCTCGATTTTCACGCCCGAGGCACGCAGTGCTTCCTCGGTTGGGAGCCAGATTTTGCCCCAGCGTTCATCGACTTGTTGAAAAATACTATCCATGACGGCAGCCACGGCATTGATTTCAGTGATTTTCTTTTTTTCCATGGCTGCAGGGTAATGAAACTAATGCAAAAAGGATACACCGCAGCGGCATATCCTTTTCTATTCTTGCCAGCAAATAGATGTCTAGACCGAAAAGCTCTCCCCACAAGCACATGTGCGGGAGGCATTGGGGTTGTTGAACTGAAATCCCTTGCCGTTGAGGCCATCTGAAAACTCGAGGACAGTGCCCACGAGGTAAAGCAAGCTCTTGGCACCCACAAATACCTTCACGCCGTCGTCTTCAAAGACATGGTCGCCAGGCTGCTCCACTTTGTCATACGTAAGATCGTAAGACAAGCCCGAACAGCCGCCACCCTTGACGGAAACCCGGATGCCATAAGTATCATCATAGCCCTCTTCGCCACGCAAGACCAGCAGATGGGCCTTCGCTTTGGGAGAAATCATCACCAAGGGCTCTTTCGTTGCAACGCTCATATTTTTTTTCGAATTGAAATCTGAATACAAAAGTAACGAATAAATCGTGGGATTGTTGCACGGGAATTAATCCTCAGTGAACCCTGGTATTACCTTACGATTCCCATGCTGCCCTTTTTCCCAGTCCCAGGTGACTTTTTTTGCTTCGTTTTAGTTTCCTGCTTCGCCTTTTCGGTAAGGAGGGCATCCAAATCCAAGGCCGGCAAGGTGTAGGGTCCGACAGGTCCCATCGAGGTCGAATTCCACAAAGCACTCCTGCATGAACCTATCATCAAGGACAAGCCAGATGAGAGCTTGTAGTGGAGGATTTGCTTGGGTTTGATCATCGTGTAATTGTCAATGAAAAATGTCCCGACGGTCTTGATCGCAATTTGATAGCCGGGGTCTGCTTTGACGCCACTATTCACGCGCAGCGACATTTCATAGAGAAAACCCTCAGGTTCTGTTGGATCCTCGAGGCATTCAAATGTAACATCTACCTTGTATTGAATGAAAAGGTCCCGGATATCTTCATCATCCAAAAAATCACCTTTAATCCAATTAATTTCCAAATGGGTCACATAAAAAGACGTGGCTTGTATTTCAGACGGGAGCGCGTTCATGCTGAAGGATTAAAATTGAGGGCTAAAGATAAGATTACCAATTTATTGCATCGGGAAAGTATTCAAAGATTTGCATCCAACGTGGGTCAACCTTGGATTGTATTTTTTTGATGGCCTGCCAGACGGAGGGGTGTTGGTGCGAGATGATGTCTTTTCGGTATGCTTCGCGGACGTCGGA
The DNA here is from genome assembly GCA_031424495.1 of Bacteroidota bacterium. GTDB lineage: Bacteria > Bacteroidota > Bacteroidia > J057 > JADKCL01 > JADKCL01. The sequence continues at coordinate 3,372 of JANPHP010000312.1, read as the reverse complement.
TTTGATCGCGTCTAGTGGGATAGAAAAGTCAAAATGGCCGTCTGCGGGGTTCAAATTGTCTTGGAGTGACGCCACGTCTGGAGAATTCAGGATTTTGCGCAACCGATCGAGCCGATCAAAATAGTATTTGGCGGCACACTTGCGGGCGGCGATTAGCGTATCACGCTCGTTGAGCTCCAGAATGGTACGTGTCATCAAGGCCTTGTGATGATCAGCTTTGGAGAGACCGTCGTGGATTTCAAACCGGAAGGTCAAAGGGTCCAAATACATAAAATCGTTGGGATCATCTGTTCTCGGATTGATGAATGCAACCCGATGAAAGCGTGGCTCAGTCCCGCGAGGTACGAATAGCAACTCGTCTTGGTCATCGATCACATGAAATTTGTCGAGCTTGAAGGTCGTGTTGCAATGCTTGCAAGCCAACAAATAGTTCTCCCAAACAAAAGCCGCCCAAGGGAAAAATGACTTGGGATACACATGCTCGACGTCACTTGCTTCGTTTTGTTCGCAATAGTTGCAGACCCTTACAAATACGCAGAGCTCCATCAACTCCCGCCTCAACCGAATGAAAGCCTCCTTGCCCTTTATGCCGCCTTTGGTTTTCCATAGCTTTTGCGCAGCTACGGTCATTTCGCCAAAAGTGCCTTTCACTTGGCTTTGCAGGGCCTCTAGCTCCAGCAAGAGCTCATGGGACAAGGGTTTAGTAGCCAGTCGGATCATCGGTTGTAAAGATCAGTTGAAGCTCGCGGCGTTCATTTTCTTCCTCCTCTGTGATCTTGCCGTAGGCAAAGAGCATGTTGAGGCGACCCAAGCGGCTCAGTTTCTCATCAGATTTGGCCGTGCGCACAGCAGCAGCACCAAAGACTTCGGTGCCATAAGCATCCAGGATATTGCCGTAAATCAGGCGATTGGCATCGATTTCGGAGACTCTGCCAGATTTTTCTTTGGAATCAGGACCGACCAATCGCCAGATGCTGCCCTTCTCGCAAGCACGGCAGATCAGCGGGCTATGGGTAGTGACGATAAACTGGATGCGGGGGAAGTACTTTGTGAACCACTGTCCAATGTGGGTTTGCCAGTTTGGATGTAGGTGAACGTCGATCTCGTCGATCAGGACTACTCCGGGAAGGTCGATGACGAAATCAATTTCATCATGATTGCGAAAAACCAACTCTGAACCAAAATTCAATACCAGTTGGTGGATAAGCTCAAGTGCCAATGACAGCACGGTGCGGTACCCATCACTTAATACTGATAATGGTACCACTACGCCGTCATCATTTTGGAAGAAAACCCCTTTGGAAGTCACATGTGAAAGTAAGGTTCCGTTGGGAAGAAATCCAGGTGAATTGAGGAGCTTTATGATAGACTCAAGTTGCCTATTCTCTTTATTTTCAAAAGATTCGGTATAAATTTTCTGAATCCAAGCCAAAGTATGGGGAAATGTTGCGCTGCTTTTGAAAGCTGATAAGTGCCGGGCCAGCCTAGGCATATTTTTATGAATAGTTTCCCATTCCCCACTTCCATTTTCAAATCGGCGGTACGGCCCAAAGGAGGCTGAAAACCAGCCCTTTGTTATGTTTCTATCATAAGGCGCATCGCTTTTCGGGTCGGGTCGCACGCGGTCAGCATGAGGAAAATCAATCGTAATCGTTGAAAGTCGATTCAACATACTTTCATTGAAAGGTTTTCGATTGACCTCAAAATCAATTTTATCTGAACTGAATATCAGCTGGACCAATCCGTCTTCAACACCTTCCTTTATCCAAAGGTTCCAATCCTGTTCACTTACTCCGCCAATATCGTCCTTACCAATTAACCCCAATGCAATCGCTCTCAAAATCGTCGTTTTCCCACTCCCATTCTCCCCTATCAGCACATGCCAACCAGCAGGCTCGTCAAACTCCATTTCAAAGTCCTTGATGGACTTGATATTCTGGATATGGACTTTTTTCAAATACATAGATTGCCCTCGTGTAGCTTCAAAAATAGGAAAAATTGGTTTTGAATGCGCGGCCTACTTTTGCCCCCGCAACCGCCCAACCCCGCGCACCACCTGTGCCACCGCCAATTCCAACTCCTCCATCGTTGTAAATCGTCCCCAACTAAAACGGATCGAAGCATAGGCTGCTTGATCGGCTATGCCCATCGCCCGCAAGACGTGCGATGGCTGCATCAATGCCGACGTGCAAGCACTCCCCGTCGCGATCGCGATGCCGGGCATCGCGTTGATGAGCGCTTCGGCTTCGACCCCGTCGATGCTCACATTCAATGTGTTGACCAAGCGATTGGTCTCGTGGCCGTTGCGTTTCGTCCCAGGAATTCCCAGGATGGCCGCCTCAAAATATTCCCGCAATTCGGCAAGGTGGTAGTGGTTTTTGACAAGTTCAGATGCTGCGATCTCGCAGGCCTTGCCCAGGCCCACGATGCCGGGCACATTGAGCGTGCCGCTCCGGTGTCCGCGCTCATGGCCTCCCCCGTGCATTTGTGGCGCGAGCGCGACGCGGGGACCGCGCCTGCGCACGTAGAGCGCGCCTACGCCCTTGGGTCCGTGCAACTTGTGCGCGCTCATGGCGAGCAGGTCGATGCCGAGCGCATTGACATCGACATTGATCTTGCCGACGGCTTGCGTGGCGTCGCTCATCAAGATGCTGCCTTTGCGGTGCACAATTTCCGAAATGGCCGCCATCGGCTGGATCACGCCCGTTTCATTGTTGGCGAGCATGATGGAGACGAGCACCGTCTCGTCGCTGATGGCCGATTCCAATTCTGCAAGGTCGATGAGGCCGTCGCTGTCGACGCCGAGGGAGGTGACGCGCCGGCCAGTTTTTTCGAGCCAATGACAGGTGTCGAGCACGGCTTTGTGCTCCGTGGCGACGGTCACGATGTGGTCGCCTTTGCTGGCGTAGGCCTCGGCGACGCCTTTGAGGGCGAGGTTGTCGCTCTCGGTGGCGCCGCTCGTGAAGACGATTTCCTCAGGCGAAGCGCCGATCAAGCCTGCGACTTGTTCGCGGGCGATTTTCACAGCCTCTGCAGCTTGCCAGCCATAGCTGTGCGTGCTGCTCGCCGCATTCCCATACACCTCCTTGAAAAAGGGCAACATGGCCTCCAAAACCCGCTCGTCGAGCGGGGTGGTGGCGTTGTTGTCGAGGTAAATGGGGCGTTTCATTAGGAATGATCAATTTAATCTGCCGCGTTGCATTTGTGCAGGTACGCCATGCCACAGTGTATTTGTTTTGGGATATCGTACCGCAGATTATATGTGTAGGGACGCCATGCATGGCGTCCCAACACATATAATAAGCATACCGATCAATTCAGTTTCAACAAATAAAATTAGTAGCTCTCCAAGATGGTATTGGCGAGCAGTTT
>JANPHP010000311.1:0-17454 GCA_031424495.1 Bacteroidota bacterium | reverse complement strand
GCGCATCGAATCTTCTTGAACCCGGCTGAAAGCACCTCCGAAAGTTCGTCCTCGGAATATTGCCTCACGGGCAAGCCGCTGCACCGCTCAGGCCCGTTCTCGCTGAACGTCCCGATAGTCATGTAGCCGTTCACCGCACTTGCAGCCTTGGCAACGTAGTCGGCAACCTGCTGTGGGGTCGTGAGGAAATGGAAGGTGGCGCGGTCGTGCCAAAGGTCGTATCGACGTGAAGGCACAAAATCCTCGATGTCCGTCACGATCCATTGTACGAGGCTCGCTCGCTCCCCCAACCGGGCCTTGGCCCTGCTGATCGCCGCATCTGAAATGTCCAGCACGGTGAGATCGGTAAATCCCAAGTCAAGAAGGCAGTCCACAAGGCTGCTGTCGCCCCCGCCAATGTCGATGATGCTTGCCGTGAGGGGCAAACCCGTCTCGTCGATAAACCGCAACGATGTCTCGGGGCGCTCCTGCGTCCAGCTCACCTCGTGGGGCTGTTTCTTGGAGTACACGGCCTCCCAATGTTGCTGTCGATCTTCCATGAGTGCAAAAGTGGGGAAATTGCGGCATAAGCCGAGTGACTTTTGTTGCAAGCCGTGCATGACTCCCTATACCAGGCGTCTGGGAGTCCCAAACCCCTGCCGCCCACTTCAAGTTTCCTACAACTTTGCACGGTACGTTTGCCCATAGTTTAATCAAATATGTCTCTATGAAAAATCGAATCGTTTTTATGTTCCTGACCTTGATGGCCTTCGGCCTCGGCTACGGTCAGGCTGTTCCAGCAAGTGCCAAGGCAGACTTTGCCACGCGCTTTCCGAATGCAACCGATGCCAAGTGGGAAAAGGAGGGCAAGTTGTTTGAGGCGCACTTCAAGGAAAATGGGAATGGTACAAGCGTCGAATATGACCTGCAAGGAAAATGGATGACCACCGAGCGCCGTATCCCCGCCAGTGAAATCCCCGCAAAGATCGCCGAGTCATTGAAGGCTAAGTACCCCACCGCGACATTTGTTGCAGCTGAGACGGTTCAAAAAGGTACGGCTGCCATGCAATATGAGGTCATGGTCAAGGACAAGGGCAAAATGATGGAAATCCTCACCGATGCAAGCGGGAAGGTACTGAAGACTGTGCATGAGAAGGCAAATGGCTCAGGTGGAGAAGGCGGGAGTGGCTCAGGCGAGGACAAGAAAGGTGCCGAGGGCTCGGCTGAGGACAAGTAGTCCATCGTCGCTTCAAAGCTGGGATCGGGTCGATGCAATGAATGCAGCGGCCCGATCCGGTTTTTCCCGATTTGGGTCCTAATGACAGGTTGGGTTTGATTATCGCTTAGCCATTTAAAAATCATGAATTCAATGGAAACAGAGAACAATTGGAACAAAATCCCGCAAGTCGCCTTACTGTTTTGGATGATGAAGATCGTAGCCACCACCCTGGGCGAGACGGCTGGTGATTTGCTGTCGATGACCCTCGACGTAGGTTATGCAGTCAGTTCGCTCATTTTGATTGCGGTATTTCTAATTGCACTGATTGGGCAGCTTTCAGTGAAACGCTATATCCCGGTCTTGTATTGGGCCGTGATCGTTGCCACGAGCACGGCGGGAACTACGATCTCTGACTACATGGATCGGACTTTAGGTTTGGGTTATGCCTTGGGTTCTGCCATCCTTGTGACGACATTGCTGTGCATTCTGGGACTGTGGTACTGGCGGGAAAAATCGCTTTCTGTGACCGAGATCAAGACAAAAAGCGGCGAAATTTTTTACTGGGCGGCCATTCTTGTTTCCAATACCTTGGGAACGGCCTTGGGCGATTTCTTGGCCGACGATTCGGGGCTGGGCTTTGCAGGGGGTGCAATTTTGATAAGTTCACTTTTGGCTATCGTTGTGATACTGCATTATTTCACCAAAGCCTCCTCCATCGTCCTCTTTTGGATCGCTTTTGTCCTTACACGACCATTTGGGGCGACGTTCGGCGATTTGCTTACAAAGACGACCGAGAAGGGCGGACTTGGGTTTGGGACGCAAGGCTCCTCTCTCATACTTTTTGGAATGTTGGTTGCCTTGTTGGTTTATGCTACGATCAAGCATATCGTAGAAAAACGCAAGGTGCTTGAAATCTCATAGATCCAAGGATTCATTTTTGGTATTGGGTTTTGAGCGAATGCGGTCACCAGCAATGGGGCCGCATTTGTGTTTTGCAGCTTTGCTTGGTCATGATCCTCATTCAGGATACTCAAAATACACCGAGTCAGAGGCCACATAGGACCCAAATACCCCGATGGCATCCGTGAATTGTAGCGGGGTCAAGAATACAGGCTCCACAAATGGGTTGGCTGTGGCGAGTTTCTGGCGATCCAGCATGTCGTAGAAAAGGCCTGCATTCTTGTCCACCGTCAGGACTGAGATATAGGCAACGGTTCCGTTCTTGTGCTTGTATGCTGGTTCCGCTACGATCCTCTGGTCGAGGCCGTCTTGGTTCCTGTCCTTGTACACGGCCCGCCCAAGCTCCCTCACGTGGAAATACAGGCCGTTGGTGCAGGTGCTGTGCGTGTTGGCCCCCTCGATATAGACGGTGCTGTCTATCGTGCGGTTCATCTGGTAACGATAATAGTTTTCCTCTCCCACGATGTCCTTGAAATCGACGATCACGCCCTCATGCTCACCGTAGATGTCATTGAAGATCGGGGTGTAATCGGTTGCAAGGATGCTCACCTTGCGCGAATTGGTGGTCGTCTGCGCGGTATAGGTCTTTCCGCCCGTGGCGATTAGCAGGTCGTAGGTGATGCCTTGTTGCACGGTGTCGGTGCTGGTATAGAAATACTCCCATTGGCAGGTAAAGAGGTTTAGCACTGAGTCCTCAGACAGCACGACCGTCCCCAAGGTGCTGGAAATGCTCACATTTGCACCTCTGATAAAGAGGTCGGCATGGTTCACGGTCGGGTCAAAATAGGCAATCGTGCGGTTGAGGTCGAGCCGCATGGTTGCGCCGGGTTTCAACATGCACTCTATCGCGGGCCGTGAATCGTAGGGAAGCGGTGGTATGACGATGTCCTTGGTGCAGGAAGCGATCAAGGCTGTAAGGCTCAGGAGCAGGAATAGATATTGCAGCTTTTTCATGATTCTCGGATTTAGAAGTTGAAGTTGTAGCTCAGGCTGGGAATGATCGGGAGCAGGGACACCTGCTTGGCAAGCGGCGCATGGGTGTTGGGATCGACGGTCAAATAGACGAAATAGGCATTTCGACGGCTATAGACATTGTAGATGCTCAAGGTGATGAGGGATTCAAACCTGCGCTTGAACAATTGTCCCTCCCCCTTGCGCGTGACGGCCAAGTCGAGTCTGTGATATGCCTTGAGACGGGCATTGTTGCGCCCCTGGTAATCGACGAAGCTGCCGTCGTACAAAGTCCCCGCTTGGAAGAAATTGGCCCTGCCAGTGGGCAAGGTGTAGGCATTGCCCGTGTGGAAGATGAACTCGGAAGAAAACCGCCAATGCTTGCTCGCCTCATAAACTCCGACCAAGGACAAATTGTGTCGGCGGTCATACTTGAAGGGAAATGGCTTGCCGAAGTTCAGGTCCTTGAATTGCTGGTTGGTCTTGGAGAGCGTGTACGATGCCCAACCCGTGAAGCGGCCCACGTTGCGTTTCAAGAAAAATTCCACGCCATAGCTCCATCCCTTCCCAAAGACGAGGCTGCTGTCGATCTTGGTTTGCTCCAGCAATTGAGCGCCCTGCTTGAAAAGCACTTGGTTCTGCATCTGCTTGTAATAGGTCTCCACGCTCGCCTCCCACTTATTGTCGTCGAAGTTGCGGAAGTAGCCCAAGGAAAGTTGCTCGCTTTGCCCCGGCTTTGTGACCTTGCTGCTCGGAATCCAGATGTCAGTTGGCAAGGATGCTGTGGAACTCGGGACGTTGTGCAGGAATTGATTCATCACCGTGAAAGATGCCTTCATCGACGATTTCTCGTTGAAGGAATAGCGGGCCGTTGCTCGTGGTTCCAACTTGAGGTAGGCGGCATTCCTGGCAATGAATCCTGGAATTCGCAACCCAAGTTGAACACCCAGCCTCGGGGAAATATTGATGTCGTCGTTCAGGTAGCCCGCAAACTCCGTGGTGTATTGCTGGGGAATCTTGTTCACGTCCAGTGCAGTGATGACCTGCGTCTTGGGTATCTTGGCCGACTTGCCAGAGGGTGTAAAGATGTGGTAGGCATAATAGCCACCAAACTTGATCGTGTGCTTGGGATTGGGGAAAAATTCATATTCCGACTTGGCGTTGATGTCGTTGATGCGGGAATAGAACTGCGAATAGTATTTTCCTTGCACGGATGAAAGGTTGAGCAAGTAGGAATTGTAGATCACAGAGGTGTTGGAGAAGAGCTTGTCGCTGTACAGGTGGTTCCAGCGCAAAGTGGCAGTGCGGTTGCCAAATTGGATGCCGTAGCTCAGGCTGCTGGCATCGGCGTAGGCGGCATTGTCCAAGCCCCTGAAATAGCTCAAGAAAAGGCGGTTGGCATCGTTGAGCTTGAAATTGACCTTGGCATTGATGTCATAGAAGTTGTAGGAATTGCCAGGTGGGATCACCTTGAAGGGCTTGAGCAACAGATCGAGGTAGGTGCGCCGCGCCGACACGATGAATGAAGCGCGGTTTTTGATGATCGGGCCTTCGATGGTCAGGTTGGAGGTAATCAGGCCGACCCCGCCCCTGACCTTGAGTTGCTGGTTGTTGCCCTCCTTCATGGTGATGTCTAGGATCGAGGAGAGGCGACCGCCATATTGGGCAGGGAAACCGCCCTTGATGAGCGTGACCTTGTTGAGCGCGTTGGTGTTGAAGGTGCTGAACAGGCCAAAAAGGTGGTTGGGGTTGTAAACAATAGCCTCGTCTAGCTGCACTAGGTTTTGGTCTGAATTGCCACCGCGCACAAAGAACCCCGTCGTCCCTTCCTGCCCCGGCTGCACCCCCGGCAATGTCTGGATGATCTTGAGCAGGTCGGGTTCCCCCAATATCGCTGGCAATTGCTGGATTTTCTCAATGGGAATGTCGATCACCCCCATTTGGTTGCTGCTCACGTTCTCATTGTTGCGGTCGGAGGTGATTACCACATCATCCAGCACATTGGCCTCCATGAGCGAGATTTCGAGGGCGATGTCATCGTGAAAGGCGATGCTTTTTGCCTGTGCCTTGTAGCCGACGTAGGAGTACACGACGATCAATGAATCCGCATCTGGAAGGCTCAAGGAGTAGAAGCCGTAATTGTTGGTCATTGCCCCCAATTTTTGGTTGGCGACAAAGACCGTGGCCCCGATCAAGGCTTCGCCCGTCGCAGCATCGCGCAGGTTGCCGCTCAGGGTGTGGCTTTGAGCTTGAACCCTGCCCAAAAGGCAAAGGAGAAATGGGATAAGAAGGTAACGTATCATATAGAGAAGAGTTGTTTCGATGTCGAAGGATGGGATGGCTGGTCAATTATCTTTTGGGGGCCGTCAAGTTCGGACGGCCCAAAGCAGGAATATTCACACATTAGAACGATTGACATCCGTGGCCTACAAGATTTTGGATGCTAGTTCGTTGGTGAACTTGAATACATTTTGAATTGGTGTCCAAAATTTCATCAAAAAGAGTTTCCAACGTGACGACCACCGATGCGCGGATTTGATCTTGGATGGTTTGCAAGCCAGGGCCGAAAATTTGGAACGACTTTTGATACAATCAATCGATGCCAATCTCCTTGCGGCATCGCGAAGATTAGGGTTGGATGGTATTCAAATCAGCTAATGGCATTGGACAGAATTTGTAACACATAAACACTGGGCTCAGTTGAGGTCGAAACTTTCAGTAGGGTAAACCAATAAATCAAAAATTCGACTTTCCTACAAGATTCAACCTTAGCTTTGAAGCCATGAAAATCTTGATTGTAGAGGATGAGGCCGCGCTTGCTAGGGCGATTCAAAGCTACCTGAAAGCCAACGAGATACTATGCGAGATCGCACCAACCGTGGAATCGGCCCTTGACAGGATCGAATTGCATGACTACGACTGTATCCTCCTGGACCTTTCCCTTCCTGATGGAAATGGATTCAAGGTTTTGCAAAGGCTCAAGCACCTCAGAAAATCTGACGGAGTCATCATCATTTCGGCAAAAGATTCCCTCGATACCCGCATCGAAGGCTTGCAGTTGGGAGCGGATGATTACCTGACTAAACCATTCCACATGGCAGAACTCCTCGTTCGGATACAGGCACTTGTGCGACGCAAGCAGTTTCAGGGCCAAAACATCGTCGTATTCAATGAGATAGCGATCGACTTACTTGCAAGAACTGTTTTTGTACATGGTGCTGCTATCAACTTTACAAATCGCGAAACGGAGCTCTTGCTTTTTCTAATTGGTAACAACCGAAAGGTTTTGTCCAAGGGTGCCATCGCAGAACACCTGTCTGGAGATTTAGCAGAAATGATGGATAGCCATGACTTTGTATATGCCCACATCAAAAACATCAAGAAGAAGCTTGCAGAGGCAGGATCAGCGGAATATGTAAAAACTATTTATGGATTGGGTTATAAATGGCAAGGTGTCTAGAAAGCTACTCACAAAATCCTTACGAGCAAACATGGTCATATCGACATTTTTGCTCCTGATTGCTACTCCCGTGTTTTACTGGACAACGGTATGGTTAGCCGTTGCGGACTCCGATGAGGCGCTCCAACTTAGAAAATTGGAGTTCATTCAATCAAGGTTGCCAATCTTTACAATTGACGACATCCAAATCTGGAATGCAATCAGTAGGGATATCCAAATCCTGCCTGCTACCAACCCCATGATCGCCAACGATACGATTTTCCAGCAGACCTTTCTTGATTCGCTGGAAGATGAATTGGAACCCTATCGGGTATTGCATTCACCAATCTTGGTCAGTGGCAAAAATTTCATCCTTTCCGTAAGGATCAACCTTATTGAGACAGAAGACTTTTTGGCGACTATTGCATTGCTCTTCGCCATTGTGATTATTATACTTTTGGTTGGAATGTACATGATCAACCTTTGGCAATCCCGAACGATCTGGAAGCCTTTTTACGAGACGCTTGGCGTTGTCGAACGCTACAAGATCGACAGGCATGAGGATTTCAAGCGAAAATCCACTGGAATCGAGGAATTTGACAGGCTCGACCAAGCCATCGCAAAGCTGATCCATGAGAACATCTCAATTTACGATTCACAACGGGAATTCGTGGAGAATGCCGCACACGAGCTTCAAACACCGCTCGCCGTGATCCAATCCCAGATCGACAACATGATGCAGCGGGAGGATATGACCGAGGCGCAGGGTGAGTTCCTGAGCCTATTGGAAGCTTCACTGTCGCGGTTGATCCACCTCAACAAGAACCTCCTACTCCTTTCCAAGCTGGAAAGCAGACAATTCATAGCCACAGGCAGGGTTTCTGTGAGGAAAGCCCTGGCTTCCAGAATCGCGTCCTTTGCCGAGCAAGCTGAATGGCTGGGAATCGATGTCGAGATCAAGCAGGGTGAAGACATCGAAATCGAGGCCAACGAGACCCTTGTGGAGGTTGCCATATCGAATCTCCTGCAAAACTCGATCCGCCACAACGTCCGTAACGGCAGGGTTGTCCTTACAATCGCCAATGGCAGACTTACCGTTGCAAACACAGGAAACCCGTCTCCCCTTCAAGTAAGTCATTTATTCCAGCGGTTTGCAAAGGCAAGCCAGTCCCAGCAAGGAAATGGCCTTGGATTGTCCATCGTCAAGAAAATTGCCGATATCTACGGATGGGGTATCGACTATGATTTTGATGGCGGGATGCACCAGTTCAAGATTTCTTTTTGAAATCCAAGATTCCTCCAAAATCGTGCCTCAACTTGTCTGCGGAAACACGAGGACAACATGGTAATTGGAAATCATTTTCGAAGATGGATTGGACGGGCAACGCTGATTGCGACAATACTCACAAGCTATTCTGGCATCATGCGCGGCGTGAAGCCTGGCCGTGCATCTGGCATCCGTGTGGTCTCCTTGATGGCAGGCAGCCTTTCCTACATGCCGCCGAGGGGATATCCGCGACCCGCATTTGAACACATAGGCACCATCAAGGCGTGGGTCAAGGGCGGCGCTGCAAACACCACCAATTCCAATACAGTCACATGAGATACCTCGGCAACCGTGAGCTACGCCAGAGACATCGTGCCGCTGGTGCAGACCTACTGCAATGTCTGCCACAGTGGCGCAAGCGCAGGGGTGGATATGAGTGATCTCACGACCATCAGCCAAAACACAAGCAATGGACGCATCCAAGGGGCCATGAGCGGCGACCCCAACTACAAGACCATGGCACCAAGCGGCAACCTGGTGGATGCGTGCTACGTCGCCAAGATCAACAAATGGGTGGCTGCGGGTGCAACAGACAATTGATCTGCGTACAGGCCAGATGCGATTTTCAGATCAGCTCTCTATGCCAAAATTGGCTCGGCACGAGACTCCAAGCTCCTTCAATCAATCTCGAATGAATTCGGAATGGGAACGGAAGACGGATAAAATGCGGATTCACCTATTCGGTAACGGTGTCCAACTTTCGGCGAAAGATTGCCGTGTGGGATGCAGGGTGCATCGCCCCGCAAACACCGAAGGAAATGGACAAAAACCCAGCAGATTTGAGCATCGACGCGATTTCCCGCATGAAATGGATCGGAATCGAGGAAACATCGCTCAACGCATTGGAGGACATCCTGTGAATGGGGATCAAGGCGCTCAGGGAATTGCTTGTGGCCGAAGAGCAGGAATTGATCTGTCTCACATTCGCAAGGTCTTCAAAGCCAACAGTCGCCGTGAACCATCACGGGACGGTTCATGCGTCCGTGGGCTATTCCGACAAGATGACTTGGAAGGACAAGATCATTCTCGCTGTAGCCGAGGCCAAGCGGCCCCTGCTTGCAAAGGAGATCAGCCCGGTGCTGCTGCAATCGGAGACGCACACCATTTCCTACACCAAAGAACATACATTCACCGCTCACCTGACCAGACACCTGAGGGACGGGGTACACAAACGGTTAAAACGCTAAGTACGGTCCGGCGCGCTTTACACGCTGGCGGAATTATCCGGGCTTTGCAGCGTCAGCGTCCGTCGCTATCTTTGCATAACAAATGGTGGGCTTGGCAGCCTAGCGCCCACTTGCACCATTCAGTGCGTCGTCAGGCACACGGCTAAATTGGGCATTCCCCGCAAGCCGATTTTGGAAGCGGTGTATCTATTTGTGGACGTGACGTACTGCTTTTGCTACGGTTTGCAGCGAAGACGGAAAAATCCACCTTGGCTAGAAATTGGAAAGAGCAATTTTTTATGCCACCCCAAAAGCGGCGCAATTGAGCAAATTAGGCCGTTTTTCGGTATTGCAACGACTCCAGCGGAGTCGAACAATCTCCCGACCTATTAACATCTTTATTTTCAGAAATTTATGAAGCTTGTCATTGGTACCGGAGTGATCGAGGGAGCGAAGCGAGCCGGTCAAGTAGCGTCCCGCATGAAATGCGGGATAGCGCTGCCAGATACACCTCCTGCTTGAATACTCCTATTTGCAATTCCTGCCAAGAGCTGGTCATTAGAAGGGCAATTTAGTAGGAGGTGTATCGAAAGGCGCTAGATTTCTCCGCTACGTTTTTTGGCATTTGCTGCGGCTCTTCCAGAGCCTTGCAAATACCAAAAACTCCGGTCGAAATGACATGGGATTTGGCTTACTGGCAAAGCTCCAGACAAGAATATAAGACCGCGATCACGCAGCCCGCCAAAGACAAAGTCCAAACCACCGAGGTGATTTGGACTTTGCGTAAGGATAATATCGGATCAATGGCCGCTCGGAGGCGCTGGAGCACCGATAGTTGGTGCACCGTAGGTAGGCTCGGCCGGCTTAGCGAGGATATTGCCTTTGATAAAGATCTTTTGATCGACCACGGAGGCATTGGAGATGATGGTGACATACTTGTCAAAACCACCGATGCGATTGGAATCGTATTGGATCAGCATTTCGCCAGATTCACCGGGTTGGATCGGCTCTTGTGGCCAGCTTTTGGGGGTTGTGCAACCGCAGGCGGGCTTCACGGTCTCAATCTTGATGGCTTCGGTGCCGGTGTTGGTAAATTTGAAGATAAATGAGGCATCTCCGCCTTGCATGAGGTCCCCAAACTGATGGGTCTCCTCTTCAAATGAAAAGACACCGCCGCCAGGGAGGTTAGCTGGAACTGCGGGTGTCGCTGCTGGACCTGTCACAACTGCGGGTTGCGAACCCGGCGCGATGAATTGCGCGAAAATGGAGCCGTGGAGCAAGAGCGCCAAGGCAAGCAAGGATAAAGTAGTAGTTGTTTTCATTTTCTTGACCTTCATTGTAAAAAGTGTGTTCAATTTACTGCAAGTTTTTGGGAATCTCAATCCTAGCCCCATAACCCGACGAAATCTTTTATCAACAAATACCCTGCCACGATGGCAACCCTATTCCAAGTGATGCAAGAAAAGTGGCCAAAATGCATTTATTTGCCGATAATCACAGGGTTGCCGGCCCCGTCATGCTCATGCGAAGGCCGTGGGAGGATAGCTCCTTTAACATAGATTAACTTGTCTACTTGGGCTGCATTGGAGATGATCATTACATACTTATAAAATCCACCGCTATGATGGGAGTCATACTTCCCTGAGATTTCTCCTGATTCTCCTGGCGAGATGGGGTCATGAGGCCACGACTTCACCATCCAAGAACCGCCGCTAGTATTGCAACGTGCAATCAAAATCGCCTCCGTGCCCGTATTCGTGAATTTGAATGTCCAAGAGGCGTCGCTACCCTCTTGCAACTCCCCGAAGTCATGTACCTCTTCTTCAAAGGTCATGATCCCGCCGCCGGGCAGCGGGTTTCCATTTGCATCATGCGCAGGTCGGGTGGATTCAACAACGGTTTGCGCATGCAACGCGAGCTGCGAGGCAAGCAGCAAGAAGATCAAGAGAACCAAGTTTTTGATTATGGGTTGCATGGCAGGTCTTGTTTAATGATCAGATGGTACCGACGGCACGCCAACTACGGGTGCCAAATAGTCCGGCTCCATGGGCCGGCGCAGGATTTCTCCCTTGATATAGATTTTTTGATACAGATCAGTGGCATTGGAGCAGACCGTGACGTATTTATTGAACATGCCAAGTCGGTTGGAATCGTATCGGACCCGAATGCTACCGCTTTGACCGGGTAGGACTGCTTCCATCGGCCAGGCTTCCGCTGAGACGCAACCACAACTAGGCTTGGCATTCACGACCCAAAGCGGCTCGGTCCCTGTATTTGTGAATTTGAATGTCCAAGAGGCGTCGCCGCCTTGCTCCAGTTCTCCAAAGTCATGGGTCTGCTCCTCGAAGGTCAAAATGCCCTTACTGGGAATGGGATTCCCTCGCGCATCCCAAATCGGCGACGTAGTTGTCGTGGACCCCGATTGCGCATATACCTGCGCTTGTATTCCCAGGAAGCATAACACAACAACGATGACCGACAACAATTTCATTTCTGAGGGATGGTTGAATGCACGATGATTCAAGATAGCAGCTATTCTCCTCAAAACCAAGCTTTCAGAATCCTAAGCCGCAAAATAATCCCGACGCTCCCACCTCCACTACAAACAAAACCTGCCCAAGCAACCGAAGTCGCTTGGGCAGGTGGGTATCAAAAACCGCGCTTAGTTGTTTGGTGCGCCTTCGACAGGAGCAGTGAAGCTAGGCTCAGCGGGCTTGGGCATGATGTTGCCCTTGATGAAGATCGTGACGACAGGCTGTGTGGTCGAGTTGGTGTTGACGGTCACAGACTTGCTGATGCCACCGACACGGTTGGAATCATACACGACTTTGATTTCGCCTTCGCCACCAGGAGCGACGGGCTCGCTGCTCCATTTTGGAACTGTGCAACCGCAGCTACCTTTGGCGCCTGTAACGACGAGGTCAGATGTGCCTTCGTTGGTGAATTTGAACACCCAAGAGGCGTCGCCACCTTGCATCAGGTCACCAAAGTCATGTGTTTCTTCCTCAAACTTGATGGTAGAGCCACCAGCAGCAGGATCAGTCGCACCAGCAGGTGCCTGAGCGTTCAGGGCAGAGAAACACAGGAGGAGAGCAAGAGCGGCAAATGTGTTGAGTACCAGCTTTTTCATTTTCTAATCGTGATTGACGTTTCCGTTTTATTTTTCAACTATGAAGTTAGGGGATAATTTCCGTAACTCAAAATGGATTTCCAAATTTCATGCCAACAAAGAAAAAGTGCAAGCCCGAAACGCGATCCGCCTACAAAAAAACTAAATTGCCCAAAATACCCTTCTTGAAAATGCGCATCCAAAATTCCCCAAGTCACCTTACAGCCAAGTTCAAAGCAACAAAACGCAGCTTGCGCTTTGCTTGGGTTCCCCTTTGCGCCGCCCTGATTATTCTTTCCACAGCCAGCCCGCTCCTCGCCAACATGTCATCGCCCAGCCGTCCCGGCACGGGCATCGGTCTGCCATTTGTGAGCCAACATGCCAGTGTGCGCCACGAGTCGCTCAAAATACAGCCCAGTGCCGACCTCAAAACTTGCCGTTTTGATGTGGTCTATGACATTTTTACAGACACGGTCGGCTTGCGCATCCCCCTGCTCTTCATTGCCCACCAATACCAACAAGGCATGAAAATCTGGGTCGATGGCCAAGCTGTCGAAACCCAGCAAGTCCCTGGACAGTATTTTTACCGCGAGCATTCACCCGCTTCCCGGTTCTGGGCACGCGACAGCAGCGGCTTGGTGGACCTGCAAACCTTCGCCATTGAGTGGGAACCCGGTGAGCCGCACCACTATGGTCTGAGCGAAATGCATTTTTTTGAGGTGGACCTGAACCAAGGCGCCCACCAAGTGCGCGTCGAATACACCGCCGAGGTCTGGTCCTACCTCCACGAATGGCTCAAAGACCAAAGATTCCTTTATGCCTTGGACCCGGCCGCCCATTGGTATGCATTTGGTGCCTTGGATGTGACCCTCGATGCCAGCCTCTCCCCGCTCCCACTTACCACCAACCTCGGCCCGCTCGATAGCGGCGACCTCGCCAGCATCGCCGTCTGGCATTTTGACAGCCTGCCCGATGTCAAAACGCTGGAGGTCACCGTTGAACCCAAGCCGCTAGGCAATGGCCAAACCATGATCGATTTTGGCATGGAGGGTTTTATGTGGCTCAGCGGCGGTATCCTTGCCTTGCTGCACCTACTCACCATGTGGTGGTGGCGTAAGCGCAACCCAACCAAAAAGTTCTCCTGGATCTGGCTGCTCGGCAGCCTCGTGGTCCCCTTTGCGGCCATGGTGGTGTTTTGCATGAGCTACAGTTGGATCGCGGATGCAATCGGCCCTGCGGCCTCGCACCGCAGCAGCTATTTCTTCCTGATTTTCGTATTTTATCCCTTCGCGGCGCTCGGTTATGGCTTGATTACCTTTTTCATCGATTATTTTTTGCGACGGATGATGAAGGGTTGAACGGATGGGTTGCGATTGTATTTAATTGTGTCGTTCTAGGGAATAATCAGAATTCCGAAAGGGAACCTAAACTGGTTACAAACGCAAAAACCATAGCTCTCTCTGCGATCTCCGCGTTCTACTATATAACTAATCCCAAAGCTACTGGAAATGAACACCTTACAAGTTGCATGTTTTCGTACGCCTAGGCGCACCGACTTTTGGTAGCCGGATGCGGGAGCGTCCGGCTAGGATAGGCAGACAAGCACGCGCGCCGTAGGTGCCGCCCAAAGCGCCAACACATGACCAAAATACTGATCGGGTTTCCGGTCAGGCATGATTTACAAAAGCTCGATCAAAGACGGCCCCTACGGGGCGTGAAAATAAACGCCAACGCTACCGGGAGCATCCCGCTACTCCCGTAGCGGGACTACCCAAAGACGGCCCCGCTGGGGCGTTGAAACGGTCAAAAAACTTCGTCAAATATGTTATCTGCACTGAAGTTGAATCGCAAGATGCCGCGCACTCTGCGGTTCTATTCTGGCCACCAACCCCCTCAAATCGCCTCTAGCCCGTGGGCGATGCGGCGCAGCTCGCCCCTGACTTGCAACATGCCGATCCATCCCTCCGTCACAATCGACGTGAGCTTGTGTACCCGCACCCGCAGATTCCCATCCCCACCATCTTCCACTCGCGCACCAAAACGAAAATATTTCGAAAAGATGCCCAATAGCACATGCATGCGGCGATTGCCGCGTTCGTAGACCGTCTGCTCGTCGGGGCCCTGCACCGTCGAATAACCCATCGCGATCAGCTTCTTTTTCACCTGCTCGGCGAGGTCAGACCCGCTGATGCCACGGTAAGCGATGGAAACCGATACGCTGTCCTTGGATTCTTGCTGAATGAAATGTGGCATAGGAATCGAATGATATTGAGTTAACTACCAGACATTTATTGTTCAATGTGCTCGACATAAATCGTGCTCCGCGACCGCCCTGATGCGCGGATGCGGGTGCCCCAAACCGTCACGGGCTTGCGCAAATCGATCAAGGCACCTTGATAATCATGGATCTTAAAATCCGATTTTGAAAAGTTGCTGGGAATGGGATCAATCTGATTGGCGCCATTGCCGATGAGGAAACTCACTCCCAACGTGTCGCTGCCCAAGATCATTTCCATCATCACATCGTCCTTCAAAAACAGCATCTGCGGAATGGCAACCCTCCCCATGGCCCGCACCAAATCCCCGTCCAAGGTGCTATCGCCTATATTTTCACGGTTGATTTCCAGCGCTTTGGATGTGGCGTAGTCATAAGGCGCACCATCCAACTCCTCGATCTCGTCGACCTTGATCTTGGACCAGCGCGCATTCGTTTGCCCCTTTTCTTTTCCTGTGGACAGCGTACCTGTGAGCCGCAGGCGCTGCCCCTGCGTCATCGGCTTTTGGTCATCCGAGAAAACCTTCAAGTCACCCAATTTATAGGTAGCGGGCAATTTGGCCATGCAATTGGCACAGTCTCCCAGCTTGAGGCTTGCAAATAGCGTCGTGCCGCGTCGTTGCAAGGGCCTAGCATGGAAATTGACTTGGGCCTGCTCAGCATCGGCCACCAAGACCTGCGGCAATTGCAAATAGCCTTCGACAGCGACCACTTTGCCTGCATTTTTTTCGTCGAGGGCCTCCTCCATTGTCAAAGTCGTCGCTTGGCCTGCACCGATCAAGGCATCGACGCCCAAGGTAGCCGATGGGCTTTGGCAAGCCGTGAGGCACGCAATGGAGGCAATCAAAACCCAAAAATATTTTCTCATGCAAACCAAGATCGGCCAAGCCGATGCACAAAGATAAAACCTGCACGACAACCACAATGTTTTCTGGAATTGCTGTGGAGAAGTTTTGGAATGCAATCAATTCAGAGGCCGAAACTTGCTAGCGCTAGGGTTTGCTTTCGCCCCTACAGGGCTATTGTTATTTGCTTGACTTCTTGGCCTAGGGCTTTGCCCTAGGCTGACAGCTTGTGCCCTTACAGGGCTATTGACCAGTCCAATAGCCCTGTAAGGGCACAAGCCGTCAGCGATGGGCAAAGCCCATCGCTAGCGGCACACACAAGAACATCAAGCCCTGCAAGGGCGAAAGCTTCATTGCGCCTGATTGGCCAAACTCATTCCGTTTGCGCTATTACAGGAATCCCCTAATTTGGTGAATCAAAAATTCACCCGCATGAAACACCTCCCCTACCTCATCCAGACCTTGGAAGCCAATGGTTTGACGTTTCAAAACTTGCTCGCCGACGTACCCGGGGACCTCATCCATTGGCGCCCGGCGCCCGGCAAATGGAACCTGCTGGAGATCGCCTGCCACATGCGCGATGAGGAGATCGAGGATTTTGGCTGCCGCATGCGGATGACTTTGGAGCAACCGGGCATCGATCCGCCCCAAATCGATCCTGAAGGCTGGGTGCAGGCCCGCAACTATGCCGGCCAAGATTACCAGAGGGTCATGCAATCATTTGGCGACGCCCGCAAAGCATCCGTCGACTACCTGCGCGCACTTAAAGACCCGCAATGGACCAATTATTGGCAGCACCCTAGGGCGGGGGCGCTCACCGCTGGATTCTTCCTCAACAATTGGCTGGCCCATGACCACCTGCACATCCGCCAGATCAATGCTCTGAAATATGCCTACCTCCAAGCCATCTCAGCAGGAGACTTGGGCTACGCAGGGAAATGGTGAACAATTGACTTCAAAACATCGATGCCCGTCTCCACCCAAGGGCAGAAACGGGCATCGATGAAATGCAACAGCAGGTTCTTATTCTACAACCACCTTTTGCTGCACCTTGTCTTCGCCAAGCGTGAAGCTCAGCACATAAACACCGGGGCGCAAGGCAGACAGGTCCAACCTCGCATTGCCACCGGTGAAATCAGTGGCGGATTCCAAAACCACCTGCCCCATAAGGTTGTCGATGCGAAAGGGTACGTTGCGCAAATCGCCCCTCACGTAGTCGCCTTGGGAAATGTAGGCGATGTCTTGCACAGGATTGGGATAGACATGGGGATGATGCAACATCGCATCACGCACATTCACGAGCTCGGTGACCGTGAAGTCATCGACGGCAGCGGCACCCGATCCCGGAGCTGCATTCGTGCCCGGAATCACGCGGATGGCGATCGTCTCTGTGATGGAGGCCGTTGTAAATTCCCAGGTATAGTTCGTCCATTGTCCGCCGGGGGTAATATTGGGCGAAGTATAGACGACGAGCGAATTTTGGTACAACTCCAATTTCACATCGCCATTGGAGGAATACAAGCCCTCGCCGTTGCGTGCGAAGAAGCTCACACGGTAGGTCGCGCCGAATGTCGTGGTAAAGGTCTGGGAAGCGCCTTCGCTTGCGCCAGAATTGATCCAAACCAAATTCATGTGGGAGTCGCCCGTATGCGACGTGACCGTGCCCGCGCAAGTGCCCGCTTGGTCAGGTCCCAAACCAGGTCCAGCGGTGTAGTTCGTCCAGCTGTCAGGAGCGGTATTGACGGGGCAGGCGCCTGTCCAAGTTTCGAAGCTGGAATTGAAGATCAGTTGCGCTTGCGACCAAGTACCGATCAGCAGCAAGGCAAGTAGCAGCAAGGAAAATTTCAGCGGAGATGAAGTGTAAAATGCTCTTTTCATAAAGTGTATTTCATGTAAATGGCTGAACCAAAGAATAAAGCTAGCAAAGTCCGTCTTGAATTCCTAGGAATGCGATTGCTGCGCTAGAGGCAATCGCATCAAAACAATTTGCGGCCCGCGGCGTCCCGCCTCAGGGCTATCCGACACGAGCCTCCGGCGAGAGGAGCTAAATTTGACGGTAAATCACTACTATTTGACGATATCAATCCTCGCAGGATGCTCGCGTCGGATGAGCGTGCGGTCCCGCACCAAGGGTGCGGGACCCCTCGCAAGTTACATGACGTATTTCCCCAAATACAGCACAGC
>JANPHP010000310.1:0-8918 GCA_031424495.1 Bacteroidota bacterium | reverse complement strand
CGCCGCGCCAAAAAGCTACCCATCGCCGACGACAGGCAGGCGTTGATCACCATGTTGTGGCGCACGATGAAGAGGTAATACCTTACAAACCAATGAGCATAATTTTCAGAATTTGTAGAATTACTTGGGGGTGTTGAATTTTGGGTGGTTAGTTGGGGTTGATTTGCCCCGGCACTTGTGGGTGTTGAATGTTGGGTGGCTAGGATTTGTTGGAGTTCTTTTTCGAATTGGCGGAGGATGGTCTCGGCTTTGAGGATTTCTTTTCTGGTGCGGCGCTGCATGCGCAGGAACATCGGGATGCTGCGGATGAAGTTGAGCAGGTTGAATCCGAAATGAGGCACGGCGCCGCCGATCTCATCGGCGAGGAGTTGGCTGGGGAGGCCCCAGTCTTTGAAGCGGCTCAGGAATAGGTCGCTGTTGATGTAGGACGCGTCGAGGTGGGGCACGGTGAATGGCTCGCTGTCTTGCAGCGTGCGTGCATCCCAAAGTCCGTACAAACGGCTGATGCTGAGCGATGCGCGGCGCTGGGCATACTCCATGACCTTGCTCACCTGCCGTGGCAAGATCTCGTCGAGGTTGGCGCTGCTCAGCGAGCGGCGCCAGTCACTGCCCGTCACCGGCCTGATTTGCAACATGTGAAATTGTTGCCCATCCCAAGCCCACTCGATGTCGCTGTGGGCATAGTGAAACGCTCGGATGCAACGCTTCAAAAAAGCATGCAAATCATTCAAAGAGAAGCCCACAGGCACCTTTTCAGGCATTTGCTGCCAATCGCCGCCCATTTTGCTCAGCACAAACCGTGTCGGCGTCACGGTCCCGCTCACCAATTGCTCCAAATGTCCCTCGACCATTTCGACCTCCGCCGAGATCCAACGCACAAAGGCGACGCCAGAGACCTTGGGTTCAACAAATACTTGAATCACAGCCGTCTCCAACCCTCCATCCAACAATTCCTGGGCCCGCTGCGCGACCTCAGTGATCGGCACCCGCAGATATGTAGTGTGGATGCCCGCGTTGCTGTGGTCGATATGGTCTTCTTGCGCGCCCGAGGAGCGCACGGCATACGTTTTTGTTGTAGACAGTTTGGGGATCGCAGCCGCGATCTCCAGCGCATTGCGCACACCTATCTGCGTAGGCACCGGCAGACCTGCGAGCGTGCCCAACTGCAGGCGTCCCGCTTTGGTATGCGCAGCAAAGCCTTGAGGATCTGACTCCATAAAAGCCGCAAATTCCTGCGGATCATCGATATAGGGATAGTGCTCCCAGTCGGGTTTGATGATCACTTGCATCTGCGTGCGCGGCAAAATGCCGTCCCACGCCGCCACCTGACCAGCATCAAGTACACGATCGCCTGTGCCCCAAATCAGGGTCACGGGGTCCTCGATCCACTCAAAAAGATCGAGCGCATTCCACCCTTGCACAAAATCAAAATAGGCTGTGAATGCCTTACATTGGGCGTAGCCGCTCCCCATGCGGGCATATTGGGCGGCGGTCCATTTGCGGCTGGAAAACTTGCCTGCAAAGAGCTTGGGGAATCGGCTCAGCAAAAAATGGCTCAGGCGGGCCATCAGCGGGCCCCGCATCATCCGCACAAAAGCCCGTTCCTCCAAAAAAGCGCCGACCGGCGCCAGCAAATAGACCTTGGAGAAATGGCCCGGCCGCTTGACCAAGGCATGCAAAACCACGAGCGCATTGATGCCGACGGCAAAAATCTTGTGCCCCGGCTCCGTCATCGTCAGCAAAGCATCTGCGAGTTGGGCGAGGCTTTGGTATTCTTCCGAATGATTGGCCCCGTAACCCGGCAATTCTAGGGGAATGGGCTCCAACTGTTGGAAAAAAGGAATTGTATCGGCCCACCATGATTTGATGCTGCCATTGCCGCTGAGCAAGTAGAGTTTTGGAAGGATTGGTTTCACGGAACCGAAACTAGAAATTTGGAGGCAATGTTACCACATCCAGCAAAAAGATAGGATTCTTCCTGCTATTCTATCCGCAGAAAAAATGATATTTGAGCGGATGGAATTATTTCCATTAGCTTTGTGTAAAATGTACACAAAAGGAATTCCCAAGATATGAACGTGCTTTCGAAGCTTTACCGCCCTAGCCTCAGCCTCATCACCGACCTCTACCAATTGACCATGGCCTACGGCTACTGGAAAAATGGCATGGCCGAACGCGAATCGGTGTTCCACCTCTTTTTCAGAAGCAATCCCTTCAAAGGCGGCTACGCGATTGCTGGTGGATTGGAATATGCGATTGCGCTGATGCAGGATTTTAGCTTTCCACAAGATGATCTTGACTATTTGGCGACACTCACGGGGAATGATGGCAAGCCACTATTTGAACAAGATTTCCTGAGCTTTTTGGGGAATTCCAAGTTTGAATGCACCGTGGACGCCATTCCTGAAGGCACGATCGTCTTTCCCCACGAGCCGCTCTTGCGCATCCGTGGGCCGCTGTATCAGTGCCAATTGATGGAAACCGCATTGCTCACGGTCATCAATTTCCAAACGCTGATCGCCACCAAAAGTGCCCGCATCTGCCTGGCTGCGGCAGGTGATACCGTTTTGGAATTTGGCTTGCGCCGCGCGCAGGGCATCGATGGCGGCCTTTCGGCATCCCGCGCCGCCTACATCGGCGGCTGCCATGCCACCTCCAATGTATTGGCTGGCAAGCTTTTTGGCATCCCCGTGCGGGGCACGCATGCGCACAGCTGGGTGATGTCATTTGACAGCGAGCTAGAAGCTTTCCAGGCTTATGCCGAGGCAATGCCCAACAATTGTGTATTTCTCGTGGACACATACGACACCGTCGAAGGCGTGCACAAGGCCGCCGAAGTCGGCAAATGGCTCCGCAGCAAAGGCCATGAAATGGCCGGCGTTCGCCTCGACAGCGGCGACCTCGCCGACCTTAGCATCAAGGCGCGCAAAATCCTTGATGAAGCGGGCTTTCCCGACGCCAAAATCGTTGCGAGCAACGACCTCAACGACGATACCATCGTCGCCCTCAAAGCCGCAGGCGCCAAAATCAGCATTTGGGGCGTGGGCACCAAGCTCGTGACGAGCTACGATCAACCCGCCCTTGGCGGCGTGTACAAACTCGGCGCCATCAGGGGCGCCGATGGCGAATGGGATTTCAAAGTGAAACTCAGCGAACAGCTCATCAAGGTGAGCAATCCCGGCATGTTGCAAGTGAGGCGCTATCAATTGGGCGGCAAGCCTGTCGCCGACATGCTGTACAACCATGAGCAGCCCATTTTGGAAAATCAGCTAATGGATCCGCTCAATGCAGGAAAATCTGAGCCCATTCCCCAAAACGATAGCCATTTTGATCTCCTGGAGCCGATTTTTGAGGCTGGCAAACTCGTCTATTCCTTGCCTACGCTCACCGCCATCCGCGAACGCAGCATTGCGCAGCAAGCTTCATTCCCCTCCCCCATTCTCCAACTGCAAAACGCTGCCGAATTTCCCGTAGGTTTGGAGGAAAATCTCTACAACCTCAAGATGTCACTCATCCAAAAAGCCCAAGCACAATGAGCGCCACGCCCCTGATTTTTGCGACCACGTCTTACCAATACCTGCTCGACCGCATGTTGCCCACGCATCCGCATTGGGAGGCTGGCAATGTCGAGGTGAAAATCTTTCCCGACGGCGAGCGCTATCAGCGCGTACACAGTGACGTGTCTGAGCGCGAGGTCGTGATCATCGGCGGTACCCATACCGAGTCGGCGACCATGGAGTTGTATGACTTGGCCTGCGCCATTTCCAAATTTGGTGCCAAGAGCCTTGCTTTGCTCATCCCCTATTTTGGCTACAGCACGATGGAACGCGCTGTGAAGACCGGCGAGGTGACCACCGCCAAAAACAGGGCGCGTTTGCTCTCCAGCATCCCCTCAGCCGCACGCGGCAACCGTGTCGTTTTGATGGATTTGCATGCCGAGGGACTGCCTTTCTACTTTGAAGGCAGCCTCGTGCCCACTCATTTGTATGCAAAATCTGTAATTCTGGAAGGCATTCAAAGCCTAGCCACTGGTCCTTATATTTTGGGAAGCACCGACGCAGGCCGCGCCAAGTGGGTCGAGTCCCTCGCCAACGACCTCGGCGTCGAGGGCGGATTTGTCTTCAAGCGGCGCATCGACGGTCGCCGCACCGAGCTCACCGCCATGGCAGCGCGCGTCGATGGCATGCAGGTCGTGATCTATGACGACATGATCCGCACGGGCGGCTCCTTGATGAACGCCGCCCAAGCCTATTTGGATGCCGGCGCGACCAGCGTCTCGGCGATCGCGACCCACGGCATCCTGCCTGAAAATGCGCTAGAAAAGCTGCAAGCATCCGGCATTTTCCAAAAAATCATCGTCACCGACACCCACCCCAACGCATTGCGCCTCCAAAATGAGTTCCTAGAAGTGCGCTCAATAGCAGGCATTTTGGGCGGATGGATAGAGGAGCATTGGGTTTGAGGTAGTAGGTAGTAGGTAGTAGGTAGAAGGTAGAAGGTTAGCAGTTTTGGAGTGGCTAGCAGCTCCCGCAACTGCTACTTGCTAACTGCTAACTAATATTTTCTCTTGACTTCGTAAACCTGTTGTGGTAGATTTGCGTATATTTTACACAAAGCTTAAAGCATGTCCTTCACCTATGAATATCCTCGCCCTTCGCTCACAGTGGACTGTGTGGTTTTTGGGTGGGATGGCTTGGCGCTCAAGGTGCTTTTGATTCAGCGCAATGAGCCGCCTTTTGAGGGACAATGGGCTTTGCCGGGTGGGTTTGTGCAGATGGATGAGGAGTTGGAGGATGCGGCACGGCGGGAACTGACGGAAGAGACGGGGCTGGGCGTGATGTATTTGGAGCAACTTTTTACTTTTGGTGGGGTGGCGCGCGACCCGCGGGGGCGCGTGGTCACGGTCGCATACTATGCGCTCATCGACCTGCACAGGTATGCTGCGCCTGCGGGCGCGAGCGATGCCCGCGATGCTGCTTGGTTTTCATTCCCCGATCTGCCGCAGCTTGCCTTTGACCATGACCGCATTTTGAAAGTCGCCCACGCGCGCTTGCAGGGCAAAATTGTCTATCAGCCCATCGGATTTGAGCTGCTCCCCAAGAAATTTTCATTCACCCAACTCCAAAACTTGTACGAAACCATCCTCGGCGAGGAATTTGACCGGCGCAACTTTCGCAAAAAGATGCTGTCGATGAATATCCTCATCGAGCTCGATGAATATGAAACGGGCGGCCCGCATCGTGCTGCTCGCCTCTATAGCTTTGACGAGGCGCGCTACCGCGCCCTCGAAATCACTGGTTTACAATTCAAAATTTGACTACCTTCATTTTTACGATGCGACCTTTGAACCCCCAATCGAATATGCTATGAGAGCACTCATCTTGGTAGACATCCAAAATGATTTTTTGCCCGACGGCGCCCTCGCGGTGCGGCATGGAGACGAGATCATTCCGATCGTGAACAAGCTCCAACCCAAATTTGAATTGGTTGTGATGACGCAAGACTTTCACCCCGCCAACCACGGGAGTTTTGCAGAAAACCACCCCGGCCTGCGGCCTTACGATGTCGTGAATCTCAATGGATTGCAACAAGTATTATGGCCCACGCACTGTGTGCAAGGCAGTCCGGGCGCGGAGTTCAGCATTGCGCTCGACATCCGCAACGTGGACCGCATCTTCCAAAAGGGCACCGACCCGGGAGTCGACAGTTACAGTGGTTTTTTTGACAATGGCCGCAAAAAAGCAACGGGATTGGGCGATTACCTCAGTGAAAAAGGCGTGACAGAAGTATATGTCTGTGGCTTGGCCACAGACTTTTGTGTGAAATATACGGCCCTTGATGCGCTTTCATTGGGATTCAAGACCTTTTTGATCGAGGACGCGAGTCGCGGTGTCGAGATCAACGAGGGCGATGTGAAGAAAGCGGTCGCCGAGCTGCAAGAGGCGGGCGTGGCCATCACCAAATCCAGAAACATCCGCGAAAAAGTAGCTGTGCGCTGAGCACGATGCTCAACAAAATTGTAGATTTGCCAATCCAAATTAATTCCTGAAAATGAAAACTGGCATCGAAGTCAAAACGGGGTTTATGCCCCTCGCATGGATACTCTACCTATGCACCCCCGTGATCGAAATCAACGGACAAAAAAATACCCGCAAATGGGGTGTCCACTACTTCGATTTAGCTCCGGGCGACTATACCGTGAAAATTTATTTTCCCTATCTCTTCATCAAAGAATGCGGCGCCAACCAAGTGAACGTGCGCGTCGAGGAAGGCCAAACGAAAAAGGTCTCCTTTGAAATGCCGCCTTGGATGATGAGCAAGGGCGATATGCGTGTGAGTTGAGGGGGATCCTGCTGAGGAATGAAGGCTTTTTCAAGCGTATTAGAGCTTGATCATTTTCCCAATTGTCATCGCCGAACCTGCATCGCAATATTTCGATCTTGAAATTGCCCTCATGATCGCATTTTAAATTATATGCTTATTGGGAACTTTGGCAATAATGAGTTCAAGGCTTGTCATTTCGAGTGACCACAAGCTGGCGCTTGCCTTTTGATCGAATGACAAAGCCTTTTTGTCATCCCGAGCGTAGCGCAGCGGAGCCGAGGGATCTTGAGCACAGATACACCTCCGACACAGCAGCCACCCTGTCCCATCACAACGAATTTATTCACTTTTTCAAGCTGTTGATTATTAGAAATATACATAGCTTGTCATTGGTACCGGAGTGATCGAGGGATCCGCCTAGGCGGAGAGCCGATCACGTACCGGAGAAATCTTGCGCCTCGATATACACCTGCTACATGAAAGCTGTTGTCATTAGCACCTCATTAGCATTACTTCTTAGCTAGAGGTGTATCAATAGGCGCTAGATGTCTCCGCTACATCTTCGATTCGGTCGACATGACAGGATGGTTACTTACTGCTAAAGTAGCCAATCAGCATCTTAAATCAGCTATTCACCTCCAACCAACCCGCGATGCTGATGCGGCTTCTCGTATGTGATGGATGCACTTCATGCTCCATTTCGTCGCTTTTGAAAAATACCATGCGCCCGCCTATCGGCGCAATATCCGTTTGTTTTCCACCGTTTGGGTACAAAGACAGCATGCCGCCATCCTCTTTTTGCCAATCCTCATTCAGATACAAGATCACCGAATACTTGCGGCGATTGTCATTCTGAAATTGATCCAAATGGCGCTTGTAAAAGCTATCTTGTTCATAGCTCGCGTAATGCGATTCAAATCCATTGATGGAAGTATAGCAGGTGCGGTTCAGATGCTGAATAAAATTTCCTATCTTTTTCAAGAAAATCGATTCATATCGGTCTTCACTTTCTTTTTCGATCCAACTCGTGGAGTCTCCTCTCACCAAGTTGTCGCCGTGATGCCCCGCTTTGCTTCCCAATCCCGCAGAACGCATTTTGCCCAATTCGCTCAGGCTATGCAGCCTGTTTCTGAGGCCTGAGATGGTATCAGCAGCGATGAAATCATCGCTGCAGCCGTAATTATCACGGATAAGCCCTTCTATCAGGTCCTCAAATTGAATTTCCTCTCGTTCGGTTTCATCATCCATTGTTTAGGAATTGTGCCCGAATGCATATTTTTCGAGGCCATTTTTACGGGAACATGCTTGTTCCCAACGGAATATACACAAAATTATGTTCTCATTCACCCCATCGATGCACAAGTCAGACAATCCAAGGAATAAAGCTGATACCCAAAACCAATAAAAACGACCATCAAAAGCAATTGCAAGATCAATTCCACTGTGCTACGCCGCTTTTGGTAGCTTTTGATGGCAAAAACCAGCGTTGAAAACGCTAGCAACACATAGACGACCCCCAAAAATGGCCCATCGTTCATGTGGCTATTCGCAGACTTTTGTGCATAGGGGATCATCCAGAAATGGGTTAGGAGGGTCACTGCAACGAGCAAAATCAAGTGCCTCAGTGGTCTGATCAATGACGAAAATGCATTCTCTTTTGCGGCTACCATTTCGAGAGAAGGCGTGGATTCTGATGCATATTCTGCCAACTATCGCAAAATACAAAGAATGAAATCCTACTTCCGCAAACTCGCAACAATATTCGTATTCGCGGCCTTCATGCTTGGCAACACGCCCGCCAGCACAGAAATCGCAAACACCGTGCAAGCGGTGAGCGCAAAGTCACCCCACCACATTTCGAGGGGGAAATATTGGATGTCGGAGAATGACTCGCCGCCGTTGAGGCAGACGACGCCAACATTCGTTTGCATGATGCCAAAAACGAAGGCGGAGATCATGCCGGCAATGCCGCCGATGCCGCCTACGAAGACGCCCTCCACAATGAAGAGTTTGCGGATCATGCTGCGCTGAGCGCCCATGCTGCGCAAGATCGCTATGTCGCGTGTCTTCTCGACGATGATCATCGAGAGCCCGCCGATGATGTTCACCGCCGCGATGAGCATCATGAGCGTGAGGATGAAATAGGCGACGAGCTTCTCGTTGCGCATGACCTTGAAGAGCGTCTCGTGCATGTCGAACCAGGTCTCGACCTTGTAGTCGGGACCGAGCTGCTCACGCAGACGCCGAGCCGTCGCCTCGGCGCGGTCAAAATTCTGGAGTGCAATTTCATAGCTGCTCACGCGCCCCTTGAGGTCAAAGAGTTCTTGCGTCGCCGCGAAATCGGCGATGATGTAGCGCGTGTCGTATTCCATCTGCACCTTGAAATAGCCCGCCGTAAACAGGTTTTGCGTGCGCACGGCTTGTTCGGGATTGGTGAGCAGGTCTTTGGCGTCGCCCACGGCCCAGAGTTTCATCGGGTGCAGCCGGTCGCTGATGCGGGCATTGATGAAATAGGCGACAGAACCGCCGAGCACGGCTTGCGGCTGCCCGTCGATGCCCTCAAATTCAAATTCGCCTTCATAAACGAGGCGATC
>JANPHP010000309.1:0-9019 GCA_031424495.1 Bacteroidota bacterium | reverse complement strand
CAAAGTTTCCGGTAGACCTACCGACATGGGCAAATCCTATTAGCGTGCTCCCTAAAATGCTCAATCGGAGGCAGTACTTCAATGAGAAATAAATCCCCTTCGAAAACTGCAAACAAGTGATTTTGGTCAAATATTCCTGTTTCCCGCCGGCCAAACAGACGCTTTTTCCGGACAGAAAATCCACCTTCGATTCCCTTCACAGTTCTGAGGACAGCATTGATGGGATGTGCCCCATCTTGAAATTCAGGGTACTTTTGAAAGTCTGTTGAATCCATTGCCAGCAAAGTCAATGAAATCGAGTCGCCAAGGCATATACAACCATTGTTCATTCCTATGATCAAATAATTTTCAGGAAAAGCGATGGAGTACAAAAACAATGAATATTTCTGATCCAATCCTTCCAAAACTAGCCTAAATTCATTGCATCCTCCGCTATTGGCCAATCGATTCTTGGTGATATTGGAGACGCGGCAGTGATTGATTTCCACCAAACCCCTACCCGTCTGACAACAAGCATTTTGCAGCCCAGCAGAAAGAAATATCAGGAACCCAAAAATCAGAAATTGTATACATTTTCCCATTTCAAATTCAATTTTAAAGTCTTGGCGGCCTTGCCAATTCGTCGACTTTTGCAGAACCGTCGTTTACAAGTAGCACAAGGAAGGATCCAGCATTCCGATCATGAGCGGGACAGCAAATCCCATAAATTGGGTCCCGCAAACCGATGACGCAACGCCAATCTAAAATTTGCATAGCAGAACCGACGATTGCCTGCACCAATCTCAACATTCATTCTGCACAAGAGTTTACCAAAAATACAGATGAAATCCATACCACAGGCACAAATTCACCGGGCACTGAAGTACCCGGCAATTCATTCTGCGCTACGGTGAGACCTACAAATACTTTCAAATTCATCTCGTGCTGCCGATATGAATTTCACCACCAACATGATCTCACCACTAACACTGAATGAATTGCCGTTGGCTTTAGCCTACGGTCCCCAGCAATCCCAAAGCAATCCCCAAAAAAACCAAGAACCGTAGCCCTCCCGCAAAAAGCGGAAAGGCTACGGTCCCAAAAGAAACACCTCACCACAAATAATTCAACCCCAACACTGTTTCCTCAAATTCTGAAAATTCTGCTCATTTCGGTATCACCTTCCCGCCGCCGCTTGCACCGGCGCAAGCACCTTGCTTGTCGCCGTGTTTCGCATGCGCGGCCCAGTCCACCGCATTGATCTCCATCGTCACAGGTGCCTTCGGATTCTCCGGCGGAATGTGGCAAATCGTCAATTTGGCAGGCGCGACGACCGTCTTGCCGCCAGGCGCCACCGTCGGTTTGCCACCATTGGGCACCACGATCGTAGGCTTGCCGCCGCCTTTGTCGCCGCCACCGTTTTCACCACCACCATTTGGCCGGCCGGCACAAGCACCCTGCGTCGCGCCTTGCGCCTGATAGGCTGCCCACGAACTCGTCGGGATGTTGAGCGTCTGCCCATCGATGCAGATCGCCATCGGCGTCATATTGCAGGCGCCTTGCAAGTCGCCATGCGCTTGGTGGGCAGGCCATGCATTCTGCGGAATCGTAATCGTCTGCGGATTGCCTGGATTGCCCGGAGGGATGTGGCAAATGGTCAATCCCTGCGAAGGACAAGCCCCTTGGACCCAGCCATTGGCTTGGTAATAAGGCCAGGACGCCGCTGGAATGTCGCGCTGATTGCCATCGCCACAGATCGTCATCGTCGCCATATTGCAGGCGCCCTGCGTGTCGCCATGGGCTTGGTGTGCTGCCCAAGCATTTTGCGGAATCGTGAGTGTCTGTGGATTGTCGGGATTGCCCGGCGGAATGTGGCAGATCACAATATTTTGCGACGGGCAAGGACCTTGGACCCAGCCATTGGCTTGGTAATAAGGCCACGAAGCCGATGGAATCTGGCGCTCATTGCCATCGCCGCAGATCGTCATTTGCGTCATGTTGCAAGCGCCTTGCGTATCGTTGTGAGCCTGATGCGCAGCCCAAGCAGTTTGCGGAATCGTGAGCGTCTGCGGATTGTCGGGATTGCCCGGCGGGATGTGGCAGATCGTCAATTGCGGCTCTGGGCAAGCACCCTGCGTCGCACCTTGTGATTGGTAACTAGCCCACGATGCCGTTTGGATCGTCATGGTGTTGCCATCCAAGCAGATCGTCATCGGCGCAGTATTACAAGCACCTTGCGTGTCGCCATGGGCTTGGTGAGCAGGCCATGCACTGTTGGCGATCGTAAGCGTTTGCGGATTGCCAGGATTGCCCGGTGGAATGTGGCAAATCGTGAGCTGCACCTCGGGGCAAGCACCTTGGGTCGCTCCCTGGGTTTGGTAGCTCGGCCACGAAGCCGTTTGGATCGTCATCGTGTTACCATCCAAACAGATCGTCATCGGCGCAGTATTGCAAGCACCTTGCGTGTCGCCATGTGCTTGGTGAGCAGCCCAAGCGCTATTGGCAATCGTGAGCGTCTGCGGGTTCCCAGGGTTGCCTGGAGGGAAGTGGCAGATGGTAATTTGACGCTCCTCGCATTGGCCCTCATTGGCACCTTGTGAACGGTAATAAGGCCACGATGCAGCGGGGATTGTGACCGTCTGCCCTTCAAAGCAGATGATCATCGGCCGCATACTGCAAGCACCTTGCGTGTCGCCATGACCCTCGTGGGCAGGCCATGCACTCGCAGGGATCGTAATCGTCTGCGGATTCCCAGGATTGCCCGGCGGGATGTGGCAGATCGTAATATCCTGCTCAGGGCATGCACCTTGCGTTGCGCCTTGCGACTGATAGCTAGGCCATGCAGCCGTCGGAATCGTCATTGCATTGCCATCCACACAAATCGTCATCGGCGTCATGTTGCAAGGACCTTGGGTGTCGCCATGGCCTTGGTGACCAGCCCAAGCAGTTTGGGGGATCGTCATCGTCTGCGCTTGGGCAGGATTGCCCGGCGGAATATGACAGATCGTAATGTTTTGGATTGGGCAAGGACCTTGGGTAGCGCCTTGAGCTTGGTAGACGGGCCAGCTAGCCGTCGCAATTTGCAGCTCCTCGCCATCGAGACAAATCGTCATCGGCTTCATGTCGCAAGGGCCTTGCGTATCGCCGTGGCTTTGGTGAGCCATCCAATCCGTCTGCGGGATCGTCATCGTCACGGGGCTGCTAGGATTTCCTGGTGGAATGTGGCAAATCGTAATCGGTTGAGGTGGGCAATCACCTTGGGTCGCGCCCTGCGATTGATAAGCAGGCCAGCTTGCCGTCGGGATATTCAATTGTTGACCTGCAAGGCAGATGCGGATCGGCGTCATGTTGCAATCCCCTTGGGTGTCGCCATGGGCTTGGTGAGCAGGCCATGCATTGCGCGGGATGTTGATCGACTGCGGATGCGATGGGTCTCCAGGGGGGATATGGCAGATGTTCAAATTGTCTGGCACAGGGCATGCACCTTGCGTCGCACCTTGCAACATATAGCTTTGCAAGGAGGCTTGCGGCACCTGTATCGTCACATCGCGGTAGCAGATCGTTACCAAGGTCATATTACATGCGCCTTGGGTGTCACCGTGGCCTTGGTGACCAGCCCATGCACTTTGAGGGATCGTGAGCGTCTGTGGATGCAAGGGGTCGCCGGGTGGAATATGGCAAATGGTCACCTGTGGCTCTGGGCAAGCACCTTGAGTATCACCATGATTGAGGTGGCTGGCAAGCGATGCGCGTGGAATCTGCAGCGTTTGGCTTGCACCGCCTTCCACGACGTGACAGATCGTCACCGTACTCATGTCGCACTCACCTTGCACATCGCCATGGGCTTGGTGGCTCGCCCACTCCGTCACCGGAATGGTCATCGTCACAGGCGCATTGGGATTGGCGGGTGGGATATGGCAAATGGTAATGCTCTCCACTGGGCATGGGCCTTGCGTGGCGCCAAGCGCTTGGTAAGCAGGCCATGCAGCCGTGGGGATCGTGAGCGTGCGACCGGCACGCGACAAGCCTTCACGGTAGCAAATCGTCATCGGCGTCATGTTGCAAGCGCCTTGCGTGTCGCCATGCGCAGCGTGAGACAGCCATGCAGACTCAGGTATGGTGATCGTCTGCGCTCCAGCAGGATTGCCGGGCGGAATGTGGCATATCTGAATGGTGCGGGTCGGGCAAGCGCCGCGCACAGCGCCCAAGCCCTGGTAGTGCGCCCAAAGCGTCTCGCTGATCACCAAAGTCTGACCTTGGTAGCAGATCGAGATCAAATTGGAGGAGCAAGCACCCTGCACGTCGCCATGCGCTTGGTGGGCAGCCCATGCCGTCTGTGGAATCGTGATCGTCGCTGCCGCTCCTGGATTCCCCGGCGGAATGTGACAGATCGTGATCTCGGCAGGTGGGCAAGCTCCATTGGTTGCGCCGAGGTTCAAAAGCGCCGGCACCGCAGAGTTGGTCACGGTCACCGTCTGACCTTGGTAGCAGAGCGTCGACTGTGCAGTTGCACAGGCACCCTGCACGTCGCCATGGCCTTGGTGACCTGGCCAAGCGGTTTCATTGATCGTGATCGTCGCAGCGGCGGTTGGGTTGCCGGGCGGAATGTGGCAAATCGTAATCTGGCGTGGCGGACATGGACCTTGCGTAGCACCCAAAGTCTGGTAGGCCGGCCATGCGCTTTGCGAAACGGTCATGGTCTGACCTTGGTAGCAGATCTGGACCATCGTCGTCGAGCAAGGTCCTTGCACGTCGCCGTGGGCTTGGTGACCAGCCCATGCCGTCTGCGGGATCGTCATCGTCTGCGCCGCCGCTGGATTGCCCGGCGGTATGTGGCAGATCGTTACCGTTTGCGCTGGGCATGGGCCTTGCGTGGCACCCAGGCCTTGGTACACAGGCCATACGGACTGTGACACCGAGATATTTTGGCCGTTGTAGCAGATCGAAACCATATTGGTGGAGCAGGCGCCTTGCACGTCGCCGTGGGCTTGGTGGCTCGCCCAAGCACTTTGGGGGATCGTCATCGTCGCCGCAGCCGACGGATTTCCCGGCGGAATGTGGCAGATCGTCACCTTTGGCTCCTGGCAATTGCCTTGCGTGGCGCCCATGCTTTGGAACGCTGGCCAAGCCGATTGCGAGATCGAGATCGGTTGACCTTGGAAACAGATCGAGATCATCGTCGTGGAACAAGGCCCTTGCACGTCGCCGTGGGCTTGGTGGCCAGGCCATTGGCTCACGGGGATGCTCAGCGTCTGCACATAAGCAGGATTTGATGGCGGAATGTGGCAAATGGTAATCTGCTGCTCGACAGGCTGCGTGCAGCTCAGCTGCACCGTCGCTTGATCGCTGCCGACACTGTTGGTCGCGATGATCGTGAACTGCTCCGTGATGCCGGGCGTGAGGGGCACGTCCATCACAAACAGCTGATTCATACTGTTGAATGAATAATTTTGCGGAGAAACCACTTGGTTGCCAAACAGCACGCGAATGTCTTGGATACCGTAGATATTGAAAATCTGTGCGGTCACG
Organism: Bacteroidota bacterium; assembly: GCA_031424495.1. GTDB lineage: Bacteria > Bacteroidota > Bacteroidia > J057 > JADKCL01 > JADKCL01. The sequence goes on along the minus strand of JANPHP010000309.1, from coordinate 3,511 downwards.
ACTTGGTTGCAATTCGTGCCTTGGTACACACCGCCATTGGGATTCACGATCACCACATCTGGTGGCGGCATTTGTTGGAAGCAACGCAGCATTTGCACATCAGAGGCAGCGCCAAATTGGTTGCGTGCCATGATTTCCACCATGGACTCGACACCTTGCTGCAGCGAGACCGTGAGGGTGACCTGCTTGCTGCTGGGGTTGAATGACCATGCATTTGGGGTGAGCAGGATGCGGTCCACATATACACTGATGTCATTCTTATTTTGCACGCCCGTCACGGTTGCGACAACCGTTTGCAGGCAATTTGGGCTGCTATAGGGCGTAATGCCGGGCGTAGTGATCACGACGCCGGGCAGATTGGGTTGCACCTCAGGGCAGCGCAGCATCGCCGTCGCAGTCGCCTGACCATAGGGATTTTGAGCGATGAATTCAAAGCGGTGATCGCCGGGCGTCAGGTCCACATTCATCACCACTTCATTGTTGCCCGCATAGTATTCGTAGTATTGAATAGGCACCTGCACCCCGTTGTGGTAGATCGTGAGGTCTTGCTTGCTGCGAATGTTGTACACAGTAGCCTTCACGACCGTGCGGCAGTCAGGAATGATCGCTGGGCAAGCCGTCGGGTAGGTCACAAATATTTGGGGCGGATAGCCAGTCGGCTGTGGATCGATCGGCACGATCATCACCTGCTGGCAAGTTGCAGTGAAAGTCTTGCTCACCGTGCCATAACGGTTGCGGCCAATCAATTGAAAGTTGTTGATCCCCGGCGCCAAATTCACCATCGCGCTGAATTCGCCAGTTGACTCGCTGAAATTGTAGGTGATCGGGTCGATCGTGATTCCGTTTTGGGTAAAGGCCACCAATGCCTTGTTGCGCACGTTGTAAAACTTGGCTCTCACCTCAAACCTGCAACCTGAGGGTGCTTCATAGCTTGGCCCCGATGGCGTCACCATCACAATCTGAGGCCCATCGCCCGATGGCGTGTAAGTGTTGGGGTCGGTTGGAGGCGTGTAGTGTGAGTGACCACCGCCAAACAAGCCAAAGTCCAGGCTCAAACCGGCATAGTGGTGGATGTCTTTGTTGTAGTTCGCGAAATTGGTGTTGTTGGCTGCGTGACCGTCGAGCAGGTCGGTCTGCGGGAAGGTGACCTTCCACTCGGCAGCCATCGAGAAATAAGGACTGAACTCATAGCCAAGCCCGATGCCCGCAGAGGGTGCAAATTTCCAATAGGGCCACCGAGGCACGTTGGCACGGGTCTCGCGCGTGCCATCACGCAAGAAGTCCAGTTGCGTCCCAGTATTGAAGATCGAGGTCGAACTGATTTCTGCTGCATAATTGTAGGGCGTGGAGCTGAAAGATCCGTAGTTGTCTTGTTTGGGTTTGAATCCCATTGCTCCGACACCGCCCCAGACATAGAGCAAAATGCCCGTTTGGGCGCGCAGACGATTGGCCTTGAGCAGTAGCTCCAGATCCCAATTGGTTGCGCTCGTGCGGTGATTGAGATAATTGAGTCCGCCGGGGAATTCAAGGTCACTCGTGGGTTTCAAGTCTTTGCCATAAGTCGCCGTCCAGAGGTAGCGGGCCCGCAACCCGATACCGAGCCAACTGTGGTCGTTTTCGACGATGGGCACCTCCAGAGTGGCACCAAAGCCGCCACCGCCAGTCGTGCACACATCCGAGCATTGCCAAGCACCACCGCCATTGATGCCAAGGCGCACCGCCGGCCTCACTTCCTCCTTGATCTGTGCTGGGAGGCAAGACCCGAGAAAAATGATGAGCAATAGTAGAAAAGGAGAGTACAAACGTTTCATAAAATTGAATTGGTCCAGAAGATTTTCAACGACAGCGCCTACGCCAAAACCATACCATCATGAACAAAAAAGCAGCTCCTAACGAGCCAACATGCCAAATGACCCGCAAATTAGCAAAATTTGCGTTGCCAACCACATCAGCGCACCCCAAATCGTTTGTATCCAATACTAGACAGCCCTACCCAAATCACTGGTCACTTTAGTATGCAAATGAGCGACGAATGAAATGTAAACGACGATGAACGATGGGTGATGCGCGATTAATGAATAATGATGAACGATTGACGATGGACTATTAGCGGTGGGTTGATGAGCGATCGGGGATTGATAGCTATGATGCATGGGAAATGGCATTCATGGCAGCGAATCCGGATGTCGGTGTCGCTGTGCAAATGAAAAAACGGCAAGAGCATATCCCAAAACGCTACCGCCAGTCGGCAGTCCAACATTCAGCACCCCAATTCAAAAATCCAACACCTTCTACCTACGACCTACTACCTTCTACCTTCTACCTTCTACCTTCTACCGATGACCTCCTCCCTCCCAACTCCACGCTCAATTTCCACAACAAATCAGCGGTTTCCACTATATTGCAACATGATTTCACATGAACTAAAAGCACAGGCCACCCTGGCCTACCACAATTGGAAGGTCGCCAATCCCGATCTGTCGCCGCCTATTGGCGAAGAGGCCTTCGTTCAAATGTTTGAAGCGCTGCAAGCATCCCACAACCGCGGCCTGCTCAAGCGCCAAGACTTCGATCAACGCATCGACGAGCTGCTCAAAAATCCAGCGATGGCCGTGAGCGTCACGCACTTCACTCCACAAGAAAAATCCACCGACTCCCTACTCCGCGAACTCGAGCAGCTCAAAAAGTCGGGCATCCTCAACGACGAGGAGTTTGAAACCCGCAAAGGCGAGCTGTTTTTCCAGCGTGGCGTTGAAGAGGGCCAAGGAACACCTGCCACAATCGGCGGTCCACTCGGCGAGGCTGCCGACGCCCAAAAAGCCCGCCTCGCAGGCTACGTGGAGGAATTGCTGCGCGCGGGCATCTTGAGCCACGCCGAGTACGCAATGGCCCAACAGCGGCTCAAAGCTTGAGCCCTACCGGAATGACCGCCCTAGAGCTGATCTTCAGCGGCCTCGCGGCCCCTGCCAATGCGCAGTTTCAAGAAGCAATGCGCCCCGAGTTGCAACGCCGCATGCTGGAGCTGAGCCCCGCTGAATGGGAACAACTCGCCTCTGCTTGGCCTGAACAGCATGAGCAGTGGTGCATGCAGCTCTGTGACACGCTGTCTCCCAGCCGGCATGGCCGCGCGGCGAGTGCGATCCTGTATGCAATGGCGCTCGACGGCCCAGATGCTTGCGTGGACCTCGCTATACAAAAACTCGATGCCAGCCAGGCCCTCAACCCCACAGAAAAGGAGATTTTGCGCGATGCGATTGCAGCGCGTGGCACCGCCCACCTCGGTCGGCATGCCGCTCTGCAACGCGCCGACACCATCGCGATGTTGACTTTATTGCATTCCGCGCCGAGCATTCAGGAGGCCTGCGAATATGCCATGCAAAACCGCGAAGCATTGGCTGAGAGCATGATGGCGGCTTGCTACTATTGCCAGACAGCATTTGCAAGCTCCCTCGTGAGTGAGTTTGCAGATGGCGGCGAGACCGCGTTTGAGTCCGCGTTCCTTCAACGCTTC
>JANPHP010000308.1:0-3986 GCA_031424495.1 Bacteroidota bacterium | reverse complement strand
TGTCATTTCGAGTGACCACAAGCTCGCGCTTGCCTTTTGATCGAATGACAAAGCCCCATTGTCATGCCGACCGAGTCGAAGACGTAGCGGAGGCATCTTCAGTCCAGATACACCTCCAACTCAACAGCCTCTCTGTCCCATCACAACGAATTTATTCACTTTTTCAAGCTGTTGATTATTAGAAATATACATAGCTTGTCATTTCGACCGGAGTTTTTTGGTATTTGCAAGGCTCTGGAAGAGCCGCAGCAAATGCCAAAAAACGTAGCGTCCCGTACATGGTGCGGGATTGCGCCTACCGATACACCTCCTACTAATCTGCCCTTCTGACGAGTAGCTTTTGCCAGGAATTGCAAATAGGAGTTTTCAAGCAAGAGGTGTATCTGGCCGCGCTAGATTTCTCCGCTACGTGATCGACTCGCTTCGCTCGCTCGATCACTCCGGTCGAAATGACAAACCTTATCCGTACTTACTGGTAAAGAAGAGGATCAGCATATTCACCCACATCCGCCTCTCAAATGCCGGGGATAATTTTGTTCTTGGGATATTTCACGGTAAACATCAGTTTCACAACCTTCGTTTCAGCTTTTTCCAGCTTCAATTCCCAGACTAATTTCCCGGTTGCGGGATCGGGTTTGGCGCCTGAGGCATCCACCAAAGTGACCACAATATCCTTGTCTTGCGACACGGGGATTTGATCCTCCAACGTAATATTGACGGCGGATTCTTTGGTGTTACGCACTTTGATTTCGTAGGCAAAGGTGCGCTCGCGGTTGCTGCCGAGCATCCGTACTTTGCTGAAATCTTTGAGTTGTGTGCGCTCGATCACGACCTTTTTGTCGCGGCCGAGGCTCAGATCCAGGGTGTCGCTCGTGTAAGCGGGATCTATGCCCACCTCAGTGACATAAGTCCCTTCAAAGAAGATCTGCGCATTTCCGGGAAGCAAATTCAGTGTGTCCCAACCCGTGATGCCACCAACGAGAAATGCATCGTTGTCGAGCTTGGGCACTGCAAAGTGCCGAAAACAAGCTGGCAATTCAGCCGTTTTCACGGTCACTTGCTCGGCCTTGCCGTTGGAGGGAATGGTCTGCGCGACCGAGATGCGAAACTCGGCGGTCGTGGCACCTTCTTGGACCGTCGTGTATTCCGAGAGGCCGGCTGGCCGCCAATTCTGGGCATAATCTTCAGACAACGACTCTTTGCTGAGTTCTTCAGCATCCGTTTCGCCGCCAGACACGTCACCCCAAGACTCCTGCTCGTCCACGCTGATTGAATCAGCCATGACCGTGCCTGACGTCAATCCCTTTGCGACTTTGGAATAATCTCCCCTCCCTCTCATGTAAGTGGCTTTATAGGGTACATAGATCGATAGATTCCAGGGGCTCAATTGCGGCTGCGTGCCGCCCATATTGGGATTGCCAGAACTCAGCGTGAGTTTGACGTCCGTCCAATCGACGCCCGTATTTTGAAACACGTCGGCCTTGTATTCCAGCACGATGGGCGATTGCGTGTCCTTTGCGCGGATATTGTAGCCGGGTATCCAACCTGCCTCAGCGATAAAATAGCTGAGGCTAATCGGCGCAATACCTGCATTTGTGGCATCGACGATGATGCGGATGTCGTTGCTCGGGCGATTGCGGCGGGCATTGAGTTCATTGAGCTGGGCGGTGATTGCATTGCGGCGCAAATTGAGCTTGGCATTGGCACGCACAAATCCCAATTGCTTGTCGAGCAACTCGGTAAATCGGCTTCTGAAAAACTCGGCAGCCTTTTGCAGCTCATCCACGCTCAAGCCTTGCTCTTTGCTAGCGATGGCTTGGTTGCGCAAGATCATGTTTTTCTCATTCTCCAAAACGCCATGGTCCATGCTGTTGTTTTCTTGCAGCACTTTGATGAGCTCCAGCGAATCTTGCAACATTTTGACCTTGGGCGTCTCCAGGCCCTGTTCCAAGTAGTTGATTTCGTGGACCACCGAGTTGATGAGATAGGCCTCGGGCGCTGCTGCCTGTATGCTTTGCGGATTGATGCCCTCGCCCAATCCTCGGAAATAGAGAACATTTTTGCCTTTTTTCAGGCTCACATCGGCTGTGCGATTGACTTGCGCTCCCCTCAGGAAGACCGTCACGGATTCGATTTTGCTCGTGACCGCAATGTCGCCTTGCGCTTGCAGGCCTGTGCAGATGAGCAACAGCCCCAGCATGATATTGATATTTTTCATCGTCTTGTTCATCATGGATTAGAGTCCAGTTACGCTTTTTTTCTTGGGATGCTTGACGGAGTAAATTAGCTTGAGCTTTTGCGTGGCTGCGGGCTGCAAGTCGAGGTTCCAAGTGAGGATGCCCGTGGCATCGTTCTTGCCTGCGCCCGAGATCTCGGTGGCTTTTACCTCGATGGAGGCATCCTGCGAGACGGGGACTTGATCCATGAGCTTCAAGTGCACCACAGATTTTTTGGTATTGCGTATCACAAATTCGTAGCCAAAAGTGCGCTCCTTGTTGGTGCCGATGTCGCGGCGGGAAGTGTAGTCCTTGAGCATATTGCGCTCGATAATTACTTTTTTGTCGCGGCCGAGGCTGAAGTCAAGCGTGTCGATTGTATTTGTAGGGTCGAGGTAAGCTTGGGTGACATAGGTGCCCTCAAAGAAAATATTTACGCTGCCGGGCAGCAGGTTCAGCGATTCCCAATCGGTGATGCGGGCCACCAAAAATGCATCCTTGTCGAGTTTGGGCACTGCATAGTGCGCAAAAACAGCTGGCAAGGTTGCAGATTGCACCGAGACCTGCTGTTTTTTGCCATCGCTCGGGATGTCTTGTTTCACGCTGATCGCAAACTCTGCCGTCGTGGCTGTGTTGCGCATCACCGTGTAATCGGCTAGCGTTGAGACCTTGTCATAGTTGAGGATTTTTTGGTCTTCCAGCTTTTTGTAGTCATCCTCGGGAGCATAGGCTCTTTCTGTTTGACCCAGCAGTTCGATCTCATTGTAGTCGCGGTAAGGCGAGGCAAATGCGAGATTCCATTGCGCTAGCTCAGGCTTGGTGCCGCCTTGCTGCGGATCGCCCGATGAAAGCGTGAGCGCAACATTTTTCCAGGGCACGCCCGTGTTTTGCCATACATCGGCGCGGTAATCGAGTGTGATCGGGCTATCGGTGTCCTTCGCACGCAAGTCATAGCCGGGCACCCAACCTGCATCGGGCACAAAGTAGCGGATGCCGATGCGCACCGTGCGGGCGTAGTCGGCTCTCACCTTGACGACCACGTCATTGGTGGGTTCGTTCACGCTTTGGTTGAGCTCGTTGAGCTGCTGTGTGAGGCGATTGCGGTCAAGGTTGAGCTTTTCGGTGGCGCGGCGGTTGGTGAGCAGCCGGTCGGCGATGTCGCGCAGGCGGCTGCGAAAGAAGTCCGCGGCCTTGCGCAATTCATCGGTGCTCACGCCCTTGGCCTCGCCTGCGAGGCTTTGATTGGCCATGACCATCGTGTTTTCGGTGGTCAAGACCGTCTTTTCATTCCCCAAAACCTCGAGTTTTTCCTGAATGAGCTTGAGGCTGTCTTGCATGCTTTTTACACGCGGGCTATTGGTTTGCTCCTTGAGGTAATTGACCTCATGGCGCACCGAATTGATGAGCACGATCTCGGGTGCGACCGCTTGGATGCTGCGCGGGTCGATGCTTTTGGCCATTCCGGAAAAGAGGATGATGTTGTCGCCGGTCTTAAGGGCGACGGTAGCCTCCTCGCTCACTTGCGCGCCGCTCAGGTACACGGTCACGTCTGTGATCGTGCTCGTGGCGATGATGGGCTCCTGCGCGCGTAGCTGGACAAAGGTCCAGAGGCACAAGAGCAAGAAAAGACTCGTTTTTTTCATGTAGATGTGGGTTAAAAAGGCAAATTTAATGCAAGGGTGATTCCAAAAGGGGAATTCCATACCGTAACGGTTATTTTCTATTTGGGAACAATGCCAAATCGCGCAACAGCCCGCCTGCTGTTGGACA
>JANPHP010000307.1:0-3955 GCA_031424495.1 Bacteroidota bacterium | reverse complement strand
CTTGGGTGAGGCTCCCGAGGATAGCCAATCTCCTGCCCAGCCCTTGCTGCATGGCGGCTCTAGCAGCAATTGCATTGCAGCTAGAGCCGCCGCCTCCCGTTACAAACGCCCTCGCAGGGCGACCACTTGCATCTGCAGTTGCGAAAACAACAGCAGATCACAAAACCACGCGACCACTCAGCCGCGCCCCCAAGGTGACTGCTCATGCAGGCCTGATCTCTGCAATGCCCCTCATTCTGCTGAAAATAACGATTCCATACGTGCGACCATCGTTGACGATACGCTCGATCATCACCAACGATACACGTGACCAAAGTCATCGTTGCAAAAAGCATCGCCGCCCTTGCTTGCGTGCATGGGCAACGATGAAAAAAACAAGGGCATCGATAGGGCGCTGCTTCGACGACGATACATGCAAGCATCGCTGCTGATACAATCGTGTATCGATGACGCTACATTACAGTATGGCCGTCGATGGGCTCTCCTATCGATACCGATACTTTGAAGTATTGGCAACGATGCCGCAGCGATCGTCGCGGATCGATCAGGCATCGACGACGATGCTTTCAAGTATCGTGCATGATGCTTGCAAGTACCAACAGCTTAGCTAAGGAGTATGGATGGCTTTGGTTCAGACCAAGGTCATCGATACTTTGAAGTATCGCCAACGATGGTTCAGCGTATCGTCATCGATACTTTGAAGTATCGACAATGATGGTTTAAAGTATCGTCATCGATACTTTGAAGTATCGACAATGATGCTTCAGTTATAGAGATCGATACGTTGAAGTATCGGCAACGATGGTTCAGAGTATCGTCATCGATACTTTGAAGTATTCCCAACGATGGTTCAGAGTATCGTCATCGATACTTTGAAGTATCGCCAACGATGGTTCAGAGTATCGTCATCGATACTTCAAAGTATCGGCAACGATGGTTCAGAGTATCGTCATCGATACTTTAAAGTATCGGCAACGATGGTTCAGAGTATCGTCATCGATACTTTGAAGTATCGATTCTTGGCACTAGAGGTCGATTTTGCTTTTGACGGGCTAGCATGCCCTTGCCAAGACCCGGTAATGGGTGCCAGATCAAGACTCAGGGTCGAATGTCGCAAAGGAGACAAATTTTCAATACATGCGAAAAATAATTTCTGTTTTTGAAGCACTTTTCAAAAACGTCTTTATATTTGATCATAACTCAAAATTAACCTTAAAATAAAATGCCAATGAAATAAATCCATAGCTATTCAACTCACTTATTCTTGCTACCTATACTTCAGGCTAATCGCCTTAAACAAAATTTCAAAACAATAAAACTTATGAGTTATCATGAAGTTCCTTTGGTGGTGACCGATGCAATGGTCATCATGATGCAAGCCAATATCCAAAATGTGCAAAATGCACTGGGTACTTTTGAAATCACGGAAGCTGAGTTGAAAACGGTTCCCAAAATGGGTCCACGACGCTTTGTGTTTTCTGTAGAAGCCCATCAATTTGCGCGGATCTTTCCTTTGCAATTGCATTACAACCGTGGTGTTGCGAGTTACGACCTGGTAAAGTCCAACTATGAAAAGTTGGCCCCGGTGTTCAAGGAGCTCAACAAATTGCACACGATGATGAAGGTGATCGTCCATGTCTTGGGTAGCAATACCTATCAGCATGGGCTTGCGGCCTATGACGCTTTAAATGGTACGCACAATGATGGTGTGCCAGGCGTCGAGTCTGCACGCAAGGCGCTCGCCCTCTTTTTCAAAGGATTTGGTGTGCAAACCGAGCCCACTGCAGAAGAAGGGGATCTCCCCTTCATCCCAGGCACCGACGCCCCCACCACGGGCGGCCCAGCGCCTGATCCCAATGCTTAAGTCCAAGCACGGCAACCACCTTGCGTGCGCAATGGCCCTCCTTGTGGGGGCCATTGTATTTTGGGTGGGTGGTCACCCACAATATGATAACTGAAGCATAGCGCCAATTCCGTAGGAATGGCCGATTTGCAATGGGATAATTATTGTGCGTGTATAGACGGGGCATTGCCCCGTTTATACACGCACAACACAATCACAAGGGGGCCTGCATCAAGCCATTACCCCTTGTTTCACGACCAGGTTGTAAAAACTGTAATCGCTCATCGGCACATCGGTGATGCCGAGGCTTCTGGCGATGGTGCTCAGCTGCGCTCGGTGGTAGTTGCTGTGGTTGTAGCAGTGTTGTACAATCTCATAGCAGGGCAGTGTGCCTTTGACCCAAGGGTAGTCTAGCGTAATTTCTTTGGCCAATGCTGCGTCGCTAAGGGTCGCAATATGGGCAGCCATGGCATGGGATTGGGTGACCATGGTCGCAAATATTTCGGCAGCGTCAAATTCCTGCGTCAGGTAACGGCCGCTCGTCAGCGGCGTCTCTGTAATCACACATTCCCAAAACTCCTGCACCGCCAAAATATGGTTCAGGGTCTTCACCAGGCTGGAATAACTCGAAGGAGTCTCTTGCGTGAGTAGCTCGGCCGGCTTGGCTTGCAGCCAATTCACGAAGGATTCATTGGCCCAAGCATTGTAGGCCGCATAATTGGTCATCAAATGTTTCAAACTCATAATTATTTTGATTTGTTACAAAGCTCGCTGGTGTCGGTGTCAAGGGTATGTCAGGGGTTGATGAAGCGCATGACATAATTTTCAATGTATTGTTTCACGGTCAGAGAATGGAGTTCAAACTGCTCCCGCTGCACGGTCACGCTTTGCATGCGGTCTAGTCTAAATGCCCTAAAATCCTTGCGCAAACGGCAATAAGCAGCAAGTGTCCAATTTTCCTCGAAATTGAAGTAAATGGCAAAGGGCTCGATGTCGCGCTCGGTGGGCAGGCCGTCGGGCGTGGAGTATGTGATGCGCACCACTTGCCGATGCGTGAGCGCCATTTGCAAAGCGATCAGGGAATGGCTGGTTTCCAAGGAATCAAAGTTTTTGCCGATGTGCATGCGCTCCGTGAGCAGCTCGACATGGGCTTGCCGAGATTGTTGCATGACGGCCTTGATCTTGGCGATGGCGTCTGCATAGCCGTTTTTGAGGGAGGTATCTTTGTTGCGGAGGATGATTTGTTCGGCGGTGATCATTGCATAAGCCTCTTCCTCTGTAAACATGATGGGCGGCAGTTTGTAACCCTCCATGATGGCATATCCCTTGCCCTCCTCGGTCACAATGGGCACGCCTGCAGCCTCCAATGCGCGGATGTCACGGTACACCGTGCGCACACTCACGCCAAACTTTTTGGAGATTTCGGTAGCGGTAAGCAACCTGCGCGAGAGCAACATGGTAAGCATGGCCGCAAGCCGCGAGAGCCGTGAGGTGTCGTGACTATCCATGGGGGAGAAGTGATTTTATATTGTGCCGCATCCAATTTGAAGCAAGGGTGCGCTGCACCTTGCGGCCCCAAGTTGTGATATTTTAGGGGAATGCGCAAAGGGGATGTGGGCGACGGGGGGGCTGGGGGCAAATTGATGGGGATAGGAATGACCAATAGGTTGTCGTTTGCACGCCATGCATGTCGTATGCACGCCATGCGTGGCGTTCATACGATATGGCCGTCTGCCGCCGTTTGCGGCGGCTATCTATTCTGGTTTTCGGTCGGCGTGAATCGGCGCATCCTGCGCCTATTGGGGTAGGTCTATGTAGAGACGCGATTAATCGCGTCTCTACATAGACATGGTCGAATCAACATGATTTAATATGCTTATCGGCTACTTTGCCAGTAAGGACGCATAAGGTTTGTCATTTCGACCGGAGTGATCGAGGGAGCGAAGCGAGCCGATCACGTAGCGGAGAAATCTAGCGCTGCCAGATACACCTCCTGCTTGAAAACTTCTATTTGCAGTTCCCGCTAAGAGCTGCTGATCAGAAGGGCAATTTAGTAGGAGGTGTATCGAAAGGCGCTAGATTTCTCCGCTACGTTTTTTGGCATTTGCTGCG
>JANPHP010000306.1:0-5013 GCA_031424495.1 Bacteroidota bacterium | reverse complement strand
CAAGCCGACGTTTGCGGGATTGTGAGCTCATTGTGTGGGAATTATCGTGGGATATTGGTAAGTTGCGTATGAATTTCACCAATACTAGAAACTGGATTTACCATGAGAAAAATTTACACTTCACTTTTCTTACTCGTTTGCCTCACCTCATCGGGATTCGCGCAATCGAGTTTCAGCGATGACTTTGAAAGCTATACGCTCAATGCCTACATTGGCGCTGCTTCCCCCAATTGGACCACTTGGAGCGGTGCCACAGGCGGCACAGAAGATGCCCAAGCTGTAAATACGCAAGCAGCAAGCGGCGCGCAGAGTGCCTATTTGATGTCGACCGATCCCAATGGCGGCCCGCAAGATTTTGTGCTTCCTTTTGGTGCGCAGTACACCACCGGCCGCTTTCAATATGAAATGAATATGTATGTGACCACTGGTCAGGGTGCGTATTTCAACTTCCAAGCCAATACCACCATCGGTCAGGTATGGGCGATGGAGTGTTACATGAACAATGCCGGTGCGTTTGAATTGTCCAATACCAATGGCATCCTGCTCACAGGTACCTTTCCCCACGCTCAGTGGTTCAATTTGGCATTTGACATCAACCTCAATACCAATCAGTGGGATGTCTTGATCGACAACGTACCTGTGGGCTCATTCGCCAACACCGTTAATAAGATCGCCTCCATCGACATCTACCCCAGCAATGGCGCTGCCCATGGTGGCAATGGCTTGTCTGAGTTTTGGGTGGATGATGTTTCCTATGTCCACACACCCTATACACTGCCAGCGGTGAACGCAGCTGTTGTCGCCGTTGGTGGTTTGAATCCTGCTACACGTGCTCCAGGTGCCGTCATCGGCCTCGTGGGCCAAAGCAAGGTCGTCGCTGCTACCGTGCGCAACCTCGGCATGAACCCCATCACGAGCTTTGTGCTCGACTATGCCTACAATGGCAACGTCGGTCAGGCTACCGTCACGGGCGTAAACATCGCCTCCTTGGGTAGCCAAAACGTCACCTTCACAACCCCTATCACCTTGGCCACAGGCACCAATGTTTTGGTCGTGACCGTCTCGCAAGTGAACGGTGCTGGGGCTGACGGCGATCCCTTGGATGACGCCGGCAACCGCGCCATTACCATCAATGCTGTGCCTGCTGCTAATAAAGTGGTGATTACGGAGGAAGGCACAGGCACATGGTGTCAGTGGTGCCCACGTGGCGCTGTCTACATGGACTACATGCACGATACCTATGACGGCTACCATGCCGGCATCGCGGTACACAATGCCGACCCCATGAAATTTGATGAATACGACGGCCCATTCAGCGGATTCCTGAGCGGCTATCCTGGCGTGCTGGTCGAGCGCGGCACCGAGATGGATCCACTCGACATCGAGGCCGAATTCCTCACCAAAGTGGTCGTGGCCCCCACCGCAGCCATCGTCAATGGCGCCACTTGGAACGCAAACACCCGCATGCTCAATGTATCGCTCACCTACAACTTTGCCGGCTCAGCCGATGACAGCTGGCGCGTGGCTTGTGTACTCACAGAGGACAGCGTCAGGGGTACCACGGGATACAACCAAAGCAATGCCTACGGCAACAACGCCGTCGGCCCCATGGGTGGCTTTGAGTTGCTGCCCAGCAACGTGCCTGCCGCCCAAATGAACTACAACCATGTCGCCCGTGCCTTGAGCCCCAATTTTATGGGCGCCACCGGCTTTCCAGCCGTTGTGAGCAGTGGTGCCGTGCACACATTCAACTTTGAGTTTTACGTGCCCGTCACTTGGGACGAAAACCAAATCTCCATCGTCGGCATGCTCATCGACAACGGCGGCGAGATCGACAATGGTTCCAAGACCACGATCGCCGAGGCCGTCTCAAATGGCTTTGTCAACGGTACAGCTGTCGTCGGCATCACCACACCTGATGCCCCTGATGCATTGGTCTCGATCTACCCCAATCCTACACATGGCAGCGCTTGGTTGAGCCTGAATCTGAACAGCGATACCGACGTGCAAGTGACTGTGAGCGACCTTCAAGGCCGCAAACTCTCCACCAAAAGCTATGGCATCCTCAACGGTGGTCAGCAGATCGAAGTCAATACCAATGGCCTCGCACAAGGCATCTACTTCGTGCAAGTGCAAATGGGCGACATCGTGAACACGCAGCGCTTGATCGTGGAGTAATCCAAGATTTTGGACACTATTCAAGAGAAGGCATCCGCCCAAATCGTTCATCGGTTTGGGCGGATGTGTTTTTTTGGGGGGGATGGATGGGGGCGTTTGGCCAAAATGCACCCAAATTCAAATCTTCTGACAGCGCGCTGACTATTTGCTACTGGTTAGACCAATTAGGTGCGATGAAGCTTTCGCCCTTTCAGGGCTAGGTGTCATTTCTTATCCCGCTAGCGATGGGCCTTGCCCATCGCTGACAGCTTTCACCCTTTCAGGGCTATTGGACTGACCAACAGCCCTGAAAGGGCAAAAGCCGTCAGCCTAGGGCAAAGCCCTAGGCCTCAAGATGCACACAAAATCCCAAGCCCCGCAGGGGCGAAAGCATCAACGCCGCTGGACACAGCAATACACATCCATCAACAAACTACACCAATTCACAAGCACAAAAACCAGCCCTAGCCCCTTGTGGAAAGAATCCGATCATCGATTCACATTAGTCTGTATATTTGAATGTCTAAGCTAAAATCGTCATGTCAGAATTCGCCACTCCTCAAAAAGTTGTACCTCCTGTACAGCAGGCCGCTGCCGAAGGCCGTAGGCTAACGCCTCCGCCATTTGAGCTCAAAACCGAAGAAAAGGATCATCATGGCACCAAGCCGGAAACCAAGGCAGACTCTGCCCGTTTTCAAGGCGACAACGCACTCAAGAAGATCAATTCTGGCAAGGAAACCCTCAAAAATGGAGCTTCGGGGATCAAGGTTGTGAAGTTGCAGCAGGCCCTGATCGACATGGGTTATTTACTGCCACTTTATGGTGTGGACGGGAGCATGGGCGATGAGACGGTCACTGCCTTGAAAAAATACCAGCACGATGCCAAGATTGCCGAGACAGGCGCATTTGACCAAGCGACGATACTAGCCCTCGACACGCGATTTGATACCCGCAAGGATTACCTCAATGCGGCCGATAAATTTGATCCCAAAGATCCCAACAAAGGTTCGCGCAACCTCACTGCAGACCAAAAGACTGCTGCCGTCAACGCACTGAAGCCGCAGCCAACGGTTGCCGGAGCTAAGTTTGACCCGAAAGACAGCACAAAATATGCAGCAGATATGAAGATCGCCCTCTCCAAGGTGGTCAAAGACCTGCACAAAGACCTTTATGAGGATAATGTGGACCTGCGCAAGGATCCCGCCAAAAACTTCCACAAGGATTCCAACCTTGAAGGCGCCGCCAATGCTGGCAAAGACGTCACCGACAAGGTCTACGGAGAACTCTCCAAGGGTCCGGCCTTCAAAATGGGCACCAACCTCATCGACGGATGGAAGGATGAGGAAGACCGCAATGCCGTGCTCAAGCCCAATGAAAAGAAAGCAAAAGCAAAAGGCAAGGTCGAGTACCTCATCGACGCCAATTGTTACGAGGTGAATCAAAAATACAATGCCACGCCATCAGACAAGGTCGAGGCCAAGGCATTGGCGCCCGTGATCGAATCTTTCATCGACACGCCTGCCAAGATTCAGATCATTTTGGATACGGAAACGGGCTGGGAGGGCGCACAACTGAATGGCATCCAATACCTGCAACGCTTCAAGGATCCCAACAAGGAAGTGAACCGCAAGCGCTTGTGGTCCCTCTTCCACGTGTCCATCCACGAATACATCCACACGCTCGCCCACGCCGACTACAACACCTGGGCAGAGAAACTGGGCGGCTCCAAGGAGCATACCCTCATCGAGGGCTTCTGTGATTTTTACACGATGAATGTGCGGGCAAAATTCCCCGCGAGTACCCTCAAAGCCATCAAGGCACAGGTCGAAGGTGACTTCTTCGACGCCAAAAAAGAAGTGCCCGACGTGGGCGACCTCGACGTCGGCGTCTACGACTCCAACCAAGAGGCTGAGCGCATGGTCGGCATCGTGGGCATCAACAATGCACAGTTGGGCTATTTCAGAGGCAAGACCAAATTGATGGGCGACGCTTGAGGGCACTACACCAACGAAAATCGATCGCCATCGCCTGTATCGCGTGGATGGCAGCAATCGCAGGTTGTGGCAGCGGCTCAACTGCCGTCAATACGTTGCGTCCAGACTCCTCCCAAATTAAAACTACGACTATGATCCAGCCATCCGATGCGGTAGAACCCGTCGAAACGACTGATTGCGCCCACGCTGAAAAGCTGATCGTGCAGCGAGATTTTCGCAAATGGCAGGGCCTCCCAGATGGCTGTGACTGGACAAAATGGACAGGCCCGCTGCCGACAGATTGGCAAGAGGTCATGCGCCGCCCGCTCGGCACCTCGTTTCGCAATGGTTATCAGCTATTTTTTGAATTGGAAGGATATGAGCATCCGAGCATGTCTTATGCCGACGGCAAAGCCATCCTCTTCGAGGCGCGCAGCCCAGAAATCGTCGCCTTCGATTCGCTGCTCGCCGCTCTCGGCAAGCCATCCGCAAAACTCGACTGGGACTTCGGCACGCTGCCCTTGCCCAAAGGTGAATACGTTTATCCGAAAAAAGGCATCACCCTGTTCATGAACACAGATGCCGACCGCGCATTGTATATTGCGCTCTATGCATCCACGACACTCGCAGACTATGAAGCGAATTTGAGGCCGAAGTTTAAGAAGAGTAGGAAATGAATGATTGAGGATTAGGAATTAGAAATTAGGAATTAGAAATTTGGAAACCCGCATTGGGGTCGACGTGGGCATTTGCAATTAGGTTTTATTGTGGATTTGGGGATATTGAGTTGCTTAACCTCAGTTCTGGATTAGAATTGTGGCTATCCCTGCAAAAATCAACGTCGCGGTGGGTAAAATATTGTATTTGATCCCGTAGGGACGCC
>JANPHP010000305.1:0-8995 GCA_031424495.1 Bacteroidota bacterium | reverse complement strand
ATTCACCTGTATGTGGAAGCCGACAGGCAACAAGTCAAATGGATACTCCAAAACATCCAATATTATTGCACACACGAAACTCGAAACCGAAAAAGCGCTGCGGAGGAATTATATGACGCTGCTTAAGTTTACGCATATGCGTTTCGTCGGGACGGCATGCCATGCGTCCCGACAAAACGATCCCTCAATCAATGCGAATGCGTATGGTCTGCGCCTTCCCCATGGCTGTGTTCGTGACCTTCTTCTGGCTCTGCCGCAGCTCCTTGCGCCACATCAAGCACGAAGTCAGCGATTTGTACCTTGCCCTCCATTTGGAATTGCAGCCAGCCACGGTAGATGCCGGGCTTGGCAAATGTTGCATGCAAATCCAAGTGGTCTCCTTCGACCTCGGGATGCACATGCAGGTAATCCTTGTCTTGGAGGCCGATCACGACCACATGCGCCTTTGCACCCAAATAATCTTCCAGCGAATTGGGATCCACCGTCTTGCCGCCCTTGGAAATGGTGCCCGCAATATGTTGCGTGCCACCACTCAGCAATTTGCCATCGGCGGTGGCTAGTTTCACTTCATAACCACCCACTTTGGAAGACAATTGCGCCTTGGCATAAACCTTGGCCGTTGCAGCCTTGCCACTTGCAGTGAGGCTGAATTTTTCCAATTGTTGCGTGCCACCGCTGGGCATGTAGTCTGCATAGAAGAAGTACTCGCCGCCAGCAGGCAGCGTAATTGGGAGGTCATAGCTGCCACTCGCTTGGTAATCAGGATGCACGTGTGAAAACCAAGAAAGATCGCTGCTCACAATGATGAGGTGGATTTTTTTCTCGTGATGCAGGTCCAATGCAACAGCCTGCCCTTCCTCGCCGACGATGCTCGGCGTGAGCGCCAGCGTGAAGGCCTTGCCAGCTTCAACCGTCGCTGTCGACGTACTGTGCTTCATCGAATACGTTTTTTGGACGGCTCCATCGCTGTGGACCATCTCCATTCCACATTCAGGACACTTGCCAGCAACCTTGCTATGCTGATTGGGGTGCATCGGGCAGGTGTAATCGTGATCCATGCCTGCATGCGCAGCGCTGGAATCCACCTTGGAGCTGTCTTGGTTGCTGCTTGCGCCACCCTTGCCGCCATTGCAGCTCACGAGGGCAAGCATGCCGATCGAGACAAACAAAACGAATAATTTTTTCATAATCTATGAGATAAAATACTAGAGATACCGAATAGGATAATTGAGTTTTATTGATTCAAATACATCATTTTGAGCTGATAGGCACCGCTGATGACGACTTTTTCGTCGGCACTGAAACCCAAGGCACCATTGGGCGCAGCGCCATTGGATTCATCGATGTTCAGGTAGCGGATCTTCATCCGCTCAGCAGAATTTTTAGTGAAGACCGCAGCCTTCCCATTCAAATCCACCAAGGCATTGTTGGGTAGCGTCATGTGCTGACCGCCAGCCACGTCCATGACTTGCAGGTCCACAAATTCACCCAAGCGAAAAGTACCCGCGCTATTGTCCACTTCAAACAGTGCTTTTTGGGATTGGTTGCTCGCATCGATGCGCTGCCCCAGGGTCACCAAACTAGCTGGGCGGGATAGGGGAGAAGCTCCCTTGGTACTGACGACAAAACTGCTGCCGGCCTTCACCGCTTCAAAATCGGTTTGATAGACCTGCGCCTCGACATACACTTTGTCAGAATTCGTGATTTGGAAGATGTCTTGCCCCGCATTCACCGTCGAACCGATTGCGAAGTTGAAGCGCTCCACCTTGCCGTCGATGGGGGCGAGGAGGGATGTAAGTCGGTTGCCGCCAGAGCCATTGAGCAATTTGAGGAATGCGTCAAGGTTGCTGGTCGCAGTCGCGTAGCGGCGCGTGGCCTCGTCGATGTCTTTGCCTGCCACGATGTCCTTGATGGCATTCAGCCGGTCGAGGTTCTTTTTGGCGGCTTCCTTTTCGGCCTCCAAGCCATTGCGTTGCGTGATCCAGCCCACTTGCGTGTTGGCATCGACCGATTGCTCCACCATGGCGAGCAATTGGCCCTTGTGTACAGATTCGCCCACCTTCACACGGAGGTTTTTCAAGATTCCAGTTTGCGGCGATTGCACCACCGCAGCGCCAGACGCGGTGGGCACGATGGTTCCTTGCAGTGTCAGTGCGCTCCCAGGTGCATTGGAGTTCACTTTTGCAGTCTCAATTTCAAAGAGAAACTGGGTTTCTTTGAGCACCACAAATTCATCGGTATAGACATTGGCGGAGCTGGTTTCCTGGGTCTTGCCATGGGGTTCATCGCCATGGGCCATCATCGTCAGGGACAGTGGCTGTGTGCTCAAAGCAAAGGTGAGCAAGAAAATGGTGGCGACACGCGCGACTTTCGGTTTGCGGCGAATCAACAGACCAGCCACCAATCCCACGATGAGGGCCGACACGATGGCCAAGATGCTATTCAATTGCAGCCACGGTGTGGCCGCTGCAGCCGTTTCCCGGCCATGTTTCTCCGCACCAAAGGCGATTTCCGAGACTTGGATCAAGTCTGCACCAAATTTTCCCTCGATCGCGATCAAAACCCTTGCAGGCTTGCTGCCATCGCTGAATTGCGTATGGATCGCATAAATGCCGCTATCGCTTGCCGTAACCATAAATGCTTGCGCGGCATCCTCCGGATTGCTGAGCTTCAGTTTCGCACCCGAGATCGGCAAATTCGTAAGCGCATTGGCCAAAAACAGGGTCATCTCAGCAGCCTTGCCCGGTTCCAAAGAGGTGTATTTGATCAGGACCTCATACTTGTCAGAAATAGCCTCGGCAGCATAATATCCGACAGGAATCACGGTGCTTGTGGCTTTTTTTTCACCGTGGTCTTCGCCTCCATGTGCATAAGCGAGCACGCAGGCGAATGCGAACGCGACTGTGAGCAAAATGCTGCGCATCCTCAGGTTCAGAGTTTTCCGCATAAGTAGTGGATATAGATGCTATTCAATTGATAGTTTTTCCAAGTCTCCCAATAGGCCAATTCCATGTTGGCGACATCGTTGAGGCTGCGTAGATACTCGGAGTAGGAGCGCAGCCCGGCAACAAACATGCGGTTGGCAGCGCTTTTGAGCGCGGCAGCATTGGGGAGAATTTGCGTTTCGTAGGAACGGAGCCCTTGGTACAACATTTCGTTTTGTGGCAGCGCTTGCGCAAGGTCGGCGCTGAGCACGAGTCGCTTGGCATCCAAACGTGCCTCGCTCACGGTCACAGCCGTCTTGGCCGCCGCAATCTTGCTCTTGTATTGCCAAAACCAGAGGGGAATCCCGATACCGCCGTAGATGCGGTTGGGGTAGGTCGTTGCGCGCTCACCATTGTTGATGATGCCCACCGACAAGCTGGGCAGTGCCCGCTGCCGCTCCAGGTGCAAGGCCCTTCCGTTGACGGCGACCGACTGACTCAGGTAGCTGAGCGCCGCATTGTCACCCACAAAATTCAAGGATAGGCTGGCCAAATTGGGATCGGGTTGCCTGCTTGTAGCCGATGGCAAGAAGTCCTGCGCGATGCCAGCGAGCATTTTGAGCTTGTAGAGGATGCCCCAAAACTCACCTTTGGATTGGTCAAATGCCGCCCGTTGCTGCGCAGACGCTGCCAGAGGATAGGAAGATTGCAAATAATCAATCTCGCCGGCAGCAAATTGGCGAGCCGCCTGATCGGCCAGCAGGGCAAGCACGCTGTCTTGCGACCGATTCCATTGCAAGAGCGCGTAGCGGTATTGCAACTCTACATAAAGCACTTGCAGCAGGTATTTTTGATCCTCCAATTCCACAGCTTGCGCCCGCTCTGCAAGGGAAACATTCGCCACCTGTAGTTCCTTTTGGGCAGCATAGACGGTAGGGAAATCCAGGTTTTGCTGAAACCCCACCGTGAAAAAATTGCCAGTCGTGTTTTGCAGCACCACTTGGGGATTGGGCAAATTGACAGCCGAGGCGACCAAATCCTGTTGCTGCAAGAGCCCGAGCGCAGCGGCTCTCAAGGCTGGGCTGTGCTGCAAACCGCTGTCGACGACGGCCCCGACAGGGAGCACAGGGCCCTCAGGCAAATGGGCAGGCAGACCGAACTGCGCAGCGAGCGTGAGCCACCCAAAGATTAGCCACGCTGTGATCACATATTTTGCAATGCTTACCATATTCCTTGCAAATGCAGCCTCGCCCGATCGATGCAAGACCAAACTATCCTATTGAAACCTACCGCTCAAAATGCAGCCTTTTACAGCACAAATTCGCGATGCGAACAAAGTACAAAATTGAAAGGCGTTCCTCGACTTTTACTTGTACAATTTTCGGTTTCTTGTGTAGGATTCGCATGAAACGTCAATCCTGAGGATCGACACGCGTTTGCAAGCCTGTGCTAGCGCCGCGCCGCTACCAAGGACTTGCACGCGCTAAAGTCCAAAGCCATCCCCCAATATCTGCTATCCTTCAAGAAGTCTCGCGTCAAAAACAACGAAAGTCGATGCGATGGATGTTTGGTGCATGCCATTGGTGTCGTGTCATGGCTATTTCAGGACGGTAGCCACCCCGATCGTTCCCCGACATTCCGCAATTTTCGCCCCTGAATTCTCGATTTTCTCACTTAATTTGCGGCCCAAAGCTTAAAAGAGAATGACATTGGATTTTAATTTCAAGTCCTGCCTCATGGCAGTTGCAACCGGCTCCCTGCTGCTCGCAGGTTGTCAAAAAACCGCCCCGACAACTGGCGGCGGCGCCGACTCCCTGCAAGAGTACCACGGCTTGTCACTCGACAATCGGGACACCACCGTATCGCCAAGCGACGATTTCTACCGCTATGCAAACGGCGGCTACATCAAACGCACCACGATACCCGCCGAGGAAAGCCGCTGGGGCTCCTTTGCCGAGCTCACTGAGAAAAATGTCGTGCGCCTCAATGACATCATGGCCGAATGCAGCAAAGCAGGCGCGGCCAAAGGTAGCATCGAGCAAAAAATCGGCGACTACTACAAAACAGCGATGGACTCGACCGCGATCGAAGCCCTCGGCGTAAAGGCCATCCAAGAGGACCTCGACAAGATCGAAGCGCTCAAGACCGTCGCTGAAATGGCACCTTTGGTCGCCTCGATGCACCGCCGCGGCATGGGCCCCCTCTTTGGCTGCTACGTGGACCAAGACGCCAAAGACAGTAAGCGCTACATCCTGAACCTGGGCCAAGGCGGCACAGGCCTCCCCGAAAAAGATTATTACTTCTCCAAAGACGCCGACAAAGAAGAGATTCGCACAGCTTATGTTGCATTCCTCTCAAAATTGCTCGTGCTGTCTGGTGAGAAGCAAGAAGTTGCCGATGGACATGCTGCCAAATGCATGGAAATGGAAACCAAGATGGCCGGCGCTTCCATGGCCATGGTCGAATTGCGCGATCCCGATGCCAACTATCACCTGATGCAAATCGAGGGTCTGTCCAAGGCCGCCCCGCAGTTTGACTGGAAAGGCTATTTTGCAGGCATTGGCCTTGCAAACCCGGGCGACTTCAACGTCGGGCAGCCCAAGTTTTTTGAAGGAATGAGCCAATTGCTCAAGTCCTACAGCCTCGATGATTGGAAGGTTTACCTCAAGGTCAATCTGCTCAATGGCGCCGCGAGCGACCTCAACAACGACTTTGTCATGGCCAACTTCGATTTCTATGACAAGAAGCTGAGCGGCACCGAGAAAATCAAAGTACGCTGGAAGCGCGTCGTCGAAGGCGCAAATTGGGGCCTTGGATTCGCCCTCGGCCAGAAATACACCGAAAAATACTTCAGCGCAAACGCCAAGAAGATCGCCCTCGGGATGGTCGACAACATCCTGGCTGTGATGAAAGACCGCTTGAGCAAATTGGAGTGGATGAGCGACTCAACCAAACAATTGGCCATTCACAAAGTGGAGACCATCCTGCCCAAGATCGGCTATCCTGATACCTGGCGCGACTACTCCAAGCTGGAAATCGGCGGGGAATCCTATCTGAAGAATGCGATGGCGCTGCGCGAGTTTGGTTACCAATACCGCCTCGACAAAATCGGCAAGCCGGTGGACCGTGGCGAATGGGGCATGCCGCCACAAATCGTGAACGCTTATTACAATCCCTCCAAAAATGAGATTGTATTCCCAGCCGGCATCTTGCAGCCACCATTCTTTGACGAGCATGTGGATGCAGCAATGAACTACGGAGGATTTGGGGCAGTGATCGGCCATGAGTTGATCCATGCTTTTGACGACGAAGGCAGCAAGTTTGATGCAGAGGGCAACCTCAAGAAGTGGTGGAACGATGCCGACCGCAGCAATTTTGAAGCACGTGCAGCCGTCGTCAAGACGCAGTATGACGAGTATGTCGTCGCCGACAGCCTCCACATCAATGGACAGCTCACGCTCGGCGAAAACATCGCCGACATCCACGGCTTGCAAATGTCCTATTGGGCATGGAAGCGCTCCTTGGAAGGAAAGCCAGCCCCAGCCAAGCAAGACGGCTATACACCCGAGCAGCGCTTCTTTGTGGCCTACGGCCAGATTTGGAGCTCCATCATGCGTCCAGAATTCCTGCGCCTTATGGTGGCCACCAACCCCCACAGCCCGGCTGAGTACCGTGTGATCGGCACACTGAGCAGCTTCCCCGAATTTTATGCCGCATTTGGCGTGAAAGAAGGCGACAGAATGTTCCGTGCACCAGAAAAACGCTCGGCGATCTGGTAATCGATCCCAAAAAGATCAATAAAAAATCGGCCTCCAAGCGCATTGGAGGCCGATTTTTTTTATTGCACAAAGGGAGCCAGAAAAAAATGAAACTTTTTTTCATCCCCTGTATGGAATCCGAATGCATTCAGCATCTATAGGACATATAAAGCACCAAAAATTATCTAATACCAATTTAGTTCATCCCAATTCTTGGCCTGCACTTTAACCTTCCCAAGGTTCTCACAGCGCCAAATTCTACCAACACCAAAAGTAGAGGAACCCAAACCTCTACTTTTTTTTTGTGCCCTACTTCAACGATTCTCGCCATGGTGAGCAAGGCAATGCCGTCAAAGTCTTGCTGAGTGGAGCCCCGGCGTCCTGCAAGGAGACATCTTGGGCACGTATTCCCCCTATTCTTCGGCCCACAGCTACAAGAACTACAGGTGGATTCAGTGGATCAACCCGTAAGCAATCGCAATACTTTCGGATGCGCAACCCAATAATGGATCCAACCAACGCATCCCACAAGCATTGCAAGCAGCAAACTCAAACCTGCAGCTCCCACATCATCCGGCCATTCCCAATTTAAGTTTGGCAAGCACCCACAAATTCCTAACTTGGAATGGTCAATCAGCTATTTATTGCCATGAAACGATTTGTGATCTACAGTATGTTTGCGGCACTCTGCCTGTTGTGGAGCTGCGGTGGAGCAAAGCAACAAGACGACGGTGCCAGTGTCGGTGGTTACCTCGACAGCGCCTATGTCTCCAAAACCTACCGCGCATCGATGGACTCGATCCAGCTGAGCAGCGGCATCACCCCAGCCGAATTCAAGCAATTGCAGGGATTCATGCGCGACTACCGGGATCGAATTGAAGGCCATCCGACTTACAGGCAATTGCTGTCAAGTGCCACTGGGCTAGATGCGATGCAAAGCGGTATCGGCCTCAAGGTAGAGAGCTTCAGTCTGCATACCGACCAGAAGATCGTGGAGGTAAGGATTGTGCTCGGCATCGAAAACAAAATGGAATTGGCACTTGGCAAGCTGCGGGCAAACATTGCTTGGCTGGATGAAGGTGGCAAGATCGTCTCACATACCCCTAGCTTTACTGTCGAAGGCCCCATTCCAGCAGGTGGCGCTCTCAACAACCTACGGCTCGAATATTCGATCTACAAAGCGACCGGCAATGAACTCAATGATCCTCGCCTGCAAGCCTTGCGCGACACGCTTGAAATCATCGAGGATATTGCCAAACGCAAGGACCTCACCGCATTCAAATTGTGTCTGCACGACTTTCAGCTCGCCAATGGACTGAGTCCGGCGGCCTATTGGCTTATGCCAGTCGAGGAGCGCTCACAGCACCCAGACCTGCCGGCCGTAAAGCCTGGCGACCGCATGCCGCTGCTCAAGTGGGCAGACAAAAATGAAGCAACGTTGCTGAAAATGAGAGAACACAACAGCGCTTACAACCTCATGCTCAGTCCGGTGATCACTGAGCGGGTAGAGGCTAGCCACGGTAAAAACCTGATCTTGGACCGTGTCGGCAAGGTCCAAACCTATTTCACGAGCACCCAGCAAATACCCAGCTCCAACATCAACGACGGTACCGCAGGGCGCAAATTGGTGATGGAAGAAATCATCGATTTCTGGAACTGGCCCATGGAAATCAGGGTCTATGAGCAGCTTTGAGCCAGCGCTATAGGCATTTCCTGGTTTTGTAGGTCTGATGGGCGGAATGCGAATGCTGACTGATGTCCAAACTCAAGCCTTGGCGAGCGGAATCCGCCCTGCGGAAGTACCGCTTGGCATCCCACAACCTACATCTGAATTATCCGTCAATAAAATACAGGCTAGCACAACCCGATTCCCTGCGGTTCGCAATTGATTTCATACCTTTGCCCATCTCCTACAAGTATGATGAAAGCACCGCAGGCTCAAAAAATACCTACCTCCAAGACCATGTTTGGTCTCACCCTCACCGACGACTATGCATGGTTGCGTGAGAAGAAAAAGCCCGAAGTCAAAGCTTATTTGGAGGCTGAAAATGCCTACACCAAGGCGATGATGGCCCATACCGATGCCTTTCAAAAGGATTTGTACAAGGAGATGCTGGCACGCATCAAAGAAGACGACAGCACCGTGCCCGCGCCACTCGGCGGCTTTTTTTACTACTCACGCACCGAGACTGGCAAGGCCTACGCAATCCATTGTCGCAAAAAAGGCAGCCTATTTGCCCCTGAGGAAGTGCTGCTCGACGAGAATATATTGGCTGAGGGACATGAGTTTTTTGATCTTGGCGATGCCGAAGT
>JANPHP010000304.1:0-2109 GCA_031424495.1 Bacteroidota bacterium | reverse complement strand
ATTGCCCAGCCAAAAACTGTAGGTCCGCATCGGTCCACGAAGCCGACTCAGATTCAGGAATGTAATCTGCGAGCGCCGTGGCTGCACGGAAACGACGACTGGCGTCGGCTTTTTCGTCCCGCAGAAGGGTTCGCAATTTTTCGGTTAGTTCCCCTGCATACGAACGTAACTGTTGACGAATAGGAGCGATGTAAGCGACCTTGTTGGTTAGCAATTCTTCCAGCAAGGGTTCGACAAGCGATTTATCGTGCGAGACCAATGCGAGGCGTGCGTGCAATTGCGATCGCTTTTCGTCGAC
Source organism: Bacteroidota bacterium (assembly GCA_031424495.1). GTDB lineage: Bacteria > Bacteroidota > Bacteroidia > J057 > JADKCL01 > JADKCL01. Next base: position 1,811 of record JANPHP010000304.1, on the reverse strand, counting down.
GGTCTTTGCGTCCATTGAAACGCTTGGCGCGAGGAAACCAGCGGCGACTGCCGGGCTGCGATCGAGTTGTTTGACGATCTCCGGGAGTTGGCTTGGTTCCGCACTGACAAGGCGCCCCACAAGGCCTTCGATGCGAGTGTATTCTTGGTGACGAAGGATTTGCCCCCGGGCGACAATACCCATGGACACGAGGGTAATCAAAGACGCCACGGCCATTCCTGATCGTAATGTGTGGACCTTGGTGGCACGATTCATCATTTCTCTCTGTGAAGCGGTCCACTTCTTATTGTCGGTTAGCCTGCGGATACTTAGCCATTCCATCACAGTTGGCAACTGCTTATCTTCGCGTTTCGCATTCCATGTCGAAGCTCGCTCTGCAAGCTTTAACTCTGCTCGCCCCCACTTTGTTTCTTTCCGCTTTCGCGTTAGCCATTCGCGAAGCGAGGGAACCAAGTAGTCATGTGTTAGTTGGAAGTACTGGCGAACAAAATCATCCTTGGTTTGCGAATCATGGCCTTCCGGATCGGTGGGAGTGATTAGTCTTAACTCACCGTCGAGGATTCGTAACAGGTCGTTGAAATCTGCAGGTCTTTCTTGGTACCCTGAGGCAGATAGTAGCTCTGCCTGCGAACGCATGTGCCCCTTGATATCAGTACCCACTTCCGGCAGCAGTGCATTCAATATTCCCCGTGCAGCGACGGCATGCAGCCGATGGTCCGGGTTAGCATCACGACTGCTGAATGTATCTTCCAGGAAATTCACACCGATGCCCTGAGTACCGCCTACTTCATCCAGCGTTGCATTCAGCCAAGGCTTGCTCCGGATCATTTCAGCGAACAGTGACAACCTGATAGAGACGATTTTGCCATCTACCGCTAAACCAGCCGCCACCGTATTGACAAACTCCAGTTCCGGCTCAGTCAACCTACTGAGTTGTGCTGGTAGCTTACCAAATGCCTGCCCAAATTTTGTCAACACTTTCACGGCGTGGTCGATTTCAAAGAGGTCCACCGTCGCAAAATTGTGACCCTCCAAGATTCGTGTATCCAAAGCTCGCATAAAACGCGAAGCAGCCATCGCAAAATCGTCTCGTACCATGACGATCGCTTGCAGTCGGCCCCCGTCGCATTGCCGCAATGCAGTTATGAGTTCGGAGTCGGCCTCCGTTCGATGCGCATTTAGCCATTGTTCGAGCTGGTCGATGATGATGACTACCTTTTGCGGCGTATGCTTCCCGCCTGCCTTGTTCGCATGAGTTATTGCATTGGCTGGACGAAAGCCTCCCCGTCGCAGGGCCGTCAATGTGTCGATGAGTCCGAATTGATCCGACAACTCCGGCAATCGTTTTCGTAACCCTCGAAGTATACGGGTTTCTGTATCCTCGGCGGTGGCCTCAATATACACCGCCACGACATCATCATCTAAATGAGGTATCAGACCGGCTTTTACCAGCGATGATTTTCCGCATCCACTCGGACCGTAGATCAAACCAACGCTAAAGGTCTGTTCAGGATCCGTTTGTTCGATGCGATGTTTCCAGAACGCGATGCTTTCTGGCAAACCTTCTCGATTGCGAGGACCGGGTAATAGATCTAGAAAGTAACTTGCATCGCTTGCATCGAAGGAACGCAAGCCTTTGGGTACTATTTGCTCGTCGTGCTGCGATTTGGTTGGCTCGGTCGCTTTCGGCTGTAACCAAGCTGCCAAATCTTCCGCCAATGCTGCGGCGCTGGCATAGCGATCCGAAACACGCTTGTTCAGCGTCTTTAAGCAGATGCGTTCAAGCTCGGAGGGGATGGCTTCTCGAAGAG